>JASHPW010000079.1 GCA_030037895.1 Xanthobacteraceae bacterium | reverse complement strand
ATGCGGTCACCACCGCGCAGATCGGCGGCACGACGTCGGCGAAACTGACCCAAACCGGCATCACAAATACCGCGACTGCCGCGCAGATCGGCGGCGCCAATACCACGACCACCACTCAAGTCGGCAGCACAAACGCCGCTTCTATCAGGCAGATCGGCGGCTTCAATCACTCGACCATCTCGCAGTCGGGAAAGTGAGGAGGGGATTGATCGGTCGCGGCGCACGAGCGCGGTCGACCGCCTGAGACCGGGAAACCGGCGCCGGCAATCGCCGCGCCGCGATAAATGCGGGCGTGTGATGCCAAGAGGTGTGAATATGAAGCTCAAGCTTGCGCTCATTGCCGCGACTATGGGTCTTGTGCCCGTGCTGGCGAACGCCGCGGAGAACACGGTGAACAGCCGGGTGAAAAACGGCGGCAACACCGCAATGGTCGTGCAGAGCGGCGATCCCGGTTCGGCAAAGGTGCGGATCGACCAGCGTCCCGGCTATACACGCATCGAGCAGCACAGCGGGACCAACAGCGCCACCGTCATCCAAATGGACGCGGCGCCGGGCGCGCGCTGAGTCCTTCAGCGGATGACTTGATCTTCGAGTCGCCGTCCCGGATCCAGGTTGTTGTTCCATCGCATATCCGGACGGAGAACGGTTACCGCTCCGAACCAAATCCGGAGGCGGACTTGTCGACGCGAGGCGTTTACGATGCCCGCGCCGCCGGTTGCCGGTAATGTTAATAATGGATGAATGACGAGCATCGCTCCCAATCTGTTATCTCGACTTCCAGGTCGATGACAACAAAGGTTGGGAGACGATCATGCAAAGTCGTTTGGCGTTTTCGCTGCTCTTGCTCGCCGCCTTGCTGCCGGCAAAGGCCGCCACGGCGCAAACCAGAGGCATAATGGTCGCACCTGGAAACGTCTCCGCGATACAAAGAGCGGCCAACAATGTCTTGTACGTCATAGAACGTTGGAAGAGCAACACGGTGACGTCGGTTCAAGCCGGCAACTACAATACCGTCGATGTCATCGAGCGCGGCCGCGACAACACCGTCACGGTCGATCAGACCGGCAAGACCAACGATGTCATCGTCAACGAGCGCGGCCGCGACAACACCGCGACCATCGACCAGACCGGCGGCAGCAATCAGACGCTCATCAACGAGCACGGCGAGAACAACGTCGCCGCGGTCAACCAAAACGGCACCACCAATCAAAGCGTCATCAACCAGCGCGGCCTCAACAATGCCGCCACGGTCGGGCAAGTCGGCGCGATCAACACGTCCACCATCAACCAGGTCACGAGCAGCGGACCATGGAGCACGGGCCGCAAGCCGTCGCCAATCGGCGGCATATCGAACCATCACGGCCTGCTTCCTCCGTTCACCGAGATTGCGACCGTTTTGCCGACCAATCATGTCCGGTCTCACACCGGCTTCTGATTGAAGCTGCCGATTGACGAAGACGCGCCGCTCCGCAGCACGCGGGGCGGCGCGAGACTCATTCCGATCGGTCATTGCCGCGATGATCGCGTGGGCCGGCGCCGCACGGTCCGCATTAACGCTCTATTTACCATAAAATGAAAGGTTAACTCGACCGTCGCGACGTTTGCGATTCATTAAGGAGTCGGCACTTGCGGGTTGAGGGTTGCAGATCGGCGCAAAAGATTCTCGGGCGGCGGATTGCCGCGACGGCCGCCTGCCTGTTCTCGCTCTTGCTCGCCGCCTGCAGCGGCCCGTATTTGCGCAATGCGCAATATGGTCCGGAGCCGATCGTCGGCCCGTTGACCGCAACCGCCCCGACATTGGAGAATCTGCCGGCGCCGCGCCGTCCGATCACCGTCGCCGTCTATGATTTTCCCGACCTCACCGGACAGCGCCGGCCCGGCGGGGTCGTCGCCGACCTGTCCACGGCGATCACCCAAGGCGCCTCCTCGCTGGTGATCGAGGCGCTGAAGTCCGCCGGCCACGGCCGTTGGTTCGACGTCGTCGATCGCACCCGCGACGCCGACCAAGCCCGCGAACGATCGATCAGGGCGGAGGCCGAGAAGGGCGAGAAGACCACCGACATCGTGCCGCTTCGCCCGGCGGACTACATCCTCAACGGCGGCGTCATTACGTTCGAGCGTTCGGTCTTGACCAGCAATGAGACCGCCGATTGGCTCGGTTTGGGCGGCGGCGGCAACACCAACAGGAACTTCGTGAGCGTCACGATGCGCCTGGTCAAAGCGCAGACCGCCGAGGTCGTCGAGTCGGTGACCGTCCACAAGTCGATCGACTCGGTCGCCGCCGGCATATTCTCGCACAACCGTGCCGCTCCGTTCGGTCAATATCCGAACCTGCTTCTGCTCAAATATCCCTCGCTCAGCGATGCGCTCGACGCCGACTTTTCCGGTACGGTCGCCGAATTGACCGAGGTCGCGTTGCGCGAGGCGATCGAAACTGCGATCACCGATCTGATTATCCGCTGCGAGGCAGACAAGATCTGGAAGACGCCGGTGGTCGCCGCTCACATCGCCCATGATTCCGCCGTTCCGCGCGGCAAGGCCCATCTGACCAAGGCCGCGGTTCCGGGCAATCCACAGCGGGAAGCCGCCGGGGCCGCCGCGGAGACCGCCGGTAGCGGAGGGATGGAAGCTTTCGACATCAGAGGCATAGAAGCCGCCGATAGCAAAGGCGCGGAGGCTGCCGATAAAATCGTCGACGGCGACAAAGGCGTGGCGGCCGTCGATGGCAAAGTTTCGGAAGCGGCCGACGTTTCAGACCATACCGGGCCGGCTTCGTTCGCCGCCAGATACGACGACGAATTTACCCCCCGTTGGTTGGCCGATATCGCCGTCGAGCAATAGAGCATGACCCGGAAAGCGGAGACCGGTTTTCCGCGACGCCCCGGCTATTGGATGCCGTAAAGGAATCGCGCTTCGTCGAGGGCCTTGTTGCAACCGTTGACATCGCCGATGGCGTCGGCTCGTCGGGCCCGCGCCAGCGCCGCGGCGGCATCGGCGTTCGCCCTGCTCGCGGCGTTCGGTACCGGCCCCACCGCAGGCTGCCGCTGCCGTGTGCTCTGATCGTCTGCCGGACCCAGCGTAAAGCTACCGACTTCCTGCTCGAGTATCACTATTTGGCCCGTGCAAGGCCCCGCTTTGGCGGCGGCGACATTGCCCAGCAGCGCCACGGCCGCGAGTGCCACGACATGCGATCGGCGCATGACCGTGCTCCTGACGAGAGGTTATAGGTGCAGAATAAACCAGCGGCCACATGTGGAGAAGACCGCCGTCGGCGTTCGACGGTTCACGCCAGCGCCTGCAGCAGCGGTTGCAACAGCTCTTCATGCCGCCGCCAGCGCCCGATCGAGCTGCGGTAGATCGGCTGGCGAACCTGGGCCGCGCTCGCCGTCCGCACCGAGCGCTCCGTTCGATGGAAGTCGAGACAAGCGTCATCCCAGGCGAGGCCGCAATGAGCGACGATCCGCCGCGCCTGTCGCTCGAGGTCGTCGACGATGTCCTCGTAGTGCACGTCGATGATCGCGCCCGGCATGATTCCGTGCCAATGCGCCATCAGCTCCCGATAGGCGCGGCAATAACGGCCGAGCTCCGCCAGATCGTAGCTGTAGACGTGCCCGCGCGCGAACAGCAGCGAGAAGCAGGAGAAGGCGGTGTCGCGCAGATCGCGGCAGGCATGAATGATGCGCGCATTGGGTAGGGCGAGATGAACGAGGCCGGCCAGCACGAAATTGCCCGGCATCTTGTCGGTGATCCGTCGGGCTTCCGGCGCCAGCCGCCGGACCCCGGCCAGGTAATCGGCGCCGAGGCGACGTAGTCGCTCGCCCGACAGCGTCGGAATCGCCTCGGGCACGGTGCTGCCGTCCGGGCCGCTGATTTGCTCCGCAAGCGCCGCCAGGTCGCGAAGCTCGCCGGCGCCGAAGACCTGCGGATGACTGGCGAGTATCTGCTCGATCAGCGTCGTGCCGGAGCGCGGCATGCCGATAATGAAGACCGGCATGGAGGAGGGATCCCCGAGTCCCCGCTTTTCGCTCATCAACTCGGTGGTGAAGACCCGGCGCATCCGCTCGAACCGGCCGAGCGTCTTGGCCTCGTCGTAGACGACGCGCCGCCGCATCAGCGCGTTGCCCGCGAGCACGTGCTGGAACGAGCGCGCGTGAGCGCCGATGTCGCCCAAAACCTTGCCGAGCGCGAAGTGCAGATCGATCTGCTCCTCGGCGTTGAGCGAGGACAGCACGCCGGTCAGCGCTTCCATCGCCGCAAGGTGCGGATCGTGCTCGGCAAATCGCTTGGAATTGGCCAGATTCCAATAGTAGCCCGCTTTCCTCGGCGCCAGCGCGACGGCGCGCTCTCTCGCGGCGTTCGCGTCTTGCAATCGACCCAGCGCCAGCAGCGCGTCCGCGAGCTTGCTGTGGGCCTCGACGTCGTTCGGCTTGATCGCGAGCACGGACCGATGCTCGGCGATCGCTTCTTCCGAGCGGCCGAGCATGTTCAGCGCCGCGCCGAGACCGTTGCGGGCATCGACATTGGCGGAGTTTAGCGCAAGAACCTTGCGGAAATGCGCGACGGCTTCGTCCGGCCGGTCGAGCTTGATGAGCGCGTTGCCGAGAGCGACGCGCGCTTCCGCGTCGTCGGATCGCAGCGCGAGCGCTCGTTCAAAATGTACGGCCGCCTCCTCATGGCGGTTGAGCAGCCCCATGACGTTGCCGAGATTCTTGTGCACTTCGACATAATCGGGTCGCAGCGCCAGCGCGCTTTGGTAATGCCGGACGGCCTCCAAGGGCCGCTGCAGCATCTGCAGTACGACGCCGAGATTGTTTCTCGCCTCCGCATAGTCCGGTCTGATCGCGAGCGCTTTCTCGTAATGCGCCATCGCCTCCTCGTTGCGGCCGAGCGCTTGCAGCGAATGAGCGAGGTTGTTGTGCGCTTCGGCGTAGTCCGGCTTCATCGCCAATGCGGCCTGGTAAAGCCGGATCGCTTCTTGATGCCGCTCCAATCCCGAGACGGCGACGGCGAGATGATGATGCGCGTCGACGGATTGGCGCTCGACCTTCAGCGCGCGGCGAAAAAGGTCGGCCGCGCTGCCGAATCGCCCACGCTGCAGATGGATCAAGCCCAGGCGATAGAGCGCCTGGTAATTGCGGTCGTCGGCGGCGAGCACGACGCGGTAGCGTTGCTCCGCTTCGTTGAGCCGCCCTTGATTGTGGAGCAGGATCGCGTCGCGCAGCGCCTGCAAAGGACTGGTGAGGTCCCGATAGCTGGGAGATTGTGCCCGGCGGCTCACGGCGCCTGCTCTTGCTTTGTGAAAGTTTGACCCAGCGCAGATTTGCGTCGCACTGTAGAATCAATGCCGGATAGGATCGATTCTCGCAATCCCACGCGACAGGCCTGCCGATTCCATCCGTGCACGCTGCGGTTCTCTCACTCCGCGGCCGCCTTGGTAACGCCGCGGCCGTTGATCGCCGCCCAGACGCGGTCCGGAGTGGCCGGCATGTCGATGTGATCGATGCCGAGCGGCTTGAGCGCGTCGAGAATGGCGCTGATCACAGCCGGCGGGGCGCCGGTGGCGCCGGCCTCGCCCGCGCCCTTGACGCCGAGGGGATTGGTGCGCGCCGGCACCTCGGTCAGCTCGGAGCGCAGCTCGGGGAAGTCGTCGGCGCGCGGCATGGCGTAATCCTGAAAGCTGCCGGTGACGAGCTGCCCCTCGATATCGAAGACGATCCGCTCCATGAGCGCCTGGCCGACGCCCTGGGCGACGCCGCCGTGGATCTGGCCCTCGCACAACAGTGGGTTCAAGACCTTGCCGACGTCGTCCACCGCCGCGTAGCGCGCCAGCGTGACGACGCCGGTCTGCGGATCGATCTCGACCTCGCAGACGTGGCAGCCATTGGGATAGTTCGGCGGCTCGGCCGCGAAGGTGCCGGAGGATTCAAGGCCGAGATCGAATTGCGGCGGCAGGAAAACCGGCCGGTAGAACGCCTTGGCCACTTCGGTCAAAGGCAGCGCGCGATCGGTGCCGACGATGCGGAAGCTGCCGTCCTTGAACTCGATGTCGCCGGCCGCCGCTTCCATCATCATCGCCGCCATGGGCTTGGCCTTCTCGATGATGGCGTCGGCGGCGCGCTTGAGCGCGTTGCCGCCGACATGCATGCTGCGCGAGCCCTTGGTACCGCGTCCGAACAGCACCTGCCCGGTGTCGCCCTGAACGAAGCGGATCGATTCGAAGGGCACGCCGAGCCATTCGGCCGCCATCTGCGTGTACACGGTGTGATGGCCCTGGCCGTGCGAGTGGGTGCCGGCGATGATGGTCAGTGCCCCGCTGGGATCGAAGCGCAGTTCCATGCGCTCGTTGAGCAGCGCCGCCTCCTCCAGAAAATAGCCGAGGCCGCGGCCGCGCAGTTTGCCGTTCTTCTTCGATTCCGCCGCGCGCTCGGGGAAGCCGTTCCAATCGGCGAGCTTGAGACATTGGTCCATGACGTGGACGAAATCGCCGCTGTCGTAGGTCATGCCGGTCTGCGTGGTGTACGGCATCGCCGCGGCCGGGATGAAATTGCGCCGCCTGATCTCAACCGGATCGAGGCCAATGACGCCCGCGGCGCGGTCGAGCAACTGCTCGATCAAGTAGGTCGCTTCCGGCCGCCCGGCGCCGCGATAGGGCGCGGTCGGCGCCGTATTGGTCAGCACTCCCTTGGCGACTGCATGCACCGCCGCGATGTCGTACACGCCGGGCGAAAGCCGTACGACGCTCAGTGGGACCACCGTCGCGGCTTCGAACACGTGCGAGCCCATAGAATGGAGGGCGTGCACGCGCAGGCCGAGAATTCTCCCTTGTCCGTCGAGCGCCAATGCGCCCGTCACCACCTGATCGCGCCCGTGCGAATCGGCGAGGAAGGCTTCGGAACGCGTTGGAACCCATTTGACCGGCCGGCCGCCGCATCGCCGTGAGGCCCACAGCACGAGCGCGTCCTCGGGATAGCCGCCGTTCTTCATGCCGAAGCCGCCGCCGACGTCGGGCGAAATGACGCGCAGCCTGTTCTCCGGAATTTTCAGCGGGCCGGCGGCGATAAACGCGCGGCTGACATGCGGATGCTGGCACGTGTTGTAAAGCGTGTAGCCGTCGCTGTCGGGATGATAGACGCCGATGGCGGCGCGCGGCTCGATCGTGTTGGCGATGACACGGGTATTGTTGAGCTTGAGCGAGACGACGTGCACGGCCTTGGCGAAGGCGGCGTCGGTCGCCTCCTTGTCGCCCATCGTGAGCGTGAAGGCGACGTTGTCCTGCGCTTCGTCCCACACGGCGGGTGCGCCGGGCTTCACCGCATCCTCGACATTGACCACCGCCGGCAGCGGCTCGTAGTCGATGTCGAGGAGTTCGGCGGCGTCGCGCGCCTGCTGCAGCGTTTCCGCCACGACGAAAGCGACGCGGTCTCCCACCGCGCGCACCTTGTTGCTGGCGAGGATCGGTCGCAGGGTGCGATAGCCCTTGGGACCGCCTAAATCTTCGGGCATCAACGGCACCAAGCCGCCGAGCTTGTCGGCCTCGACGTCGGCGCCCGTGAGCACAACAACGACGCCCGCGGCTGCCTCGGCCTTCGCCGTGTCGATGCGCTTGATGCGGGCGTGGGCATGCGGCGACATGACGACGACGCCGTAGCATTGCCGCGGCAGATCGATATCGCCAACGAAACGGCCGCGGCCGGTAATGAAGCGCGGATCCTCCAGTCGCGGCACCGGCTGACCAATACCGAATTTATTCACGCCTTTTCTCCTCAGCAGATTGAAGCGCGACGCCTGCCGGGTCGAACTTACGCGCTTGTCCTGATGGTCGATTTATACTCACGATTGCCGACAATGAGAATGTGGAGGCCGCCGTCTTGGCCGAGCGCGTTCAATCTGCCCACCCTGTCGCCCAGGCCGATGGTCGGGCCGTGCGCCGGGACCTGTTCGGCCATCCGCGTGGTCTCACCTTCTTATTCACCACCGAGATGTGGGAGCGTTTCTCCTATTATGGGATGCGCTCGCTGCTCGTCCTCTACATGACCGAATATCTGCTCATGCCCCAACACGCCGGCAACGTCTTCGGCCTTGCCGGCGTGAAAAGCGGCCTTGAAGCGATATTCGGTCCGCTCGACGTGCAGCCGCTGTCCTCGCAGATCTACGGCTTCTACACGGCGCTCGTCTATCTCACGCCGATTTTCGGCGGAATATTGGCCGATCGCCTGCTCGGTCAACGCCGCACCGTCGTGATCGGCGCGATCCTCATGGCGATCGGCCATTTCATGATGGCGGTCGAAGGGCTTTTCCTGTTTGCGCTCTTGGCGCTCATCCTCGGCAACGGCGCTTTCAAGCCGAATATCTCGACCCAGGTCGGCGGGCTTTACGCGCCGGGCGATCAGCGCCGCGATCGCGCCTATTCCATCTTCTATGTCGGCATCAATGTCGGCGCGTTCCTGGCGCCGCTCGTCTGCGGCACGCTCGGCGAGGAGGCGGGCTGGCGTTACGGCTTTGCCGCCGCCGGCGTCGGCATGCTGATCGGGCTTGCCATTTATCTGTACGCGCTGCCGCTGTTGCCGGCGGATATCGCCAACCTTCCACCCTCCCCTGAAAGGGGAGGGTCGGACCGCCAGAGGCGGTCCGGGGAGGGGTCAAGCTCGGCGGACATGACCTCTACCCGGCGACCTATCGTCGCCGACCTCCCCCTTTCAGGGGGAGGCGAGCGAAGGCCGCTCGACCGCGACGAATGGCGCGCCGTTATCGCCATTCTCATCCTGGTCGTGCCCACCACCTTGTTCTGGGCGGCCTATGAGCAGCAGGGCAACACGATCACCTTGTGGGCCGACGCCAATACCGACCGCACCATCAACCTTTTCGGCCTGAGCGCGCAAATTCCGGCCACCTGGTTCCTGGCCTTCAATCCCTTCATGATCTTCGCTTTCACGCCGTTCATCGTCGCGCTGTGGACGCGGCAGACGGCGCGCGGCAGCGAGCCTTCGACGATCGACAAAATGGCGCTGGGCTGCGGCGGCGTCGCCATCGCCTATCTCATCATGATGGCCGCGGCGTGGCACGCAGGCGCCGACAAGGCGAGTTGGCTGTGGCTGTTCGGCTATTTCGTCGCGCTCACGATCGGCGAGCTATATCTGTCGCCGGTCGGGCTGTCGCTCGTCACCAAGGTCGCGCCGGCACGCATGCTGTCGATGATGATGGGCGTGTGGCTGGCGACGAGTTTTGCCGGCGGCTTCCTTGCCGGCTGGCTCGGCAGTTTCTGGAGCCGGATGCAGAAGCCGGAATTTTTCCTGATGGTCGCCGCCATCGCAGCGCTCGCAGGCGCGGTGATCTTCGCCTGCCGCCGGCCGCTGAAGGGTGCGTTGGGGGAGTAAGGGTAGTCCGATTGGACAATGTGATGGTACCACGCGCCGAGGAGCGACACTCAAATGACAGCCGAGCGCCAACAGCCATGAAGAAGGCGACAACAACCACGAAGAAGAGCAGGAGCGGCAAGCCATCGCATGCGCTCCTCGACCGGGGGTGCAGCTAATGCAAATGCCGCAGCTTGTCCGGATTCCGCACCACATAGATGGCCGCGATCTTGCCGCCCTCGATGTCGAGCGCGGTGGTCTGCAGTTCGCCATCAGCCTCACGGGTGACGAAGCCGGGCAGGCCATTGATGAAACCGGTGCGGACGAGGGTCGAGCCGTGCTTGCGGAAAAGCGCCGCCAAGGCTTGGAGGGCCGTCATGACGGCGTCGAAGCCGATGATGGGGTGCAGGACAGCCGGGCGCTTGCCGCCGCCGTCGGAATGCGCGCTGACGTCGGCCGCGAGCATCGCGCCGAGCGCCTTCATGTCGCCGTTGCGCGAGGCGGTGAAGAAGGCCTCGGCCAGCTCCAGGCTGCGCTGCTTGTCCACCTGAAAGCGCGGTCTCGCCGAGCGCACGTGGGTGCGCGCCCGCGCCGCGAGCTGACGGCAGGCCGCCGGCTCGCGGCCGACGGTGGCCGCGACTTCCTCGAAAGCAAGCCCGAAGACATCGTGCAACAGGAAAGCGGCCCGCTCGAGCGGGGAAAGCCGTTCGAGCGCCAACATCAGCGGCAGGGTGACGTCTTCCTCGGCCTCGTCTTCGACGACGGGATCGGGAAGCCACGGGCCGACATAGGTCTCGCGCCGGCGGTGCGCCGATTTCAGCTGATCGAGGCACAGGCGCGTGACCGTGCGGCGCAGGAACGCTTCGGGCTCGCGCACCTCGCGCCGCTCGGCTCCCATCCAGCGGATGAAGGCTTCCTGCACCATATCCTCGGCGTCGGCCACGGAGCCGAGCATGCGGTAAGCAACCCGCATGAGCTTCGGACGCAGCGGGTCGAAGCTTTCCGCTGCGTCCTCGTGGGTGGCGGCGTTTGCTATCATCTGACCGCCCTCACGCGGCGGCCCTTTCGACCGGCTTTTCGACGGCTTTGGCCGCGGCGGCCTTGGCTTCAGCCGGATCGACGAACTGATGGAAGCCGACCGCGATGCGGTTCCAGCCATTGATGATGTTGATCATCAATGTGAGCGTCACCTGCTCCTCCTTGCCGAAGTGAGGCTCGAGGGCTTCGCGGGCGCCGTCAAGCTCGTTGTGTCCTTCGCACAGCCTTGTCAGCGCCTCGGTCCAGCCGAGCGCAGCGCGTTCGCGCTCGCTGTAGCACGGGGCCTCGCGCCAGGCCGACAAGAGGTAGATGCGTTGCTCGGTCTCTCCCTTCTCACGCGCTTCCGCCGCATGCATATTGATGCAATTGGCGCAGCCGTTGATCTGAGAGGCGCGGATTTCGACCAGCCGGACGAGGGCAGGTTCCAGGCTCGACGCGACGGCGAGCGACGTGGCGGTCCACTTCTTCATGAGCTCGGGGGCCGCGGCAAACAGATCGTTGGCGTTCATGGTTTGGGCAGTCATCGTTCGCTTCCTTTCGTCGGGGTTCTGACTGCATGACGAGCCGGAGGTCGCCAATGTGACATCAACGCCAAAAATTCATGCATGTTGCCAAACCTGACGATCGCTGGCGCTTTGCGATCAGGATCAAAGGCATAGCGGCAGTCAAGTGACCGGAGCGACGACAACCATGAAAGAGCAATCATGAAGAAGAGCAAGAGCGCCGCAACCAAAGCAAAGGAGAGCACCTCTGCCCCCCGGCTGATCGACGCGCGCATCAAGGAACTCAATGACTGGCGCGGCGAGACGCTCGCGCGGGTGCGAAGCCTCATCAGAGAGGCCTGCCCCGAAATGGTCGAGGCGTGGAAATGGCGCGGGGTTCCGGTGTGGGAGCACGCCGGAATCATCTGCACCGGCGAGACGTACAAGGCTGTCGTGAAGCTGACCTTCGCCCGGGGCGCCTCGCTCAAGGACTCCTCACGCCTCTTCAACTCCAGCCTCGAAGGCAAGGTGAGGCGCGCCATCGATATCCATGAAGGCGACAAGCTCGATGAAAAGGCGTTGAAGGCGCTCATTCGCGCCGCCGTGGCACTGAACACGTCCAAAGCCAAACGCTGGCGCCGCAGGATCAAGCCTGTCGTTCCCGGGGCGCGGGCAAAGCCCGCGAGCCCGGAATCCATAACCACGATTGGCGAAGGTTCCGAAAATCCGAAACGTTTGTTGCAACGACTGTGAGTATGGATTCCGGGTTCCTCGCTGCGCTCGGCCCCGGAATGACGATTAATGAACCGCGGCCGCGACGGCCGGGTGCGGATTTTCCATCGCCGTGATGCGGCTCTTCACCGCCTTCTGCACCTTCTCGAAGGCGCGCACCTCGATCTGTCGCACGCGCTCGCGCGAGACGCCGAACTCGTCGGCGAGTTCTTCGAGCGTGATCGGCTCATCGGCGAGCCGGCGCGCCTCGAAGATGCGGCGCTCGCGGTCATTGAGCACGGTGAGCGCTTCGCCGAGCGCCTTGTGCCGGTTCTCCGACTGCTCCGATTCGGCGAGGCGGGTCTCCTGGCTGGCGCTGTCGTCGACCAGCCAATCCTGCCATTCGCCGGAATCGCCGTCCTCGCGGATCGGCGCGTTGAGCGAGGCGTCGCCGCCAAGCCGGCGGTTCATGTCGATCACGTCCTGCTCGGTCACGCCCAACCGCTTGGCGATGAGCTTGACCTGGTCGGGCCGCATGTCGCCCTCGTCGAGCGCGGAAATGCGGCTCTTGGCCTTGCGCAGATTGAAGAACAGCTTCTTCTGGTTGGCCGTGGTGCCCATCTTCACCAGCGACCAGGAGCGCAGGATGTATTCCTGGATCGCCGCCTTGATCCACCACATGGCGTAGGTCGCGAGCCGGAAGCCCTTCTCCGGCTCGAAGCGCTTGACCGCCTGCATCAGCCCGACATTGCCTTCGGAGATCACTTCCGAGATCGGCAGGCCATAGCCGCGATAGCCCATGGCGATCTTGGCCACGAGCCGCAAATGGCTGGTGACGAGCCTGTGCGCCGCCTCGCGGTCGCCGTGCTCGCGCCAGCGCTTGGCCAGCATATATTCCTCCTGCGGTTCCAGCATGGGGAACCGCCGGATCTCGTCGAGGTACCTGGTCAGGCCGGTTTCACCCGACAAAACCGGCAACGCTGCAGTGTGGGCCATGACAGCGCCCTCCATTATTCATTATTCACGCCCCCGCCACGCGGCGGGCGAATGGTGCCGTCGCTTCCCGAGCCGACGGCAAAGGTCGTTCGCACCCGCAGCATAACGGTCGAATCGGGCCGGTGAAAGTCAAAGAGGCATCACTTCGGCGCGACGCCGCTTTGATCCCGCTCAATGGGCGGTAAATTGCTAACTTTTACCTATCGCTAGATTCAGCCCGATGGCCGCCAGCTTATCATGCAAACGGGCAAGATCGGGCGGCAGTTCCGATCGGAACCGAAGGATTTCGCCGCTCACGGGGTGGACGACAGTCAATATATGGGCATGGAGGGCCTGCCGGCCAAGGCTGGCGAGCGCGGCCCGGGCCGGCGGCGGGAACAAAGCCGCCTTGGTACGAAAGCCCGGCCCATAGAGGTCGTCCCCCATGAGCGGATGGCCGATCGAAGCCAAATGCACTCGGATTTGATGGGTGCGGCCGGTTTCGAGCCGGCAGGCGATGAGACTTGCCACCGGCTCGCTCCGAGGCGCGCCCGTGCCGACGCCGGGGCGCCGCCGACCCTTCGGCCCGCCGTAGCGCTCCAGCACCTGCCAATGGGTGACCGCCGCGCGGCCGTCGGTGCGCACGGCCATGCGGTCGCGGGCGCGGGGATGACGCCCGATCGGCCGGTCAATGGTGCCGTGCGGGCGCTCGGGTGCGCCCCAGGCGAAGGCGAGATAGCCGCGCTCGAACGGCCCACCGCTGCGGCCGTGGCCGGCGAATTGCGCCGCCAGCGCCCGGTGCGCGCGATCGTTCTTCGCCACGACCATGAGGCCGGTCGTGTCCTTGTCGAGCCGGTGCACGATGCCGGGACGCCGCTCGCCGCCGATGCCGGAGAGGCTTGCGCCGCAATGGGCGATGAGCGCATTGACCAGGGTCCCGCTCCGGTGTCCCGCGGCGGGATGCACCACCAGGTCTTTCGGCTTGTCGATGACGACGATGTCGTCGTCCTCATGGACGATAACGAGGGGAATGGGCTCTGCCGCGGGCTTGGCCTCGGCGGGCGCCGGTATCGCGATGCGGATCGCGGCGCCGGAATTGACGCGCGCGTTCGGATCACGGATCGTGCTGCCGTCGATCGCGACCGAGCCGGCCTCGATCAACGCCTTGAGCCGCGTGCGCGAGAGTTCGGCGACATGAGCGGCGAGCACGCGATCGAGCCGTTCGCCGGACTCATGATCGCCGACGCGGATCGTTTTTTGCGACGATGTCATCGGCAATGGTCGAGGTGTTGAATGGGCAGGTTAGCCGCCGTCGAGCCGCAAAGCGATGCGGATCGCGCCGATCGCCGCCACGCCGGCGGAGAAGTGGCCGCGGCCGGTGTTTCGGCGGCACGCATGGTCGCGCGGGCGCGCTGGCTGATGATCACATCTGGCCTCACCACGCTCGTCGCCATCGCCGCGGTGATCGGCGTCATCGGCTACCGCGTTTATCATGGCGGCGGAAGCGGGGCGGCGGCGGCGACGCCGGCGACCGTGGAGAGGATCGTTGCGCTGCCGAAAGGCGCGCGGGTGACGGCAACGGCCGTCGCCGGCGACCACGTCGTGGTGACGCTCGACATCGCCGGTTCGACCGAAATCCGCACCTTCGACGTCAAGACGCTCACGGACAGCGGGCGCCTCCGGTTCGTCCCGGCGCCCTGACCGGCGCGCGAACGCGCTTGCGCGGCCGCGCCTTCACGTTTATTTCCGACCGCGGCTCCCTTCGTCTAGCGGCCCAGGACGTCGCCCTCTCACGGCGAAAACGGGGGTTCGAGTCCCCCAGGGAGCGCCAGGCGTGCGCTGTGTCCGGCGCGCCGCCGGCGGCAAAATGGCCGGGCCGGGCGCGGTCCGATCGCGGCGCGAGTTTCGCGTCAGGCCGGCGCATCGTGGGGATGCAGGGCGGCGATTTCGCTCCGATTGACCAGGACGATGTGCTGTTCGTGCGGTGGTCGCGTGTCCGGCGGCACGTCGAGGCCGAGGCGGCGCAACGCGTAGAGGAGGAGGGCGCGCCGCACCTTCAGCGTGACGCTGTCATTGTATCTCAGTGACATCAAGCAGAAGGCTTAAATAAGCCAAGACCGAAGCTACTCGAATGGCCCAGCCTTAAAGGACCGACGATCGGCGTCTCGAATGTGAGACGAAGCATGTAACCGCGGCGATCACCGATAAACAGTCGCGCGTCAGCTTCGCGCCTTGGTACATGCACGGCGACCCATTTTGGCGGCTCGATTTTTTCTTCGACGGACAGAAGCTTCGTGTTCGGCGCGTAACCACGCACGGTAATCTCGCGGCGGACCTGATTTTCGATCGTCTCCGACTCTCGGACCTTACCGCCGCGCAAATGATGGCGGGGCGGAACGTAAGGCGTGAGCGTTCGCCAAACCGTTGCTGATGCTCCGTTGAACCCCGGTGGAGGTGGAACTGCGGCGTCGAGGGGAACGAGCTTGATCTTCCATGCTTCAGCGTCAGGTCCAGCCGCCGCCCATGACAACTCCTGCGCAGCGGCGCGCAGCATGGCTTCCTGTTCATATTCATCGAAGGGTCGAGCGCCTCTCCAGACGAGAAGGCGAGTCGGGACGTCACCGTCCCACCAGAGCAGGAACTCGGCATGCGCTCTCGGGCCTCGCAGGGGCTCGCCGTGTGAATCCTTGCCTGTCATTCCTGAGATTTCATCGCGAACACTAGCAGGCGCGTCGCTCCAACTGGCTGTGGTTCCTTTTGTCTTTTTACAAATGAGATTGTGCAGCACCGCGGTACGAAAGCGAGTGGTCAGGCGCACTGTGGCGCGTTGTTTCGGTGCCACTGCCCAACCAAGGGCAAATTGGATCAGATGGATGTCTGGCCGTATGGGCATGCGGCGGAGTATCTCTCGGGCAGGCGGACGCGGCGGTCTTCGGGCGTAGAGCAAGCGGGCGCCTTGCGGAATGTTGCGTGCGGCCAACGGGTCTTGCGTCACGCGCTCGACATCGGTCCGCGTTGCGTCGCGGCGTGGAACCAATACAGGGACTAGGCTGGCAGAGGTTCTGCTTTCGGAGGGCATCACATTCTCCGATATCGGCACTTCATCGGTGCGGCGTATGCGGGTCAACGCTTCGGCGCGCCCAAAATAGACAATCCGTTCGAGGCATCGGTCGAGGATATCGACAAGGTCTTTTGTCCAACTGTCCCCCTCGACGAACCAAAACAAGTCCTCGTCGGGTGGAATGCACCAGGCGTTGTCTTGGGTGAGATTGGTCGCGTAACCACGCGCGCCGGGATCAGGATTGAGCCCCCGCCAATTGCCGAGTGGCGTTCCGATTATTCCTTCAACCTGTTTCTGAGCACGTTTTTTTTTCACCAGAACCAATAGGCACGATTCGTGGCGCTCCACGCTCTCGGCGATACCTCTAAGCTTTTGCTCTATGCCTTCCGCTGCAGTGAACTCGGCTTCAAATGCCTTATAATTAGGCGGGTCCATCCCGAACTCAGCCGGCTGATATTGGCGGAAAATAATGGATTGGCGGGCTTGTTCCGGTAAATAAAAACGGTACTCGCTACGACACAGTGCCCGGATGAGGCTTTCAAGCTCATCCTCGGGCCAAGTTCCTGCTGTCTCGCGGCGCCATTGATACCAGCGAGCGACGATGGCGCGTGTCAAGCGCCAGGGGCTGGGTGGCCACTCGCCGGAGAGTTCCTTGTCAAAGGGGCTGGCTCTCCACAGCGTCGCGTGGAAACGACCGAGCGGAAACGACTGTTGGAGGACAATGCGCATCGCTCACTCGCCCTCGTCGTCACCGTCTTCGTCGTCGTTACCGTCGCTAGCGCCGCTTTCGGTTGCGCTTGGTGTAGTCTTATTGTCCTCAGGCTCGCGGTAAAGCTCGTCATGCGGCCAATAGACGTCAGTGACGATTGGAGCCTGATCGTCTTTGGCCCTGAATGCGGCGCTTTTGACTGCATCTTTCATGTTCACGTCTAGCTTAACGTTCTGATCGCCGTGTTTGAGACTGACGAGCTCGAGGTGACAGCCGGAGCGATAGCGGAACGGGGTATTCAACAGCCGGGCGATCTTCCAGAGGGCGAGTGCGGCGACGAACTCCTTTTGCTTTTCCGACAGTCCGCGCACCTTCTCGCCGTTCGCACCGTCCTTCTTCTCCGTGTGGCCGAAGGATCGAAGGAACGCGACATCGAGAATGAAGGTGGCGCGGATTTTGCTCGCGGTTTCATCGTCAACGGCAAAGATAGGCTGGCCTGAGTTGGTTTTGCCCAGACGATCGAATTTGACTCCTGAGCGGTCGACACGCGCGGCACCGAAAGCCTCCAGATGCGCCGTCAAGAAACGCGCGATCTTGATCTGATACTGCGGAAACAGGACACCATGCACGAGCGCGTTCGGGTCATATTTGAAGATCGTTTTGAAAACATCCCACCATTTCTCTGCGGGTGGATGTGCTGATTTCTGCAAGTCGTCCGGTTTGACCGTCGGTTTTATTCCAAACTCGTTAGCCAGTTCGCTACCGAAGTCCGACGTGCTTATGTTGCTATCATTAATGACCCTCTGGCCACTCTTCCCATCCCACTTTCTTGTCTGCTTATTTCGAACACCCAGAAAATAGGTAGAGGCGATCCGATGACCCTCGCTTAGGCTGGTCGCATGAAGAGTTCGTGCCTTTGTTTCCGGATCATCCGTAACGCAGCGCAGATAAGGCACGCCTGCGAGATCGTCGTCGAGTTCAAGATCATGGGGGCCGCGCATACACACGGACTCGAGATGATTCGCCATGCTGGCCGGACTATCGACGATGCAGACTTTCTCGGGGCGGCCATTCTTACGTGGAGCATCGTAGATGACGTGGCCGATCTCCGGAAACCCTGCCGGCTGGAATCGGTCCAAGCCCGCGATGGGCTTAAGCGTCGCAGTTAATACTAAGGGGCCGCCCTTCAAGATTTTCTTGTTCAAGTCGCTATCGCGATTCACCATGTCGGCTGGCGTTATGGTGAGCGGTTGCGTTTGCTCTTCAGGCATGGATCACCTCATTTTCTTGGCGTTGCGGGCGCAACCAGCGCCGGACGAGTTTGCTTCGGACGGAGCGGGAAACGGGAAACACGAGGGCGGCGAGCAGGCGCTCCGGGTCGGCAACCGCCCAGGGCGCATCCATGTGCATGAGCGGCGCCTGCGCCATGGCGTAGCGCGAACGCGCAATGTCGATGGCGCGTTCGATATCGCCGCCACGTATGAGCACCGCCATCCTGCGTGCCGCTGCCGGCGTGCGCGCGCCAGTATTAGAAGCCAGGAGATCGTGCTCCTCGTTCCTGCCGTTGTCCGGCACTGGTCTCAGATCGAACAGCGGATGAAGGAGGCCATAGAGAGCAAGCGCTGGATGGACCGCAATCTCTCTCCTGTCGAATGGCGAGAGCGGGCGGATGCTGGCAGGTATGGAGGCCCAGTCGAACAACGCCAGCCGAGAGAGCCAACGAGCGAGAAGTGCTTCGTCCACATCGCCGTCGAGCCATGCTTCCACATCCGACATGCGGGCCGAGATGGGCCTACGTGCAGGCGGCGCGCCGCGCTTTTGCTCATCTTCCCAGTCAAGCAGGCGGCGCTGAATAACCGCACAGAGATTTCGAACCAGCGGACCTGCGCGCCAGACCCAACGCGCAGGCGGCGTCTTAGGATGAATGTACGAAGAGATCTTTCTTGGCCGCCCGTCTCTACTCTGGTTCCGCCACTCGATACCGAACCGATAGAGCGCAAACGGATATTCAGCCGGAAAGGCTGAAATCAGCGACAAAGCAAGACGCGCCTCGATATCGGGCGCGTCGCCACCGAAGAGAGCCGGCAGCCAGTCGAGCGGCAGCGGCCGCCACAAGACGCCCTTTTCACGGAAGGATCGATTGACGTCCACGCGATCCAGCGCCCGGGTCGCGGCGTCGAGCAAAGCCATCGTCGCTTCGGTATCGTCCGGCCTGCTGGCGGCGTTCACCAGTGCGCTCTCCACAGGACCGCGTAGTCCGACAAAACGCCAGCGCTGCCCTTCCTTCCGGTCGCGAGGCAGACTTTCAATCAGGCCGAGCATCCACTCGAAAGCCTCGGATCGCACATCGACAGCGCCGGCTGGAACCGCCGTGGCGCCGAGATAGCGCGGCTCAAAGGTGTTGACGCTCGTAGTTTTGCCAAGTGCGAAGCGGCGGAACTCACCAATTCCGGCATCAGCGCCGCGCCGCGTGATAGCGACCGCGAAGGCGGCAGGCGTTACGGCTCCATGACCACCGATTTCGGCCCGCCCCCGCGCAAACAGCGCGGCGACCTCGGGTGCGGTCATGGGACGGGACCACAGCGGAGCCCAGACCTCGCCCCGATCACGTCCGGCTTCACCCGGTGTTTCGGGCGATGCGGCCGCAACTACGAACGGGAAGGCGCCGATGGGTCGGGTCCGCGCGCCGAGCCGCCGAGATGCACTCCCTGCGAAGAAAACGAGCCCTTCGCAAGCGAACGCCATCGCCCAAGGCGAGATCGCACCCTCGCTGAAAGGATTCTGGCCGCTGTTGTAGAGCTTGTTGGAGTCGCTGAACCAGGAGGCGGCGTTGAGTTTCTCCATTTGCCATGCTGACGTCTCACCGTCGAGAAATGTGTTCAGCGCCTCACGCCGATCGTCGGCGTTTGCGCGCTTCTTCTTGGGCGCTTTAGGAGGTTGGAGCGCCTCCGTCGTCTTCTTCCAGCCATCGGCGAACGCGCGCTTGCCCGCATTGCCGCCGCTACCCAGCAACGGATTAAAGAACACGCGCGATGCAGGCGCGGCATGGGCGGCAAACAGCTCCAATTCGGCTTCATTGGCTTCCGCCTGCCACAGCGCCAGCTTTACGCCCGATTTCGCTTTCGTGCTCGCCTTCTGAGCATCGGCCCATCCTCGTTCATAGGGCATCCATGACGCCTGATCCGCGACGGTCATGAGCGCATCCGCCAGCGCATCGCGGTCCGCCGGACCGCCGACCAAGTGCAACACGCCATCGCGCCAGGCTGCCCGTACATCGGGCCACCGATGCGACAGCACTTTTAGCAGGCCAAGCGCGGCGAGATAGGCGCCGAGGCTGGTCGGCCGCAGCCCCGGAATGGGAATGACAGGCAAGACCTGTGGGTTCGCGCTCATCCGTCGCCCCCGACCTGGACGGCGTGAGAAGGATGGTCGCTCGCGCGCCAATCGGCGACACGCACGAGCGCTTCAAGCCAGGCAAGCGCGAACGGACCGAGTGCACGGGGCTCATCACGAGGCACGACACCCGTCCACGCAGCACCGGCCTCGCCGCGCCACGGTCCAAGCAAGTCGGCGACGATGCCTGTCCAGCCCGGCCCGACGCATATAAAGCTGTCATCGGCCCACTTGCCATCGGAGCCGTCGAGCACCATCGAGAAATCCATCGGCCAATCTCGGCCATCGAATTGCAGCGTCTCAGGCGTCAGACCGATGCCAAAGACATCCATGCCCTTTCCAGAAATGGACCTTAAGACCGTGCGCACCTTCCCATGGTGGGCGGCCGCCAGATAAACGGCAAGCGCCGGATATGGTGGTGACTCGTTCGAGGATCTGTACTGGCTCCACATGGCGAGGGCGGACGCCGCCTCGTGCCGCATTCCCTTGTCCTGTAAGCCCGGGCGAAAGTCACGATGCCTAGCCCATCGGATTCCTGGCAAGGCACGAACGCTTTCAAGCTCGTCGTGATCGAGTTTGCGGGTCAACGCCCACCGCAGGCGGATGAGCTTGCTGTCCGCCGCGGGTTCGTTTGGCAAGGCACTAAACGCAAGTGGGCGACTGTCGTGCCGAAGACCGGCGAGCTTTGTCTCGACGGAGGGCCGAACCTTTTCGGCATCGCCGCTTGGAGTCTCGACACGAAAGACCGGCGGAAACTTTGCTAAAGTCTCGTGATCGAGCGGGCCGCCTTTGGGTATCGCGCGCTGCCAATCCGGATGCGACTTGCCCAGATCATCCAGGCTGGCAGCTTCAATGACGGCTGTTCGGATTTGGTCCTGGAGACTCAGCGCGTCGCAGATACGTTCAGCCTCGCATCGCGAATCTGCGATATGCGACGCCAAACTTGACCAATAACCGCTCTCGGCGCGCCGGTCGTCGCGCAGCGTGTGCCCTGGGCCTGGTGAGGGCAAATCAGTCAGGCGATCGACGGCCATACCAGTCCAGCCGAGAGTCTGGTCGTAGCCGCCGACATCGCCGCGCAACATCACCGTCATGCCGGGCTTCAGGTCCCGAACTGATATTGGGTTCCAGCGCCCAACTCCTCGATCATTCCAAATCCAAGCGCGCGCGTGGATCGCCTTCAGGAATTCCTGCAAGCGCCACAGCACCACTGGACAGGTCTCAGCATTTGGATCGAGCGCCGGTCCATCAAGAGCATCGCCTGAAGGAGGCGCATTACCCTGCCAGTCGCGCCAGAATACGATGACATCGGCGTCGGGATCGTCGTTTCGCACGAACCGGCTCACATCCGTAAACCCGCCGTGCAGGTCTGGCTCCGTCGAGAACAGGCCGTGGACATCGAGCGCGCGCGGACAGGGCTCAGGCGGGATCGCAAGCGCTTTGTCAAGTTCTTTAGGCATTTGCTTCCGAAGTGTAGCGAGCGCCTCTACCGCCGTCTTCTGTTCCGATAACGGTGCGAAGACCTTGAGCAGCGACGACGCCTGATCCAGCGCGATCTTCCGATACGGTCCGATCCAATCTTCGCCTTCGTGTTTCCGCTTGTTTTCCGGCGTGATCTTCCAAACGATCGCGCGGGCTTCGTTGTCCTTGCCGTCGCGATTGAGGCGGCCCAGCCGCTGAACCAGCGAAGGCCAGGGTGCGTGCTCCGTCCAAAGACGGTAGGCCGAAATGTCGAGTCCTGCTTCGACAACCTGCGTGCTGACGCAGATCAGGCCTGGATCATCTCCTTCGACACGTCCGGTCGGACTAGCGCTGCGGCGTGATTCGAATGCTCGAAGAGTCTCCTCCGCTCCGCTGCGATCATCCGCCCGAAAGCGGGACGTCAGCAGAATTGGTTGCGTCCCGTTCGTCTTGAGTTCCTTAAAGACGGTTTGCGCCGTCTTCACCGTGTTGCAGACGATCAGCGTCAGCGTGCCGGTAGCATGCGCAGCTTTGGCTTCGGAAGCGATCTGCTCTATCTGCTTCTCCGCCGGGAGCGGTCTTTCTTTCTTTCCCATCGCAGGCTGATGTAATTCGACGGGCCGCCTTGCGGCCCGTCGCAGCTTGAGGGCCTCGTTTGAATCGCTTTCAAAATCTGGATCGAAAGGCTCCACGACATTGCATCCGTCTCTCTTTCGATCCGTCGTTTGGAGGAATTGTACGTCCAGGGTTGCGCTCATCCACGTGGTGCGGCAAGGCTTCAGCCCCCGAAAGCGTTTGCGCCTCATCCAGTCCAGTTGGGCCGTTGTCCAAAGACCGGGACCCATGAGCTGAACTTCATCGACGACCCAGTGGCAGTCCTGGTTCAAGAGACCGAAGTGCACGGGCCAATCGAAGCGGCTCATGCCGTAACCTCGATTCAGCGCCCGGGACAAAAGCATGTCCTGCGTCCCGACAAGCACCCAGGGACTATCTGGGGCCGCAGCCCAAGTCTTGTCGGGATCGGCTTCATCAGCGTCGCCACCGATAAGCAGGTGGACAGGAATGTCGATTACTTCATTCCATTTCTTGAGTTGCGCAAAATAGCCCCGCAGCCGCTCGACCGTTTGCCGGACAAGGCTGCGCATCGGCAAGCAATAGATGAGATGAAGAGGCTCATCGGCCTTACGCGCAAAGCGTCGCCACGCCCACGCCAATACGCTACCTTCTGTCTTACCCAACCCTGTCGGAATAGGGAGTATTTCCGGGAGACCTTCGATGGCGACTTTGACTTGCCACCTGTGCGGACTGAAGGACGTTGCCTCGCAGAAGAACCGCCGAAACTGTGCGTCGTTATCAGCCATAATTCAGCGCCCTCTGATGCGAATTTTAACGACAAGCCTGAGCTTTTGGCAACTGTGGCGTGTAACAGAGAGCGACCGAAGAGGCCGTGCGGTACGCTCCTCTTGCGAATTGTTATGAAGCTTTATTGATTATAAGCGCAGCGCCTTTGCTTCTCGGATGCCGGCGTTCTTTCAGAATTTCATTGATGCGGCCTTGGTTCACGCCGAACGCCTGGGCGATGTGGTGTTGAGACTCGCCGAGGATATGACGCTTCCAGACCTCCACGGCATCGTCGAACGTGCGCTGTGGGCTTAGGCGGCGAAGCGAGACCGTCTGGGAATTAAGTGCAGCCATCACGGGCAATCCAGTGGCGAGAGAAGGCGAGCGACTGGTTTGTTGTCTGTGGCTGGCCATGTGCTTTCAGTGTCAGTCAGCACAACGCGAATTACTGTCGTGCGAACCTCGGTAATATGCTCGGAACGGCTGTAGTTCGATGAAACGATCTCTTTCACTTGGTATTTAGTCATGGAGAGCGTCCTTTGTTCAGGTGCGGTATTAATGCACATTCTGAACGGCCGTGTCACCCCTCTTTAACTCCCCAGCTATCCAATATATATAATTTCGGCGAGTTGACGTAAGGACTCCCACTCGCCCCCAGTGCGCACAGTTTCCACGGCACCGACGCCGCGGCCTCATTGAAGCGATAGCTGGGGCGTTACTCTAGAAGCCCGCTAAACAGATCTTCCGCGGCATCAAATGCCGCGGCCTCATTGAAGCGTAACGGGACGGCGGCTTCGCCGTCCCCCCTTTGCGCCGCCTTGCGCCGGCCGGTCTTGATCAGATCGGCGATTCGGGCCGCGGGCTCGGTACGGCAACAGGCCGACATTCACTGCCAAGGATTTGAATAAGCTCCGATCCCAACCGAGCGGCACCGGCGGCGGCGGTTCCTGAAAGATCGCCGGGTTTCTTAGCTCCACAGCGACGGCGGATATCGGCACATCGGCGCGTAAGCGCGAATGATGAGGTAAACGGCCCTGACGGCGCCGGCAATCAATGAGATTCGCGCTCCGGCCCGGGATGGTCACGCCGCACATAGAGCGTGAACGAACCGTCCGGGTTGCGCTTCAAATTGCCGTCGTTACCCAGTGCGTCACGGTCGATCGGATGGGGAACGGTTGAACTGGCGCTATGCGGCGGCCTGGGCCTGCTCGTTGATCATGGAGTCGGCGAGTTCGGTCAGCGCCAGATCGGTGTGCTTCTCCTGTTCGAGCGTTTCGTCGAGCAGCCCGATCGCCTCGTCGAGGCCGAGCAGTTCGGCCCAGCGCTTCAGTGTTCCGTAACGCGCGATCTCGTAGTGCTCGACGGCCTGGGCGGCGGAGACGAGCCCGGCATCAAGGGCGGGCTCGCCTCTGAATTCCTTCATTATCTCGGAACCTTCCTCGATGATGCCTTCGATCGCCTCGCATTTCTGGCCTCGCGGCGCCGCGTCGATCAGCCGGAACACCTTCTCCAGCCGGGAGACGTGGCCCGCGGTTTCCTTCAGGTGCTTTTCGAACGCCGCCTTCAATTCGTCAGATTGCGCCGCTTTCGCCATCTTGGGCAGTGCCTTGAGGATTTTGTTCTCCGCGTAATAGATATCCTTGAGGGTATCCTCGAACAAATCGTCGAGCGTCTTTTCCTTTGCAGACATGGGCGGGGCCTCCTTTGAATGGATACCGGCTCAACTCGGGCTCCTGAAGCTGGTTCCTCGCGGTCCGCACCAGCCGACGCCGGCCGGGCGCGGCAGCGTAAGCGTGCCATTGCCGCGCGTGCGATCGGAAGTCGGACTTGCAAACGCCTGCCGCGCAGCGGGCAGGGTGGCCGGAACTTTGCTCAGCGCCGCGGTGGCTTCCAGCCGCCGCGCATGCCGGGCCGGCCGAGCGTCGAGCGCGGGCCCGAACGGTCGCCTTTCGCCGGGACGGATTCGATAGCCGGGCCCATTTCATCGAGATTCGGCTTGCGCGGCGCGGCGCGCCCCGAGCCGGAGCGGCGCGGCGCGACCTCGTGGGAGAGCGCAATGCCCATTTCGTCGAGCGCGGGTTTGTGGATTTTGCTCTCGCCTCTCCTCGCGCGCTCCGTAGGACCCCCACCCCGGCCGCCTTTGGCGGCCGACCCTCCCCCTTGTGAGGAGGGCAAAGTCTTCGCCGTGGGATCGTCGATCACGGCAAGTTCGGTGGCGCGCAGGCGTTTGATCTCATCGCGCAGGCGCGCCGCTTCCTCGAAGTCGAGGTCCGCGGCGGCGGCGCGCATGCGGGTTTCGAGATCGGCGATCACCGCCTCGAAATTGTGGCCGATGGTGGCGGCCGCCTCGAACCCCGCCCCGGACCGCGATCCGGGATCGCCGGCGCCGGCGCCAACGCCGGTCGAGATCAACACGTGGTCGCGCTCGTACACGCTCTGCAGGATATCGGCGATGCCCTTGCGCACGCTTTCCGGCGTGATGCCGTTCGCGACATTGAAGGCTTCCTGCTTCTCGCGCCGGCGATTGGTCTCCGCCATGGCGCGCTCCATCGAGCCGGTGACGGCATCGGCATAGAGGATGACGCGGCCCTCGATGTTGCGGGCGGTGCGGCCGATGGTCTGGATCAGGCTGGTCTCGCTGCGCAAGAAACCCTCCTTGTCGGCGTCGAGGATGGCGACCAGCGCAACTTCGGGAATATCGAGGCCCTCGCGCAGGAGATTGATGCCGACCAGCGCGTCGAAGGCGCCGAGCCGCAGATCTCGGATGATCTCGATGCGTTCGATGGTGTCGATGTCGGAATGCATGTAGCGCACGCGGATGCCCTGCTCGTGCAGGTATTCGGTCAAATCCTCGGCCATGCGCTTGGTGAGGACGGTGACGAGCGCGCGGTAGCCGTTTTGCGCCACGGCGCGGACTTCGCCGACCAGATCGTCGACCTGGGTGCGCGCCGGGCGCACCTCGACCGGCGGATCGATGAGGCCGGTCGGCCGGATCACCTGCTCGACGAACACGCCGCCGGTCTCGTTGAGTTCCCACGGGCCGGGCGTGGCGGAGACGCACAGTGTCTGCGGCCGCATCGCGTCCCATTCCTCGAAGCGCAGCGGCCGGTTGTCCATGCACGAGGGCAGGCGGAAGCCGTATTCGGCGAGCGTCGCCTTGCGGCGGAAGTCGCCGCGGTACATGCCGCCGAGCTGCGGGATGGTGACGTGGCTCTCGTCGACGAAAACGAGCGCGTTGTCCGGCACGTATTCGAACAGCGTCGGCGGCGGCTCGCCGGGCTTTCGGCCGGTGAGATAGCGCGAATAGTTCTCGATGCCGGCGCAGCTTCCCGTCGCTTCCATCATCTCCAGATCGTAGAGCGTGCGCTGCTCGAGTCTTTGCGCCTCGAGCAGGCGGCCGGCGGCATTGAGTTCTTCGAGGCGCGCCCGCAGCTCGAGCTTGATGCCGGCAATCGCCTGCAGCAGCGTCGGCCGCGGCGTCACATAATGCGAGTTGGCGTAGATTTTGACGAACTCCAGCTCGTCGGTTTTTTGCCCGGTGAGCGGATCGAATTCCTGGATCGATTCCACGTCGTCGCCGAACAGCGACACGCGCCAGGCGCGGTCCTCGTAGTGCGCCGGGAAAATCTCGACCACGTCGCCGCGCACGCGGAACGAGCCGCGGTAGAAATCGCCGGCCGAGCGCTTGTATTGCAGCGCCACCAAGTCGGCCAGCAAGGCCCGCTGGTCGAGGCGCTCGCCCCGCTTGAGCGAGAACGTCATCGCCGAATAGGTCTCGACCGAGCCGATGCCGTAGATGCACGACACCGAGGCGACGATGATCACGTCGTCGCGCTCGAGCAGCGCCCGCGTCGCCGCGTGGCGCATGCGGTCGATCTGCTCGTTGATCGAGGATTCCTTCTCGATATAGGTGTCGGTGCGCGGGACATAGGCTTCCGGCTGGTAATAGTCGTAGTAGCTGACGAAATATTCGACCGCGTTGTCGGGAAAGAAGGCCTTGAACTCGCCGTAAAGCTGCGCCGCCAGCGTCTTGTTGGGCGCGAGGACGAGGGCGGGGCGTTGCGTCTCCTCGATCACCTTGGCCATGGTGAAGGTTTTTCCCGAGCCGGTGACGCCGAGCAGCACCTGGGTGCGGTCGTTGCGCCGCACGCCCTCGACCAGTTCGGCGACGGCTTGGGGCTGATCGCCCCTCGGGTCGAAATCGGACTTGGTGACGAGACGGCGGCCGCCTTCGGTCTTGTCCGGGCGCGGCGGGCGATGCGGTACCCAGGGGTGCTCGCGGAATTCCGCCCGGCCTTCGCGCAACAATTTGTCCAGAGATTGCTGGCTGGCGAGCCCGGCAATCATTCCCGCCTGCCCGGAATTTGATCGGGTCAGGCGCAATCGGGCAGGGGCCATGTCCGGCGTAATCACCTTGCGGTCTTGCTCGGCATCCCCTTCCTGTTCCTCGAGGCCGAGGGCGCGGGCCAGATCGGGATCGAGCTCGCCGGGCGGCACCGGAGTCTTGCCGATATAACCCTGCTGTGGCGCCTCACCAAAGCCGCGCGCCACCGAGGCGCGCGCCCGGTGCGCATTGGCGAAGTCGGCGCGGCGGTCCCAGGAATTGTCCGGCGGCGGCTGCAGACCCGTCTGCGACCCCGGTCCTGCCGTGCCTTGCCCGATGCCTGGATTGAGAATGTCCGCAAGCTTGGCGTCGAGCGGCAGTACGTCCGGCCGCGACGCCTTGGCCCGCGTCGGCTTGGCCGGGTCCTTTTTCGAATGTCTTGCCGGATCGCGTCCGCTCGGCGCATTCGGTCGATCGGGGCTTCTCGCCATGGCGCCAATATGGGTCGAGTCCGCATTCGAGGAAAGTGCGGCTGCTCAAAACCCGTCCACGACCTGCTGCACGTGCTCGACCGCTACGCGGGTTTTTCCGTCATTCGCCGCAGCACCACTGCGAACAGCAGAGCCGCGGCGGCGATGACAGAGAGCTTCACCGCGTCGTCGAATAGCGTAACCTTCAACAGAACGGGGGCGAAATATGCTCCCAGCAAGGCTGCACCCTCCCCGCGCCGGAAGCCGTTGCGCAAAGCCTCGCTCAGCAGCCAAGCCATCGGCACGGCCAGGATCACCAGATCGTATTCCAGCATGAAGGGCGAGCAGAATGGCACGCAGGCTGCGATCGCCGCTCCCTCCGCTCTGCCTGACCGCGCGCCGGGCGGCCGCCGCAGTAGCGCGCGCACCAGCATGGCCGCGGCCGCCACACTGACCGCCGCCTGCGCCGCATAGGCCAGCACCAGCGACCCGCCATGCAGGCGCACTGCGCCAAAGACCGTGATCCAATACTGCAGGTACAAGGGATTTGCCGGCTCCATCCAATTGCGCCGCGCGTCCGCCATGTCGGCAATGAACGCCGGCCAGATGTCCGCCCCGAAAGCCAATGTCGCCGCTGCCGCCAGCACCAGCACGGTAGCGCTTGCGACCAGGAAACACCGCCACCGTCCCGCCACGGCCAAAGCGAGCGGCACGATGAGTCCAAGCTGCGGCTTGTAGGCCAGGCAACCGAGACAAATACCCGCCAACTCCGGCCGCCGATCCATCCAGACCGCGGCTCCGCCCAGGAGTGCCGTGCTCAGGAATCCGTTCTGGCCGAACCCCGCATTGATCATCACGGCGGGATAGCCGAGGAACAGGACCCAAAGCCGTTCGCCTTCGCGCAAATCCTTCGGCAGCAGCGCGCGCAGTGCGGCGACATAGCCGGCGCAGCTTGTCGCCAGCCACAGGCACAGGGCGGGAAAATAGCCGAGCAGCGCGAAGCCCGCGCACACCAGCAGGAAGAACGGCGGGTAAAAGAAAGCCAGATACCCCCAGCTCGGATCCCGATGCAGGGCCATTTGCAGCAAGTAATGCGGCAGCCGCACATAGGCGTCCGCGGCGCGCCCGTCGAGCGCGAGCTGCCCGGCGGTCCAGAAGCTCACGAAATCGCCCGATATCTTGGAAACGCCCGGCGCGGACATCTGCCAGCGCACCCACATCACGCAGAAGCTCAGGAAGGCCACCAGCGCCAGCGCCTCGCCCAGGCGGAGCAAATAGAGCTGGAGACGCGATCGCGTCCCCGACCCTGGCACCTGCAACGGTGGCACGGTGTCGACGCGGAGGGGAGGGTCGATTGTCGACATGCGCGTCGGGCTGATTGTTGCGGCGCGCATGGTGAGGAGCCAGCTTTAACATTGACTTAAGGAATTGCTCGGCCGCCGCCGGGAATTGCCGCACCGTCGCGGTGGGTTCGTTGCGCGGAGCTCATTCGAGACGATGGTCAATGCGGTTCTTCGGCCTCGCTTGTGCGAGGCTAACCGAGCGGCGCGCCGAAGATGCGAAAGAAGATCGGGCCGGCGATGAGAAAACCCAAAAGCGCGCTGCGCCAGCGCAGGTTCTCGATCGCGGCAAGCAGCGACAATCCGGCGAGCGGCACGATAGCGGCAAGCGGTAAATAATAGCGCGGATAGGGTCCCGCCTGCCAACCGGTTGCGGCGTAGAAATGATAAGAGAAGCGGACGTGAAGCACCAAGGCGACGGCGATCGCGAGCGCTCCAGCGATCACCACGACGTCGGCCGCCGTTTCCTGTTGGCGCCACAACCGGCGCAGCGACAGCGCGACGCCCGCGGCCGCACAGGCGAGCGCCGCCGCCGGTATGGCGAGTAGCGCGTATTGCTCGAAATTGCGCTGCGCCAGCGTCGGCATCCAATTGGTGACGAACTGGCGGGCGAACCAGACAAGGTAGCCGGGAAAAGACATTCGCGGCAGGGAGTCCCAACCGAAAGCGCGCACCTCGCCGTGCATGAACGCGTAGAATCCCGGCGTGCTTGGTACCGGTTCGCCGTATTGCGCGAGGTAGATCAGATAGGGGGCGGCGGCGAGCAGCGCCGCGAAAGCGACTGCAACGATCCAGGTCCGACGCAGATGGCGGCGCCACAGCAGATAGGCGGCGACGGCGCTCACCAGCCCGCCGGCAAGCACCAGTCCGGTGAGTTTTGCCCAGCCGGCGGCGACCACCCCGATCAGCGCCACTGCGAGCCATCGCTGGCCGCCGCTCGCGAGTGCCTGCCAGGCGCCGAAAGTGGCGACGGCACCGCCGAGGAAAGCGAGATTGTCGTTATTGACCGCGCCGGCGAGCGGCGCCAGCACGGGAATACAGGCGATCGGTACCGCGTACGCATAAAACTCGGGGCGCGGCAAGCATGCGGAAAGTCCGAGGCCGAGCAGGGCCGCAAGCCCGATCGCTGCAAGCGCAACGTCGAGCAGACGATGCGCCAGCAACCTCGACGGATGGCCCTCAAGCCGCGGTCCGAGCAGCGCAAGCAGCGCATAGAAAATCGGCGGATGATTGAGATAATTGGGCTCGCCAGTGAATTCGAAGCTGCGCGGGTTGAGCATTCGCAGCTTGTCGAATGCCGGCCACGCGTCGCCGGTGCGCTGGATTTCGGCGACGTAGGAGACGTGCGCCACCTCGTCGAAGCCCTGTGTCGGATCCTTGCGTACCGCGCTCGCGATACAGGCGAGCATGAACAGCCCGAGGATCACCGCGGCGACCGGAAAATTGGCGGTCGCGACTACCGTCCGTTCCCCGAGGGCGGCGGCAGATGGTGCGGTTGTTGACACATGGCACACATGCGGCTCGAGGGGTTAAATATTCACTAGGCGGTCGCTACATTAGGCGTTGTTCCTCCACCACACCGCAGGTCTGCCATGATCGATCTCTACTATTGGACGACGCCGAACGGCCACAAGATCACGATCTTTCTCGAGGAAGCGGGACTGCAGTACAAAATTTTCCCGGTGAATATCGGCAAGGGCGACCAGTTCAAGGCGGAATTCCTGGCGATTTCGCCAAACAACCGCATCCCCGCCATCGTCGACGCCGCGCCCGCCGGCGGCGGCAAGCCGATCTCGATCTTTGAATCCGGCGCGATTCTGCTCTACCTCGCTGACAAGACCGGCAAGTTCATCGCCAAGGATTTGCGCGGCCGCAACGAAGTCATCCAATGGCTGTTCTGGCAGATGGGCAATCTCGGCCCGATGGCCGGTCAGAACAATCATTTCAGCGCCTACGCGCCGGAGAAAATTCCCTACGCAATCGACCGTTACCGCAACGAGGTCAACCGGCTCTATGGCGTGATGAACAAACGGCTCGCTGACCGCCAATTCCTCGCCGGCGAGTATTCGATCGCCGACATGGCAAGCTATCCGTGGATCGCGCCGTGGGAACGGCAGGGGCAGAGCATCGCCGACTTTCCCCACCTCAAGCGCTGGTTGGAAACGATCGCGGCGCGCGAGGCGGTCAAGCGCGCCTACGCCAAGGCCAAGGAGATCAATCCGAGCCAGGGCGGCATTCGCACCGCCGAGGAGCGCGCCGTCCTGTTCGGGCAGACCGCGCAGTCGATCGAACGCATGACGTCACGGCAATAGGCGCGCGCGTCCTTTGCTATCCCGCGAAAGCCGAACGCGTGCACACGGGAGGGAATAGGAGGCGAAGACCGGCAGTTATTCTCCGGCGCCGCCGAAATAGCCGGCAATTTTCCAGCCGCCCGCGTCTTTGGTATAGCAGATCTGGTCACCGCCTAGCCCTGCGAGCTCCTGCCCGGTAACGAAGCCGGCTTTGCCGGACGGCGTGGCAACGTGCAGGAAATACTGTTGATTGGGATTGTTCGGCGGCCCGCCGTCAGGCAGTACGCGCACGAGATTCATGCCGAGCTTGTCGATGACCGGCGCATTCAGCCGCGGGGCGCCATGCACTTCGACGCCCTCTTTGATCGGATAGCCCCAATCGGGCGGTTCCGTCTGCGTTGCCTCGATGAGGGCTTGGAACGCCTTTACATCGATGTTCGGATTCGCCGGAGCACAGACGATGCCCTGACGGTTGGGCAGGGGTGCCCCGGTCGGTTCCGCGGCATAGCCCGCCAGCATCTCCCAGCCGGATCCGTCCTTGGCATCGAGATCGACGGCCTTGGTGAAATTGTCGATGCCGGATTTGCGCTTGTCGGCGAGATCCTTGTCCTGCATCCAGAAGAAGCCCTGCGCCACGACCAGCTTGGCCAGGGCCGCACGATTCCTGTGTCGTGCGATATCGGCGAGTTGCTTGCGGAAGGCGATGAAGCTCGGATCGTCGTAGGCTCGGGGCGGCGTGACCGCGACCGGCTTGTAAGGCTTGATCGGCGCCATGGGCGGCGGCCTAAAGCCGCCCGGAGGCAGCGGTACCTGCTCGGACTGACCCTGCGCGCGGACGAGTTCGGGAACGAGCGTCACCGTCATCACGGCGGCGAGGATCAGGGTCGTGGCGATGAGGGCTTGGCGCATCACACGGAATCTCCGGTTCTGATTTTCAACCGCAACGGGATTCGGCGCAACGTCCGAGGATTGACTGGCGCCGGCGATACCGGCGAATTGCGACCGGGCCGCAGCGGCGGCGACAATGCCGACGATACGCCTTGCCGTGCGTTAACGGGCGGCCTGACTGAACTCTTAGGAAGTGGATTGCCATGCCGAACCTGCCAATCTCGCCCTATCTCCTCACCGTCCTGCTGCTCATCGGTTCCAACGGATTCATGACCACTGCCTGGTATTGGCACCTGCGTTTCCGCGAACTGCCGCTCTGGCAGGTGATACTCGTGAGTTGGGGCCTTGCCTTCGCCGAATATTGCCTGGCCGTGCCGGCAAACCGTTACGGCAGTTACGTCTACACCGCCGCCCAACTGAAGACGATTCAAGAAGTGGTTACGCTCTCGGTGTTCGGCATTTTTTCGGTGGTCTATCTGCAGCAGGTGGTCACCTGGAACCAGGTGATCGGGTTTGCTTTGATTGCCGGAGGCGCATTCTTCGTCTTTCGCGCTCCGCTCTGAGCGCGGCTTCGCCGGTCCTCGGGCTCCAAGCCCAATTCAAACCGAATGAGACGCGCGTAGGGCGTCGTTCTCCTGCATCGCGGCCGGTGGACTCGATCCCGGAATCTGCGGCCGCAAGCCTGCGCCGCGGTCGGCTCCCGGTGTGCTAAGCTGCGAGCGAAGCGCACGGCCATAACGGGAGAAGCACGTGTCTGTGTCCACACTGTCTGACCTCCTTCGCAAGGATGGTTGTCTCCTCCTGCCGGGCGTCTATGACGGCCTTTCGGCCAAGATGGCGACGAGCATCGGCTTCGACGCGCTCTATATGACCGGCTACGGCACCGTCGCCTCGGCGCTTGGCCTCCCCGATGCCGGCCTCGCGACCTATAGCGACATGCTCGACCGGGTGCGTTGCATCGCCGGCGCCACGCCGTTGCCGTTCATCGCTGACGCCGATACCGGCTACGGCGGCCTTCTCAACGTCGATCGCACGGTTCGCGGCTACGCCGCGGCGGGCGCGGCGGGGATTCAGCTTGAAGATCAGGAGTTCCCGAAGAAATGCGGCCATACCGAGTTCCGCCGCGTCATTGCCGAAGCCGACGCCATCGCCAAGATCCGCGTCGCCGTCGACGCGCGGCCGAGCCGGGAGTTTCTGATCGTGGCGCGCACCGACGCGCGATATGCGGAGGGCCTCGACGCGGCGCTGCGCCGCGCGGAAGGTTTCCTCAAGGCCGGTGCCGACGTGCTCTTTGTCGAGAGCCCGGAGAGCCTCGAGGAGCTGCGCCGGATCGCCGAGACGTTCCGCGGCGCGAATTTGCTCGCCAACATGGTCGAGGGCGGACGCACGCCCTATTTATCGATAAAAGAACTGGGCGCGATGGGTTTCAAGATCGCAATCTTCCCCGTGACCGCATTCCTGGCCGCGGCCGGCGCCCTGAAGCTCTGCTACGATCATCTGAAGCGGCAGGGGATCGGAACGGGTGGCCCAGCGCCGATGCTGCCCTTTGCCGAGATGAACGCGCTGATGGGCTTTCCCGCCGTCCACGCCTTCGAAAGACGCTATGGATTTGCCGACGGCCGCTCGGGGTGAAGCCGCCGGGCTTGGCCCGGCTACGGCACTTCGGCGCCAATCGCCGCCAGCGCCGCCTTGGCGCACTCCATGTCCTGCTTGTAGTGGCCGCCGCTCAGGCCGATGGCGCCGATCATCTCGCCCTTCTCCTTGATCGGGTAACCGCCGCCGAACACGACCAGCCGCGGCGTGTGCACGATGCCGTGGAGCAGAGGCGGATCATCCTTGATGAAGTCGTACCAGCCGTGGGTCGGGAAGCCGTAGGCGGCGCTGGTATAGGCCTTGTCCTCGGCAATCTGAATCGAGAGCTTCGGCGCGCCGTCCATGCGGTGGAACGCCTTGAGATCGCCGGTCTCGTCGGTCACCGCGATGCACATTTTGAGTCCCATCTCCCGCGCCTTGGCGGCGGCGGCCTCGATCGCCGCCTGCGCCGTCTTGGCGTCGATGCTGCGCTTGACGATGCTGGACATGGGCGTCCTCCCAAATCTGCTTGTTGGCGAAGTCGATGAACGATCGAACCATCCTAAGTGAACGTAAGTTTGGCTTCAACTCGGCGCGGACCCGAGTGCAACGTCGCGGCTGCGGCGAGACGTTCGCCGGCCGAAAAAGGAAGAAGCTGGCTGGTCTCTCAGGGATGCGTCGCCCCGCCATCGACGGTGAGGGCCTGGCCGGTCATGAAAGCCGACGCGTCGGAGGCGAGAAACAAAACGACTCCCACCAAATCTTCCGGCGTCTCCGGTCGCGGAATGCATTGCATCGCGACGATGCGTTCTTTCTGCTCGGGGGTGACGGTCTTGCGCGCGATTTCCGTGTAGGTCGCGCCCGGCAGCACGGCGTTGACGGTAATTCCCTCGGGCCCCAGTTCGCGCGCCATCGACCGGGTCATGCCGACCAATGCCGCCTTGGAGGCGATGTAGTGCAGGTAGTTGGGCCGTCCGAGCGTGACGGCCGCGGACGCGATATTGATGATGCGGCCTCTTTTGTTTCGGCGCATCAGCGGCAACATGGCGCACGCGCAGAGGAAAGGCCCGGTCACGTTGACGCGCAAAACCTGTTCCCATTCGGCGAGCGGAATCTGATCGAACGGACGCATGTCGAGCGTCGAGAAGATCGCCGCATTGTTGATGAGCACATCGACGCGGCCGAACGATCGCTCGACGCCGGCGCCGAGCCGGTTGACCGAGTCCACGTCCGCTACGTCGGTTTCGCAAACCGTGGCGCGGCCGTTGCCGGCGGCGATCTCCCGTTCGACCGCGCGCGCTTTTTCAACGTTGCGTTCGGCGATGACCACGTGCGCGCCTGCCGCCGCGAACGTCTTGACAAAGGCCCGGCCGAGGCCCTGACCGGCGCCGGTAATGACCACGACCCTGTCGGCTACGGAGAAATGATCGGTCACGGTCGAACCAAGTTTTGATTTCGCGGTCGGTTTCAGGCCGCATCCGCGAGCATCCCGAGCGCACACGGCGGCGCCCTCCGGCTGCCACCATAACTTCGCGCCGAGCTTGCGGGCAATGATGCCCGTGATCCTTTTCATACTTTGCAGCCCCCGATGGCCAATTTCCAGTCCGGCCCGCGGACATGGAGCCTATGCCCTTCCGGTCCGCCGCCGCCCGAACCCGCGACCGGCCTTGCAACCAAACGCCTTTTCACGCGGCGCGGAAATGCTCTACTGTTTCGCGGTGCCGGCTCAAAAGTCCGGGGCATGTCGAAAAAGGGGAGTTCGCCGGTGACCACCCGTCCGCTGTCCGAAATTCTGCCGAAGGAAATGACGGAGCTGCGCGTGCGCCCGCTCTTCATTCTTCTCCTCGACGTGCAGCCGGCGATCAATGTCGGCAAGACGCCCGGCGTCGACCGGCGCGTCGGCGTCATTACCGGCGGCCGCTTCGAAGGCGAGCGCCTGCGCGGCACGCTCCTGCCCGGCGGCAGCGACTGGCAGGCGGTGCGGCCGGGCGACGGCGTTTGGATGCTCAACGTGCGCATCGTGCTCAAGACCGACGACGGCGCCATTATCGGCATGTCCTACACCGGCATTCGCCATGGCCCGAAGGAGGTGCTCGACCGCATCGCCCGCGGCGAGACGGTCAAGGCGACGGACTACTATCTGCGCATTGCCGGGTCGTTCGAGACCTCGTCGGAGAAATATGGCTGGCTCAACAGCGTCATCTGCCTCGGCGTCGGCCACAGACTGCCCGAAGGGCCGGTCTATCAGATCTTCGAGGTCCTCTAGCGGTCCGTCATTGGGCGGCCGCCCGTCATTGCACGCGCGGCGGAACGGCTCGGCGGGAAAGCGGAATATTCGATTGCTCGTCGCTTCGCTCTTCGCCATGACAGCGGCATTGGACTAACCTATGAGAGGGCACGTCATGTCCGGCTACATGCAGAACTTCGCTCTCACCAACGGCGTCAACATCCTGCGCCTGATCTGCGGGCTGTTCTTCATCCCGCATATCGTCGGCAAGTTCACCGAGCCCGCCACGCTGAATTTCTTCAAGGCCGCCAAGTTCAATCCGCCGGCAACCTGGATGTACATTGCCGGCACGATCGAGACATTGCTGACGATCGGCCTGGTGTTCGCCATCTATACGCCTTATGTCGCGGCCGTCGCCGCTTTCCATCTGTTCGTCGCCGGCGCGGCGACCTACAAGGTGACCAGGAAATGGATCTGGGTGGTCGGCGGTTTCGAATATTGCATGTTCTGGATGCTGTGTTGCATCATTCTCGCCATGCTGACATGGCCGAAGTAAAAACGCGAAGCAAATCGCACCCAGGAAAGATCGCGGGAGCAGCAAAGTGATCAACGCAGCCATTGTCGGACTGGGCTGGTGGGGCAAGACGCTGGTTGAATCGGCGGAGAACAGCGACGCGATCCGTTTCGTGGCGGGCGCGACCCGCACGGTCACGCCGGAGATCGAAGCCTTTGCCAAGCAAAAGCGTCTGCGGCTCGCGACCGATTACCAGGCGCTGCTTGCCGACAAGGACCTGGACGCCGTGGTTCTGGCGACGCCGCATTCCATGCACGCCGCGCAGGTGATCGCCGCGGCGGCCGCCAAGAAGCACGTTTATTGCGAGAAACCGTTCACCCTCACCAAGCGCGAGGCGGAAGACGCCGTCGCGGCTGTGCGCAAGGCCGGCGTCGCGCTCGCCGTCGGCTATAACCGCCGTTTCCATCCGGAGATGGTGAAGCTGCGCGACATGATCCGCCGCGGCGAGCTCGGCATCATTCTACACGTCGAAGCGACCATGACGTTCCCCAATGCGCTGTCGATCAACCCCAAGCATTGGCGGGCCGACAAGGCGGAGACGCCGTTGGGCGGCCTCATGCCCATGGGCGTCCACGCCATCGACGGCATGATCGATCTGTGCGGACCGATCGACCACGTCTTCGCCCAGAGCTTCCGCCGCGCCGCGCCAATCGACGCCGACGATACCACCTCGATCCTCGTTCGCATGAAGGAGGGAATGTCGGGCTACCTCGGCACCATGACGACGACCGGCCCCGGCTTCAGCTTTCAGGTCTTTGGGTCCAAGGGCTGGCTGCGGCTCGAAGGCGTCACCCATGTGGCCGGCGCCTCTTCCGAGGAGCGGCGCACGCGGCTGTTCGGCACCTGCAAATTCCAGCCGACGAAGGGCGAAGCCAAAGTGTGGCAGGCGGCGAGGATGGATATATCCCGCGTCGCGCTCGAGACCTTCGCCAAGGCGGCGGCCGCGGGCGGAGGCGCCTATCCGATCCCGCTGGATCAGGTCATCAACTGCGTCGCCTCGACAGAGGCCATCATCCGCTCGGCCGCTTCGGCCAAAGTCGAACGCGTCATTTGACGCCGCGGCGAAGCGCAGACAGAAAGCGGCTAAAACAGGAAGACAGAGATATGGATCTCGGCAACGGCCTCGGCCATCTGACCTATTCGACCCTTGTGCATCCCGCCGACGACTGGGAGCAGTTGTGGAATTCTCTCGTCACCTATCTGCCGAAGGTGAAAGCGCGCATCGCCGGCAATCGGTCTTTCGGCGTGTGCCTGCGGCTGTCGGCGAATGCGGCGCACACGCTCGCCAACAACGCCACCGAACGCGACAAGCTGAAAAAATTCCTCGGCGATAACGACATGTATGTTTATACGGCGAACGCCTTTCCGTACGGCGCCTTCAAGGGAACGGTGGTGAAGGAACAGGTGTACGAGCCGGACTGGCGCTCGGAGGAACGCACCCGATACACCATCAACGTCGCCGACGTGCTGGCCGACGTTTGCTCGCCCGACATTGCGCCGTCGATCCAGAGCGCGCCGCTGGGCTTCAAGCCGCGGGTCACCGGCAACGATGTGGTCGCGAGCTATACCGACCACGTGTTGCGGGTCGTGGCGCACCTCGTCGAGCTTAAGGCGCGCACCGGGCGCACCGTCCAGCTCGCCCTCGAGCCCGAGCCCTTCTGCTTTCTCGAAACCACCGACGAGGCGGTCGATTATTTCACCCATCATCTCTATTCCGGCGCCGCGGTCGAAAAGCTGGCCAAGCTGGCGCACCTTCCGATCTCGGAGGCGAACGAGGCGCTGCGCGCGCATCTCGGCATCGTCTACGATATCTGTCATCAGGCGGTGGAATACGAGAATATTTCCGCGTCGCTGCAGAAGCTGGTCGATGCCGGCATCCCGGTCTTCAAGCTGCAGGAAGCCGCCGCGTTGCACATACCGGAAGTGACGCAGGCAGCCGTCGATACCTTGAAGCGCTACGCCAAAACCATCTATCTGACGCAGACGTTGGAAAAGAAGAACGGCAAGATCAACCGTTTCCTCAATGTCGATGACGCCATCGCCGCCTTCGAGAAGAATCCCGGCCCGCGTGAATGGCGCACCCACATCCACGTGCCGGTTTTCCTCGACGATCTCGGTGAGTTCCGCACCACGCGCTTTGCCATCGAGGACGCGCTGCGTTTCCACAAGCGGACCCCGCTGTCGCGCCAGCTCGAAATCGAGACCTACACCTGGGACATGCTGCCGGAGAATTTGAAGACCGGCGACATCGTCGAATATGTCTGCCGTGAGATCGATTGGGTGCGCGGTCAACTCACCTGACGGAGAGACGCCATGAAGGTCGGATTTATCGGGCTTGGCCGCATGGGCCAGGCCATGGCGCGCCGTCTCCTCGACGGCGGGCACGAAGTCGGGGTCTACAATCGCACGGCGGAAAAGCTCAAGCCGCTCACCGATCATGGCGCCAAGGCGATGGCCTCGATCAAGGAGGCGGCGGACTTCGGCGCGGCGGTCTTCACCATGCTCGCCGACGACGCCGCGCTCTTGGAGGTCGCCGGCAAGGCCGGCGGGCTCAAGGAATCGCTGCCGAGGGGCGGAATTCATATCTGCGCCGGCACGCACAGCGTCGCGGCCATTCAACAGCTCAAAGCGCTGCACGGCGGTGCCGGACAAGTGCTGATCGCAACCCCGGTGCTGGGTCGCCCTGAAGTGGTGGCCGCCGGACAGGCTGGCATGGTGGTCGGCGGGCCGCAGGAGAGCGTCGCGCGCTGCCGGCCGCTTTTTGCGGCGATTGCCGGCCGCGTCGTCGAGTCCGGCCCCGATCCGGCGGCCGCCGCGGCGATCAAGATCGCCAATAATTTCGTGCTCGGCTGCGCCATCGAAGCGATCGGCGAAGGCTTCGCCCTGGTGCGCAAGTACGGCGTCGTGCCCGAAGTCTTCTACAGCGTTTTGGCCGAGGGCCTGTTCGCCTGCTCCGCCTATAAGGTCTACGGCAAGCTGATCGCCGAAGAGCGCTACCTGCCGGCCGGCCAGCGCGCCGTGCTCGGCTTGAAGGATGCCAACCTCGCGCTTGCCGCCGCCGAAGCGGTCGGCGTGCCGCTGCCGAGCGGCAATGTCTGGCGCGACCGGCTCGTCGGCGCCGTCGCGCACGGCGAAGGCGAACACGACTGGGCGGTGATGGCCCGCGATCAGGCCCGCGCCAGCGGGATCTCGCGTTGACGAGCGGCATGTGCAACAAGCCGATGCCGACACTGTCACGCCGCAATCTGCTCACTCTGCTCGCGAGCCTGTCCGGCTTGCGGCATGCGGTGCATCCGAGGTCCGCTATGGCCGAAGAAGATGCATTTCCCGACGACTTCGTGTGGGGCGCTTCGACCTCAAGCTATCAGATCGAGGGAGCGGTCGATGCCGACGGGCGCGGCCAAAGCATCTGGGACGTTTTCTCCCACACGCCGGGGCGGGTGAAGGGCGACGAGACCGGCGATGTGGCCTGCGACCACTATCATCTCTGGGCCGAGGACTTCGAATGGCTGGCGCGCGGCGGCTTCAACGCCTATCGTTTCTCGACGGCGTGGCCGCGCATCCTGCCGGCGGGAGCGGGCGCCGTCGAGCCGCGCGGGCTCGATTTCTATGATCGCCTCGTCGATGGGTTGATGGCCCGCGGCGTGACGCCTTGGCTCTGCCTCTATCATTGGGATTTGCCGCAGGCATTGCAGGACGAGGGTGGCTGGCTCAAGCGCGACATTGCGCAAAAGTTCGCCGCGTACGCGCGCGTGGTGGCGGGGCGCTTGGCGGACCGCGTCCATCATTGGGTCATGTTCAACGAGGCCAACGTCCACGCGCTGTGCGGTTACGGCGTCGGCAGCCATGCGCCGGGCCTGACCGGCCTGCCCAATATGTTGGCCGCGATCCATCACCAGAATCTGGCGCAAGGCCTCGCGCTGCAAGCGTTGCGCGCGGAGCATTCCGGCTTGCGCCTCGGCACCGTGATCTCGTTGCAGCCGGTGCGGCCGTCCTCGGACGCGCCCGAGGACCACCGCGCCGCACAGCGGTTCGATGCGTTCTGGAACGGCGCCTTCCTCGATCCGCTGTTCAATGGCTTTTATCCGCCGACGATCGCCGATGAATTCTCGGCCCTGGTCGCCGCCGGCGATGCTGCAACGATGCATCAGCCGGTCGATTTCCTCGGCGTCAATTATTACAGCCGCATGCACATCGCCGCCGCTCCCCATAGCCTGCTCGGCGCGTGGTGGGGCGCGGTGCCGAGGGGTCTGCGCTTCACGGCCATGGGCTGGCCGATCACGCCGGACGGACTTTACGAGGAGCTGACGACGCTGCGCGACCGCAACGGCAATCTGGAACTTTACATCACCGAGAACGGCGCCTGCTTTGATGATCGCGTGGCTGCCGACGGCACCGTGCACGACGACGACCGCGTCGAATTCCTGCGCACGCACCTCGCCGCCGCGCGCCGTGCGCTTGCCGACGGCGTCAACCTACGCGGCTATTTCGTCTGGTCGCTGCTCGACAATTTCGAATGGACCGAAGGCTACAGCCGCCGGTTCGGCATCATCCATGTCGATTTCCAGACGCTCAAGCGCACGCCCAAGGCGTCGTTCGCATACCTTGCCGAGGCCATGGCGCGCCGCGGCTGAATCGCGCTTGGGTCAATGCCGATTGCGCGCGGCGGCGCTGATGGCGTTGAGCATGGCCGCGCGGTCTGTCTTGAGAATGCCGCGCACCGATGGCTGCGTGCCGATCTTACCCATTTCCCGCTGGCGCTTGACCGTGGCCTGCGTCATCAGCGGCTCGATGCCGAGTTCGCGCAGCGTCGCGACTGCCTCTTCCATTTCGGCGGCGCGCCGTTCGCCGTGGATCGCCATGCGCTCGAGATTGTAGGGGATCATTTTCGACCAATCGATGCCGGGATAATTGTTCGTGAGCGAGGTCGCGACCTGATCCACCACGCCGGCCCGCGCCGCGGCCAAGAAGCATTCCAGCGTCAGCGCTTCGATTCCCTTGGTCATCACGCTGCGCACCATTTTGATCGCCGCCGCGGCGCCGATTTCCGCGCCGGCGATGGTGACGCGCATGCCGAGCGCGGTGAGCGTCGGCGCGACGGCCTCGGCATGCGGACCGGCGAGCAGCATCGGCGTTCGATGCCGCGCCGGATGGATGGGCGCGATCACGGCGACGTCGACGAAGCGGGCGGCGGCGCCGAGCAGTTTCGCGGTCTCCTGCTTGCGGCCGGGCGAGACCGAATTGATGTCGAGCAGAAACGGCTCGCCGGCAAGATGCGGCTTGACCGATTGCGCGGCTTCAACGCTCGAAGCCGCGGTGACGGCGGAGACGATGATGTCCGCCCCGCGCACCGCCGCCGCGGCGGAGGCAGCACAGCGCACGCCGATCGTTTCGCCCGCCCGCCGCAGCGGTTCCCCGTCAGGCTGCGGAAACAGAATGTCCCAGGCCGAAATCCGCTCCACGCCGGCCTCGCGCAACCCGGACGCGATGGCCCGGCCCGCTTCGCCAAAGCCGATGAAACAGAGCGTCGGCTTGTCGTCTGACACGGTCATTTCGTCATCGTCGTTCCGGGGCCGAACGCCGGCGGGGGTCCGGAATCCATAACCACGCGATCCGCGCAGTATTGGCACCGGAGATTCGCCCTCTATGGCGGCGGCTATGGATTCCGGGCTCGCGTCTTTCGGTGCACCGGAATGACATTTTTCAGGAGGCTTCGCAATGTCTCAGCGACCGCGTGCCGGGCCTCGTTTTGATCTGCGCGGTGAACCGTGTAGCATAGGGCGAGGGCGCCAACGAAGTAGTTTGTCCGGCGTCGGATACTTACGTGAACCGAGCTTCCTGCCGCGATCGCCTCGAAGATGCGCTGTCCCGTATCGCGGAGCCGGATGGCGAAGGCGTGCGGGCGTGCCTCACGGTCTATTCCGCGGCGGCGCGGGCCGCGGCCGATGCGGCCGACGCGCGCGCCGCTCACGGCGTTTCGCTGGGGCCGCTTGATGGCGCGATCGTCAGCATCAAGGATCTGTTCGACGTCGCCGGCGAGCCGACGCGCGCCGGATCGAAGGTTCTCGCCGAGGAGGCGGCGCCGGCCGCGGCCGATGCGGTGATCGTGCACCGGCTGCGCGCCGCCGGCGCCGTGATCGTCGCCAAGACCAACATGACCGAATTCGCTTTTTCCGGCATCGGCGTCAATCCGCATTTCGGCACGCCCGGCAATCCGCGCGACCGGGCGCGTGTGCCCGGCGGCTCCTCGGCTGGCGCCGCCGTCGCGGTTGCCGACGGCATGTGCGAGATCGCAGTCGGCACCGATACCGGCGGCTCGGTGCGTATTCCGGCGGCCTTGTGCGGCATTGTCGGCTTCAAGCCGAGCCGGCGGCGCATTCCGACCGCGGGCGCGTTTCCGCTCAGCACAACGCTCGACTCGATCGGCCCGCTCGCCAGGAACGTCGGCGATTGCGCGAAGGCCGACGCCGTCATGGTCGGCGAGGACTTCGTGCCGCTCAAGCCGGTCGCGCTCGCCGGCCATCGTTTCGGCATCGTCGAGGGGTTGCCGCTCGACAGATTGGACGACGCCGTCGCCGCGGCGTTCACGGCGGCGCTCGGGCGGCTGGAACAGGTCGGCGTCCGGCTCACGCACGAAACCGTGGAGTATTTGGACGACATGCGAGAAGTCAATGCCAAGGGCGGCATTCCGCCGCCCGAGGCCTGCGCCATTCATCGCGACCGGCTCAAGCGCCGCGGCGCCGAGATCGACCCGAACGTGCGCGTGCGCATCGAGCGCGGCTGCGCGGTTTCGGCGGCGGATTACATCGACATGCTGCGGGCGCGGGCGCGGCTCGTGCGGGCGATCGATCGGCGGCTTGCCGCGCTCGATGCGCTCATCATGCCGACGACGCCGATTGTCGCGCCGACCATGGCGGAGGTGACGGACGCGAAAAGCTTCGCCGCGCGCAATGCTATGCTGCTGCGCAATACCTCATTCGTCAATTTCTTCGACCTCTGCGCCATTTCGCTGCCGCTCACGGCGTCGCTGCCGGTCGGGCTCATGATCGTCGCGCGCAACGGCCATGACCGCGAGCTCCTCTGTATTGCCGCGGCGATTGCCGAGCTTCTTCGCATCTGAACGGTGTTGCCGCATGCTGGCCCGCAGCGTAGGAATTTCATGAATTTACGGGAGGATCCGCCATGACTCGCATTTCCATGCAGGCCAATCGCCGCCGCATGCTCGCCGGCGCAGCCGCAACCGCCGCCACCTTAGCCGCGCCCGCAATCCTGCGCGCCGCGGGCGGCGCGCTTAGGGTCGGCGTCCTCCTGCCGCGCTCCGGCTTCGAAGCCGGCATCGGCCAGGATTGCCAGCGCGGCGCCGACCTTGCGCCTGCGATTCTGAAGTCACTGGGCCTGCCCGATATCACGCTGATGAACGCCGACACCGAATCGAATGTCGATACGGCGCGCGCGCGGGCGGAAAAGCTGATCGGCGACGGCGCCCAGCTCCTGGTCGGCGCCTTCGATTCGGGCCAGACCACCGCGATCGCCCAGGTCGCCGAGCAGAAGGGCATTCCGTTCGTCATCAATATCGCCGCGGCGCCCGCCATCACCGAGCAGGGCTACAAGTTCGTCTTCAGGAATTTCCCGACTGCGCCGATGATCCTCGGCGACGCTTTCGCCAACCAGAAGAACATTTTCGCCGCCATCGGCGCGGCTCCGAAGTCGGTCGTTTTCATGCACGTGAACGATACCTTCGGCACCGCCATGGCGAAGGGGATTGGCGCGGTCATGCCGAAATTCAACATGCCGTACACGATCGCCGAGGAGATTGCCTACGACCCGGCGGCGCGCGATCTGTCCGTCGAGGTGGCGAAAGCCAAGGCGGCCGACGCCGATGCCCTGCTCGTCGTCAGCCGTCTCAACGATGCGATGCTGCTGACGCGGGAACTCGTGAAGCAGCGCTGGACGCCGCAGGCGATCCTGAGCATGGGGCCGGGCTGGTACGACGACCAGTATCTCAAGACGCTGGGCAGTCTCGCCGACGGGCCGATCAGCTTCGTTCCCTGGTACGACCCGCACAAGAAGCTGACCCAAGTGCTCGAAGCCGCTTTGGCCAAGGCCGACTCGAACGTCAACCTCAACACCAACCACATCTTCACGTTCGAGGCGCTGCTGGTCGCCGCCGACGCCTACAGGCGCGCCGGCTCGACCGATCCCAAGGCGCTCGCCGCCGCCATCCGCACCACCAACATCACCGACAATGTCAGCATCGGGCCGGGCATTGCATTCAATGCCAAGGGTCAGAACGACAAGGTGAAGGACGGCGCCATTCAGAACCGCGGCGGCAAGCTCCTCACGTTGGCGCCGAAAGATGCCGCCAACGCCAAGCCGGAATGGCCGATGCGGTCATACCTCAGCCGCGGCTGAGGCGTTTCGGTGCCGCTCGAAGTCTATTTCAACGTCGTCATCGGCGGAGTGCTAACCGGCCTCGTTTACGGCCTGATGGCGCTCGGGCTGTCGGTCATTTTCGGCGTGGTGCGCGTCGTCAATTTCGCCCATGGCGAGATGATGACCATCGCGATGTTCATCGCGGTCCTGGCATTTTCCGCCTTGCACCTCGATCCATTGATCATGCTCATCCCGATCGCGGCCGTAATGTTCGTCTTCGGCTATGCGCTGCAGGTCGCGCTGATCAATCCGTTCATCCGGCGGCCCGAGCACACGCAGTTCCTGCTGCTGGTGGCGCTGGCGATCATCATCGCCAACACGCTGTTGATCATCTTCGGCCCGGACGCCCGCTCGGTGCAGACCGCGTACGCGCTCGATAGCTTCCAACTCGGGCCGATCATCATCGACGCCGCCAAGGTCTATGCCGGCGCCGCCGCGATCTTGTTTACCGTCGCACTGTTCGCGTTCTTCCGTCTGACCCTCGTCGGCAAGGCGATTCGCGCCTGCGCCGACAACTACACCGGCGCGCTAGTGGTCGGACTCGACGTCCAACGCCTTTACGCGCTCACCTTCGGGCTCGGCGCCGCCTGCGTGGGCGCGGCCGGCGCGATGCTGGTGCTCGTCGTCGACGTGACGCCGATGCTCGGGCCGAGCTATACGCTCCTTGCCTTCGTCATCGTCATCACCGGCGGGCTTGGTTCGATGCCGGGCGCGCTCGTCGGCGGGGTGCTGATCGGCGTCACCGAGGCGCTGGCCGGTCTCCTGTTCACGCCGTCCGCCAAGAGCATGTTCGCGTTCGCCATTCTCGTGCTGGTGCTGCTGTTCCGGCCGCAGGGCCTCCTCGGCAGGCGGCTGTCGTGATCGCGCGGCTTACCACCGGCGTGGTTCGCCGGAGCACTGTTCTTCTCGCCCTGCTGCTGGGGGCTCTTGTGGCCGCACCCTGGTTTGTCAACGATTATCTGCTGACCGTTCTCATATTGATCCTCTATTTCGCCTATGCCGGGCAGGCCTGGAACATCATGATGGGCTTTGCCGGACAACTCTCGCTCGGTCACGCGATCTATGTCGGGCTCGGCGGCTACGTCGCGGCGACTTTATTTGTCCGTTTCGGCGTCGCTCCGTGGCTGGGATTGCTGGCCGCCATTCCCATTGCCGCCGCCGCTGGAGCGTTCATCGGATTTCTCGCCTTCCGCTTCGGCGTCGCCGGCGTCTATTTTGCCATCCTCACCATCGCCTTCGCCGAGTTTGCGCGCATCGGCTTCGACCATTGGGACTTGGTCAACGCGTCGAGCGGCCTGTTCTTGCCGGTCAGGGAATACGCGCACAACGATCTTTGGCGGCTGCGCGGCGATCCGACGATGTTCTACTACGTCATCCTGGCCGCGACCGTCGTCGCGTTCGCGCTCTGCCGTCTGCTGTTGCGCAGCCGCGTCGGTTATTTCTGGCTGGCCATTCGCGAGGATGAGCAAGCCGCGCGCGCCGCCGGCATCGATACCTTCCGCTACAAGATGTACGCGGTGATGATTTCCGCCGCCGTCACCGCGTTTGCCGGCGTGTTCTACGCGTTCTTCTACAACAATCTCTTTCCCGAGCAGGTTTTCGGCATCTCCCGTTCGATCGGGATCATTCTCGGACCGATCATCGGTGGGGTCGGCACGTTGTTCGGGCCGATCCTGGGCGCTTTCGTGCTCACTGGTCTCGCCGAGACGCTCAATTCCGTCATGACCGCCTTTGGCCTCGATCTGCCGGGCGCGACGCAGGTGTTCTACGGAATTTGTCTGCTTCTCGTCGTCGTCGCGCTGCCGGACGGCGTGTGGCCGCCGCTGGCGCGGCGGCTCGGCGTAGCGGAGGACGGGAAATGACCGCGCTCCTCTCGTTGGACGCGGTCAGCAAGCGCTTCCGCGGCCTCATCGCCGTCGACCGGGTCGGCTTCACCGTGCCCGAGGGCGCGATTTTCGCCGTCATCGGCCCGAACGGCGCCGGTAAGACGACCCTGTTCAACATGATTGCGGGCGCCGTGGCGCCGGACCATGGCGCGATCGTCTTTGCCGGGCGACCGATCCATGGTTTGGCGGCCGATGCGATCTGCCGCCGCGGCATCGCCCGTACCTTCCAACTGACTCGGCCGTTCCCGGCGCTGAGCGTGGAGGACAACGTCACGATCGGCGCGCTGTTGCGCCGGCCGGAGGTCGGGGCGGCTCGGGAGCGCGCGCAAGAGCTGCTGCATCGTCTCGATCTGTTCGACAAGCGCCGCCGGATCGCCTCGACGCTCACGCTGCCGGATCGCAAGCGGCTCGAGGTTGCGCGCGCGCTCGCAACCGAGCCGCGGCTTTTATTGCTCGACGAGGTGATGGCGGGCTTGCGGCCGACCGAGACCGACCGCATGGTCGTGATCCTGCGAGCACTCAACCGCGAGAGCGGATTGACCATTCTTCTGATCGAGCATGTCATGCACGCGGTGATGGCGCTCGCCGCGCGCGTGCTCGTGCTCGACCACGGCACCATGATCGCGGAGGGAACGCCGGAAACGATTGTGCACGACCCCGCCGTGGTGCAGTCCTATCTCGGCGCCGAGGCGGTGTGATGCTGCGCGTCGAAAATCTCGATGTCTTCTACGGCGACGTGCAAGCGCTCGATGCCGTGTCGCTCGACATCGAGGAGGGCGCGATCGTTGCCATCGTCGGCGCCAACGGCGCCGGCAAGACGACGCTCATTCGCGCGCTTGCCGGAATGCAGCAACAAGCCCGCGGACGGATTAACTTCCGCGGCGTGGATATTTCGGGTTGGCCGAGCCACCGCGTTTGCGACCTGGGTCTCGGCCAGGTGGCGGAAGGCCGTCAGGTGTTTCCGACGCTGTCGGTCGCCGAAAATCTCGACATCGGCGCGATGCTGCCGCGCGCCCGCGCGTTGCGCACCAAGAACCGTGAGCGTGTGCTGTCGTTATTCCCGGTGCTCGCCGAGCGGGCGCGCCAGTCGGCTGGCACCCTTTCCGGCGGCGAGCAGCAGATGCTCGCCATCGCCCGCTGCCTCATGGGCGCGCCGCAACTCATCATGTTCGACGAACCCTCGCTTGGCCTTGCGCCCAATATCGTCCGCAACCTGCTGGACACAATCCGCGCGCTCAACGCCGAGGGCCTCACCTGTCTTTTGGTCGAGCAGAACGTGGCGCTCTCGCTCAGGCTTGCGAGCCGCGCCTATGTTTTGGAAAACGGCCGAGTTACGCTGTCCGGCAGCGGGGCCGAACTCTTGTCGGATGACCGCGTCCGCAGCGCCTATCTCGGGCTATAGGTGCAGAGGTCAGAGGCCGGAGGAAGGACCATTATTGCTCCGACCTTTGATTTTTGATTTCTGACCTCCCTCCGTCAGCCGACCGCGATCGGCTCGCGCGTTGGCGCCTGCCCCTGTCCCTTGAGCTGCAGGCGATAGAAGGAGGCGTAACGGCCGCCCTTGCACAGCAGCTCCTCGTGAGGGCCGGATTCGACGACCACACCGCCCTCGACCACGAGGATGCAGTCGGCATGCATGATGGTGGAGAGGCGGTGCGCGATGATGAGCGTCGTGCGTCCCTTGCACAATTCGCCGATCGCCTCCTGCACATGGCGCTCGGACTCCGAATCGAGCGCCGCGGTCGCCTCGTCGAGCAGGATGATCGACGCGTTCTTGATCAGAGCGCGGGCGACCGAGATGCGTTGGCGCTGGCCGCCGGACAGCTGCAATCCGTATTCGCCGACCCGCGTGTCATAACCGGCCGGGAGGCTGAGAATGAAGTCGTGCGCGTGCGCCGCCTTGGCGGCGGCGATAATCTCCGCCTCGCTGGCTCCGAGTTTGCCGAGCGCGATGTTGTCGCGGATCGACCCGCGGAACAGGTGCACGATCTGGCCGACATGGGCGATCTCCCGGCGCAGCGAGCGGCGCGATACCTTGGCGATATCCTGGCCGTCGATCAGGATAGCTCCCGAATCTACATCATAGAAGCGCATGATGAGGTTGAGCACCGTGGTCTTGCCGCCTCCCGAAGGACCGACAAGTGCGGTGACCTTGCCGCGCTGAGCGATGAAGCTCATGCCGCGCAGAACCGGCGTTCCGGCGTGATAGGCGAAGTGCACGTCGGCAAATTCCAGGCGCGCCGCGGCGAGCTTGATCGGCGGCAGGTGATCGTCGCTCGGCTCGCCGGGCGGGCTGTCGATCACTTCGTAGAGGACGCGCACCCCCACCAGGTTGCTGCTGAGGTCGAGATTGAGCCGCGCCAGCCGCTTGGCCGGCTCGTAGGCGAGGAGAAACGCCGCCAGGAACGAAATAAACTCGCCCGGTGTGGCTCCCGTTTCGATCACGCGATAGCCGCCATACATCAATGCCAGCGCGACCGCGAGGCCGCCGAGCGTCTCCATCAGCGGGCTGGCGCGGTTGGCGACCCGCGCCATCTTGTTCGACTCGCGCTCGACGTCGGCCACGCTGGCGGCGAGTCGCCGCCGCATCTCGTCCTCGAGCGAGAAGGCTTTGACCATGCGCATCCCCTGCAGGGCTTCCTGCATGGTCTCGATGATGTGCGTGCCGCCGGCGAACTTCATCCACGCGATCCCGCGCACCCGGCGGATCAGCGTGCGCAGGAAGAGGAGGGCCGGCGGCGCGGTGATGAAGCCCGCGAGCGACATCACCGGATCCTGGATCACCATCACGATCGAAAGCCCGATGAGCGACATCAGATCGCGGCCGATGGCGGTAATGAGGAGATTGATCACTTGGCTCACGGCGGCGGCGCCCGTGGTGAGCCGGGCGACGAATTCGGACGAATGGCGGTCGGCGAAGAAGCCGATGTTCTCCCGCAACAACTTGTCGAACATGCGCCGCTGGTTGTCGGCGACGATGCGGTTGCCGATCGAAGAGAGGATGACCGCGGACCCGTAAGTCGCCATGCCTTTGATCGTGAAAATCACAATCGCGAGCAGACCGATGACAACGACGCCATGATAATCGCGGTCGACATAGGCTTCATTGGTCATTTTGCCGAGCAGATAGGCGCTGAGCGCCGTTCCCGCGGCGGCCACCCCCATCAGCACGAAGGCGAGCAAATAGCGCCGCCAGTGCCCCAATGCCTCATCGACGAGAAGCCGCCGCACCAGAGGCAGCGTCGCATAGCGGTCCGGGGATTCGGCCGTGGAAGCTTTCATGCGCGGTTCCATTGCGTGCCGCTGCGGTCGAAGAGCGCAAGGCCTATCGCAGGCATTCCATGCCCGGAAGTGGTGGAATTTTCAAGCTATTTCAGCAGTTTTAAGATCAGTTGGGAGCGACCGTCGCGGTTGCGACCGGTGCGCATTCCGGCGGCGCCGTTTGCCGCATCATGAGTTCGCGTTCCCAGGCGAGCGCGTGAGCAACGATGGTCGAAAGATCGTCAAACCGAGGTTGCCAGCCGAGCGTGGTCCGCGCCCGGTAGGAATCGGCGATGAGCCGAGTGGGATCGCCGGCGCGTCGCGGCGCGATTTCGACCTTAAAATCCACTCCCGAGGCGCGCTTGACCGCTTCGATCACTTCGAGCACCGAGAAGCCGTGGCCATAGCCGCAATTGAGAGTCTGCGACGGTGCGCCGGAACGCAGGTGGCGCAGCGCATCGGAATGCGCGCGGGTGAGGTCGCTGACGTGGACGTAGTCGCGGATACATGTGCCGTCCGGCGTCGGGTAGTCGGCGCCGAATACTTCGAGCGCGGACCGCAGGCCCAGCGCCGCCTCGACCGCAACCTTGATCAAGTGCGTCGCGACCTTGCTCGATTGCCCGGTGCGGCGGCGAGGATCGGCGCCGGCGACATTGAAATAGCGCAAGATGACATAGCGGAGATCATGCGCACGGCCGACATCGCGCAGAATGACTTCGCTCATCAGCTTCGACCATCCGTAGGGCGAGATCGGTTGCGTCGGCGCATCCTCCTTCACCGGAACCTCGGTCGGATCGCCGTAGACGGAGGCGGTCGAGGAAAAAATGAATTTGCGCACGCCATTGTTGACCGCGCATTCGATGAGCGACCGGGAATTGACCGTGTTGTTCCGATAATAGGCAAGCGGGTCGCGGACCGAGTCGGGGACCACGATCGACGCCGCGAAGTGGATGATCGCCTCAATGCCGTGGTCGCGGATGAGGCGGGTGACGAGCGCCTGATCGCCGGCGTCGCCGACAATGAGCGGCGCTCTGTCGGCAACGGCCCAAGCGAATCCGGTGGAGAGGTTATCGAGCACCACGACGCGCTCGCCGGCATCGACGAGCTCAAGCACCATGTGGCTGCCGATATAGCCGGCGCCGCCAGTGACCAGGACCGTCATGTCCTTCGATCCATGTCTGCGTCTTCGCCCTATGCCGCTTCGTCGCCCTACACCGATTTGGTGAAGGCCGCGTTATTCCCGTCGCCGGATTCAGTTCGCCGAAGCGGTCGCCGTTAGCGTGCGCCGGATCGCCGCCACGACCTCCTCGGGCGTGATCTCGCGCAGGCAGCGGTGGTGACCGAGCCGGCAAACAGGCTTATGGCACGGCCGACACGCAAGCTCGCCTTTACTTTGCACTGTTGCGGCAAGCCCATTAAGGGGCGCCCAATGCCACGGGCTTGTCGAGCCGAAGAGCCCGATCGAGGGGATGCCCAAGGCCGCTGCGACGTGGAGGAGGCCGGAATCGTTCGAGATCGCCACCGACGCGGAGGCGAGCGCGAGAACGGCGTCGCGCAGATCAGGACCGGTGAGGTCGCGCGCTGCGGTGTCGGCGACGATCTCGGCAGCCAGGGATTTTTCGTCGGGACCGCCCAGCACCCAGACTGCCAGTCCCTCGGCTAGGAGGCGGCGGGTGAGGGCGGCGTAGGCGGCGCTCGGCCAGCGTTTCGACGGTCCGACCGCGCCCGGGGCCAACGCCACGATGGGATGGTCCACCCCGGCCAAGCCACGCCGGTTGCGCCAGGAGGCGGCATCGGCCGCCGGGACTCTGAGCTGTGGTGGCGGCCATGCGGCGAGCGGCTTGGCGCCGGGCGGCAGGGCCAGCGCCGCGCAGCGGTCCACCATGCGTGGCAATTTGCGCTCACCCAAACGCAAATCGTTGAGAAGAATGAACCGCGCCTCCCCGACAAAGCCGGTGCGCTCGGGAATGCCGGCGAAAAAGGGCGCGAGCGTTGCTTTCCAGGTTCGCGGCATGATAAGCGCCGTGCCATAGCCTTCGCGCCGGAGGCGCCGAGCGAGGCTTGTCTGCTGCGCCAGCGCGAGACGGCCGCGCGGCAAGTCGGCCACGATGCTTTTCCGCAGGCCGGGCATGTAATCGGCGAGCGGCGCGCAGAGCGTGCTCACCAGTATGTCGACCGGCCTTTCGGGAAAACGCATGCGCAGAATTTGCACGACCGAATGGCAGCGCACGAAATCGCCGATCCACATGTAGGGAACTATCAGGATCGGACTGCCGGCGGATCGATCCGCCGACAGGGGTGGTTCGGCCAATTGCCGTGATGAACTGTAATTCATGTCAAACCTAAATTAATTCATGTTAACCTAAGTTAAAGACTGTTTCATTCGCCACCGTTCTCGGCGTACATTGTACGCAATGCTGTCCAGTGTCGCGCCCCGAGCGCGACTGGGGCAATGGGGGTCGACGGCAACCTTAATCGGGTTAAGACGTCGATGTTGTTGGTTACTGGCGGGGCCGGATTCATCGGCTCCAACTTGGTCGCGAGCCTCAATGAGGGGAGCGTCGATGTTGCCGTCAGCGATACTCTCGGCAGTGCGGGAAAATGGCGCAACCTTGCCGGTCGCCAGTTCGCCGATTTGATCGCTCCGACGGACCTCCAACGCTGGCTTGAAGGCCGCAAGCTCGATGCAGTGGTGCATCTCGGCGGCATTTCCTCTACGGCCGTGATCGACGGCGACCGCATGATCGAGACCAATTTCCGGCTGCCGCTCCATCTGCTCGAATGGACTACTTCGACCCGCACGCCCTTCATCTACGCCTCGTCATCCGCAACCTACGGCGACGGACGGGCGGGCTATTCCGATGACTGGGCGAACGGCTCGCTCAAGCGGTTGCGGCCGATGAGTCTTTACGGCTGGAGCAAACATCTCTTCGATCTTGCCGTCGTCGAACGCGCCGCGCGCAAGGACAAACTGCCGCCGCAGTGGGTCGGGCTGAAGTTCTTCAATGTCTTCGGGCCCAATGAGTACCACAAAGGCGAGGGCATGAGTCTCGTCGCCAGCCGCTTCAATGACGCCAAGGAGGGCAAGCCCGCGCGGCTGTTCAAGTCGAGTCGCAAAGGCATCGCCGACGGCGAGCAAAAGCGCGACTTCACCTATGTGGACGACGTGATCGCCGTTATCCGCTGGCTCATCGACACGCCCACGCTCTCGGGCATCTTCAACGTCGGCACCGGGCAGGCGCGCAGCTTCCGCGAACTAGTGACGATCCTGTTCGCGGTACTCGGCCGCGAACCGGTCATCAAATACGTCGACATGCCGGCGGCGATGCGCGACAGCTTTCAATATTACGCGGTGGCCGAGATCGAAAATCTGCGGCGTGCGGGCTACGATGCAAACTTCATGATGCTCGAAGAGGCCGTGAAACATTACGTGAGTTATTATCTCAGTCGCGCCGATCGGTATCGTTGAATATATTGAATATATATTCATTCTTATTATTGTGCCTCTGATGCAGACAGGGCACGCCATCATGTCATGATGTCATGTCATCGCTGCAACTCCCTATGAATATAAATTCACTTCTTTGATTCGCGGCAACTATGATCGATGCATTCGGCATGCCGCTGTCCATGTGTTGCGCGGCGACCGAGACTGGGGCAAAGGCTGGGGCGATGGGGCGCAGGTCGATACGATCTCAACCGGTCTTGTTGCGACGTCGATGTTATTAGTCACCGGCGGGGCCGGGTTCATCGGATCGAACGTTGTCGCCAGCCTCAACGAGACCGGGCGCGCCGATATTGCCGTCAATGACGTCCTCGGCAGCGAGGGCAAATGGCACAATCTCGCCGCTTGCCAGCTTGCCGACTTCGTGCCGCCAGCGGACCTGTGGCGATGGCTCGACGGCCGCAAGCTCGATGTTGTGGTGCATCTCGCCGCCATTTCCTCCACGACTGCCACCGACGGTGACGCTCTCATCAACAACAATTTCCGTCTGTCGTTGCGCCTGTTCGAGTGGTGCGCATCGACGCGCACGCCCTTCATCTACGCGTCCTCCGCTGCGACCTATGGCGATGGCCGCAACGGTTTCGCCGACGACTATTCGCTCGGCGCTCTCAAGCAGCTCAAGCCGATGAACCTGTACGGCTGGAGCAAGCATCTCTTCGATCTTGCCGTCGCCGAACGCGTTGCGCGCAAGGACAAACTGCCGCCGCAATGGGTCGGGCTAAAGCTTTTCAACGTCTTTGGTCCCAATGAGTACCACAAAGGCGAGATGGCGAGTCTCGTCGCCAGGAGATTCGGCGACGCCAAGACCGGCAAGCCGATCCGCCTGTTCAAGTCGTATCGCGCGGGCATCGCCGACGGCGAGCAAAAGCGCGACTTCATCTATGTGGCCGACGTTGTCGCCGTCATCCGCTGGCTCATCGACACGCCCAAGCTCTCGGGCATCTTCAACGTCGGCACCGGGCAGGCGCGCAGCTTCCGCGAGCTGGTGGCAGCCCTGTTTGCGGCGCTCGGCCGCGAGCCGGCAATAGAATATGTCGACATGCCGGCGTCGCTTCGCGACGGCTACCAGTACTTCACGCAAGCCGAGATCGGAAATCTGCGGCGTGCCGGTTATAATGCGACCTTCACCGCGCTCGAACCGGCGGTGAAGCGTTACGTGAAATCCTATCTCGATGGCGCCGATCGCTATCGATGAACAAGATCGCGAGGTTCGGGCGGGCCGCTGCGGGCATGTTCGATTTCGAGGAAGCGCTCAAGCTTGTTCCGAAGCAGACCATTCTCTGCATCGGCGACCTCATGCTCGACAGCTTTGTCTATGGTGACGTCACGCGCATCTCGCCCGAGGCGCCGACGCCGATTCTGGCGGCCAAGCGCAGTACGACTGAGATTGGCGGCGCCGGCAATGTCGCGCGCAATATCGCCGCGTTGGGAGCGCGCTGCATCTTCGTCGCCGTTATCGGCAACGACGAAGCCGGCCTCGCCCTGACCAACGCCTTGGCGAAGCTCGATGGCTTGGTCACCCCCGATCTCGTGATCGACACCGCGCGGCAAACCACGCGCAAGGTGCGCTTCGTGTCCGAACACCATTCGACCCACCTGCTGCGGGCCGATTGGGAGACGACCGAGCCCGCAAGCGCGCAAAGCGAGGCCGCGGTCATCGGCTATGCCGAAGCGGCGCTGCCGCAGGTCGGCGCAGTGGTGCTGTCGGATTATGCCAAGGGCACGCTGACCCCGCGCATCATTCGTGCCGTCATCGATGCGGCGCGGCGCCTCGGCAAGCCGGTCATCGTCGATCCCAAGGGCCACGATTACAGTGTCTATCGTGGCGCGACGTTGATTACGCCGAATCGCAAGGAACTGGCGGCCGCGGTGCATCGGCCGGTCACCACCGAGGCGGAGATCGTGGCCGCGGCAGCCGAGCTTGCGCGCATCGTGGAGAGCGAAGCCGTATTGGTCACCCGCAGCGAGGAGGGGATGACGCTGCACGAGCAGGGTCGGGCTCCGGTTCAGGTTCCCGCCTATCCGGTCAAGGTGCGAGATGTCTCTGGCGCCGGCGACACCGTTGCCGCCGTTCTCGCGGTGCTGCTGGCGATGAAGACTCCGTACGAGCTCGCGGTGCGCGCGGCCAATGCCGCGGCCGCGGTCGTCGTCGGCAAACGCGGCACGGCGACGGTCTCGCTCGCCGAATTGCGCGGCCGCATCCTTCCGGCCGCCTCGCTGGCGCCGGAGGAGAAGATCGTGTTCGACTGGGCGATGCTCGACGAGCGGCTGGCGCAATGGCGCCGCCACGGTCTGCGCATCGGCTTCACCAACGGCTGTTTCGATCTCCTGCATCGCGGCCATATCAGATTGCTCGCCGAGGCGCGCGCGGCCTGCGACCGACTGGTGGTCGGTCTCAACAGCGACGCCTCGACCCGGCGCCTCAAGGGCAAAGGCAGGCCGATCAATCCCGCCGAGGGCCGCGCCGAGGTGCTTGCTGCGCTCGAAGCCGTCGACGTCGTCGTCCTGTTCGAGGAGGACACGCCGCTTGAATTGATCAAACGCGTGCGTCCGGCCGTGTTGGTCAAAGGCGCCGACTATCGGCGTGAGGAAGTGGTCGGTCGCGAGGTGGTCGAAGCCGCGGGCGGCGACATCATCCTCGTGGACTTGGTGCCCGGACATTCGACCACCGGCTTGGTGCGTCGCTCGGCCGAGTCGGTTGAACCGCCGGCCCGATCAACCGATCCTGCACGATCGTGATGCGGGCGGCATTCTCATGCGCGCTCGATCGCCATCAAGCGCGCCGCCGAAGATGAAAAGTGCCGCTTGACAAAGCCCTCACCGGCACTCGTATTCGAGCCGGGCGCGAACGCTGCGCGACGACGCCAACACGGCCGCCAACGGGAATTGATCGAGTGACCGCCGTTCCAATCCTGTCCGGGTTCGATCGCGTCCGCTGGATGCGGCTCGCCGACTGGCTGGCAGCAGGCGTGGCGCTTTCGCTCCCATGGTCGACGTCGGCGACCGGTATTCTCATCGCGCTCTGGCTCCTCGTCATACTACCGACGTTGGATGCCGGCATGCTGCGGCGCGAGTTTGCCAGCGCCGCCGGCGGGCTGCCCGTCCTGCTCTGGGTGCTCGCCGCTATCGGCCTCCTTTGGGCCGACGCCGCCTGGAGCGATCGCCTCGCCGGCTTCGACAAATTCCACCGGCTGCTCGTCATTCCTTTGCTGCTGGCGCAGTATCGGCGGTCCGAGCGCGGCATCTGGGTCGTCTATGCATTCTTCGCATCGGTATTTTGCCTGCTGCTTGCGTCCTGGGCTTCGGTCTTCGTACCCGGCCTCTCCTTGCACGGAGATCCCGGCGTTCCTGTCAAAGACTACATCATGCAGAGCGCGACTTTTCTGATCTGCGCGTTCGCGCTCCTTGGACGTGCCTTCCAGGACGCCCGTGCGCAACACTGGCGCCAGGCTCTCGGGCTCGTCGTGCTTGCCTTTCTTTTTCTTGCCAACATCGTTTTTGTGGTCACGAGCCGCACCGCGCTGCTTGTTGCCCCGGCGCTGATCCTGCTGCTGGGATGGCGCGAATTCGGCTGGAGAGGGCTCTTCGGCGCTGGCCTGCTTGGCTCCCTGCTCGGCGTTGCACTTTGGTTCGGGTCGCCGTACCTGCGCGAGCGTCTGATCGTTACCGTCAAGGAGTGGCAGGACTATCGTGTCAACAACGCTATGAACTCGACCGGTTTGCACATCGAATTCTTGAAGAAGTCGGTGTCGTTCATCAAGGCAGCTCCCCTCGTCGGTCACGGCACCGGTTCGATCGCGCAGCAGTTTCGCAACGCGGCGGTCGGCGAAGCCGGTGCTTCATCGGTGGCTCCCGCCAATCCCCACAACCAGAT
>JASHPW010000078.1 GCA_030037895.1 Xanthobacteraceae bacterium | reverse complement strand
AAGGAGCGAGCGCGCGTGGCCGCGGCCTTGATGATCCTTGTGGACCGCAAGCTGGCCGAGCAACGTCACTGGCACGGGATCAGGCTTGTCGCGCTGGTGCGGCTTCGGCAGGAAAGAGCGTTCGATCTGCGCCGCGCTCAAGGTCACGTAGCCGATAATCTCCGTCGAGGCGGCGTCGCAGATGACGTTGGTACGCGAGATGCCGGCAACATGATTGCTCCACGCGTGTCGTCGAAACCAATGATTCAGTGAGTCTCGGCCGCAGTCAAACCGTTCTCGATCATCGGTTTCGGCCCGCGGCCGTGGCGGAGTTACGCCCGCCACGTCGGTGCCTTGTCGGCGAGGTCCTTGAGGCCCTTGATCTCCTCGGCGGGATGGTTCGCCCACGCCTCGAACTTTTTCCAGTCCCTGGCCGGAATGGTGACAAGCCGCCGTTCGAGAACATCCTCCTCGGCCGCGTCGACGGCTTTGCGCCGGATGAATTCGCTCAGGCTTGTGCGCGCCAGTTCAGACGCGGCCTCCAGAAGGGCGCGCTCCTCCTCGCTCACACGCACACTCAGCACCAAAGCGGTCATTGCATTGCCCAATCGTAAGCGTATGACAATAGCATACACTAGGTACCGGCAAAAATTCAAATTGAGACACTACCCGATGGCGAAAGCTCAAGCTCAATATTCCACCCGCACGAGATAAAGGCCCTGCGGCGGGGCGACCTGGCCGCAACGGGTGCGGTCGCGGGCGGCGAGGGCTGAGGCAAGATCGTCGGCGCTCCATTTGCCCTCGCCCACATGCACCAGCGAGCCGACCATCGAGCGCACCTGATGCTGCAGGAACGAGCGCGCCGACGCGGTGATGCGCACCTCTTCGTCGTGACGCGCGACGTCGAGGCGGTCGAGAGTCTTTACCGGCGATTTAGCCTGGCACTCGGCGGCGCGAAAGGTGGTGAAGTCGTGACGGCCGACGAGGTTTTGCGCGGCCCGGTGCATGGCTTCGTCGTCGAGCGGGCGCGGCACGCGCCAAACGCGGTTCTGCTCGAGCGCGAGGTCGGCGCGGCGGTTGCTGATGCGATAGAGATAATGCCGCTTGGTCGCCGAGAAGCGCGCGTCGAAGTCCGGTGCGACGCGTTCCGCCGCAAGCACGGCGACGGGATGCGGGCGCAGATGCGCGTTGAGCGCGTCACGCACCGTGTTGCCGTCCCAATCCCTGGCGAGGTCGACATGGGCGACTTGGCCGAGGGCGTGCACGCCGGCGTCGGTGCGGCCGGCGCCGGCGAGCGCCGGACGTTCGCCGCTGAAGGCGGCAATCGCGTCGGTGAGGATGCCCTGCACCGAGGGGCCGTTGTCCTGCACTTGCCAGCCGACATAGGGCGTGCCGTCATACTCGATGGTGAGCTTGTAGCGGGGCATGAGCGCATTCACCTCGCCGGCCGGCGGCGTCAGCTCAGCACGCTGGCGCGCGCGACCGGCATCCCGCGTAAGAACTCTTCGGCCGACATCGGCTGCCGGCCGGCGCGCTGCAACTCGACAAGCCGCACCGCACCGGTGCCGCAGGCAATGGTCAGCCTGTCATCGAGCACGCGGCCCGGCGGTCCCTGCCCGATGCCCTTGGTCGTGCGCAGGACTTTGACGCGACCGGTGCCGGCAAGCTCGCACCATGCGCCGGGAAACGGCGACAGCCCACGGCAATGGTCATGGACCTCTTGCCACGGCTTCGCCCAGTCGACACGCGTCTCGCCCTTGTCGATCTTGTCGGCGTAGGTCGCGCCCGCTTCGGCTTGCGGCGTCAATTGCAGCGCCCCTTTTTCGAGCGCAGCCAGCGCCCGCACCATCAAATCGGCGCCGAGGCGCGCCAGCGCATCGTGCAGGTCACCGGCCGTGGCGTCGGGTGGAATCGGCACGCGCTCTGCCATGGCGATCGGGCCGGTATCGAGCCCTTCTTCCATCTTCATCACCGTCACGCCGGTCTCGCGGTCGCCGGCCATGATGGCGCGATGGATCGGCGCGGCACCGCGCCAGCGCGGCAGCAGCGAGGCGTGGAGGTTGAAGGAGCCGAGCGGAAACGCGTCCAGGATCGGTTTCGGCAGGATCAGGCCGTAGGCGACAACCACCGCGGCATCGGCGCCATGGACGCGCATTGCCGCCGCGGCGTCAGGCCCCTTGAGCGTTTTGGGCGTGAAGACTGCAAGCTCGAATCGCCCGGCCTCGTGCGCGATCGGACTTGGCTTCAGCACCAGTCCGCGCCCGGACGGCTGCGGCGCGCGGGTATAGACCGCCTTGACATCATGGCCGCTGCCGACGATCTCGACCAGACTGGGCACGGCAAAATCCGCCGTTCCCATGAAGACGAGGCGGAGCGCCAATCACGCCTCCACTTTTTTCGCCGTCTTCGTTGCCTTGGCTGCCTTGGTGACTTTCTTGACGAGGCGGTCGCGCTTGAGCTTGGAGATATGGTCGATGAAGAGCACGCCGTTGATGTGGTCGATCTCGTGTTGGAGGCAGGTGGCGAAGAGGCCCTTTGCTTCGATCTCCCGCGCCTTGCCGTCGAGGTCGAGATATTTGACCCTGACCTCGCTCGGCCGCTCGACGTCCTCGTAAAAGTCGGGAATCGAGAGGCAGCCCTCCTGGCGGGTCGCCGTCTCCTTCGACTTCCAGATAATTTCCGGATTGATGAACACGTATGGCTTGTGGTCGTTCTCCTCCTCCTTCTTCGACAGGTCCGCGGTGAAGACGCGCTTGGCGACGCCGATCTGGATTGCCGCGAGCCCAATGCCGGGCGCGGCATACATGGTCTCGAACAGGTCATCGACCAGCTTGCGGATGCCGGCGTCGAGGCGCTTGATCGGCTCGGAAACGAGCCGCAGTCGCTTGTCGGGGAGCTTGATGATCTCACGCACAGCCATGGCGGCGATGTAAGCGGTGCATAAAGCGCGGTCAATGCGCGCGGTCTGTTGCGCACTCGGACGAACCCTGGGATAAGAGTGTTCCCTGTTCGTTCCAACACCGGCATCCTGGCGAATCTTGTAGAAGCGGTCATGGTCGAGAATCCGTCGATCGTCGCGATTGCGGCCATCATCGCCGCATGCGGCGCGGTCGCCGTGCTGGCGCTTGTGCTCTGGCGCGGCCGCAATCCGGCGGACCGGCGCGCGGCCGAGATGGCCGCGTTCGTGCAGCGACAGAGCGAGGCGGCGGCGCGGCTCGAGGCGATGATCGGATTACTGGCCAAGGGTCAGTCGCAGCTCCAGCACGCGGTCAACGAGCGGCTCGATTCGGTCTCGCATCGGCTCGGCGATTCGCTCGAACAGACCAAGCAGAACACCGCCGAGAACCTGCAAAAGCTCAACGAGCGTCTCGCGGTCATCGACAGCGCGCAGAAGAACATCACCGAACTCGCGACGCAGGTGACCTCGCTGCAGAGCGTGCTCGCCAACAAGCAATCGCGCGGCGCGTTCGGGCAATGGCGGATGGAGGTGATCGTCGCCGACAGCCTGCCGAAGGGCAGCTATGCGTTCCAACATACGCTGTCGAACCGCACCCGGCCCGATTGCTGCGTGTTCATGCCCGACAAGCGGCCGTTGGTGATCGACGCCAAATTCCCGCTCGAAAGCGTCACCGCCTTTCGCGAGGCCAAGTCGGACGACGAGCGCAAGGGAGCGGCGCTGCGTTTGCGCACCGATGTCGGCAAGCACGTCGGCGACATCGCCGGGAAGTACCTGATCCCCGGCGAGACGCAGGAGCTGGCGTTGATGTTCGTGCCATCGGAATCGGTCTACGCCGAAGTTTGCGATGGTTTCGACGATCTGGTGCAGAAGGCCTATCGCGCGGGCGTGGTTCTGGTGTCGCCGTCGCTGCTCATGCTGGCGATCGCGCTGGTGCGGCAAATCCAGAAAGACGCACGCATGCGCGAGGCGGCCGACCAGATTCGCGACGAGGTCGGACGGTTGGTGAAGGACGTGGGCTTGCTCGGCGAGCGCGTGCGCAAGCTGCAAACCCATTTCAATCAGGCGAACGAGGATATCCGGCAAGCGATCATCTCGATCGAAAAGATCGAAGCACATGGCGAGCGCATCCGGCAGGTCGAAGTCGGCGCCCAGGCCGAGGCCGGCGCCGATGCCATCCCCGCGCCGATGGTGCCCAAGCTCGAGGCGGGGGAGTAGCCTACCCTCTCCCTTGCGGGAGAGGACAGGTTTGCGCCGAGTGATCATGCATGACCGCGACGCCCGACGACACGACCGACGCCGCCGCGCCCGCCCGCGCCTCCTTCGCGGACACTCTCGCCGTTTACCTCAAACGGCGCGTGCTGATCGTCGCCTTCCTCGGCTTCTCCTCGGGCCTGCCGCTCGCTTTGTCGGGCTCGACGCTGCTTGTTTGGATGCGCGAATCCGGAGTCAATCTCGGCACCATCGGCCTGTTCGCGCTGGTCGGCACGCCCTACACGTTGAAGTTCCTGTGGGCGCCGCTCATCGACGCGCTCGACGTGCCGCTGCTGTCGCGGGCTTTTGGCCGGCGGCGCGGCTGGCTCCTGTTGTCGCAGCTTCTGCTCATGGCGGCGATCGTCGGTCTCGGCGCCTGCGATCCATCGGCGTCGCCGCTCGTCGTCGCCGTCGGCGCGCTCATGGTGGCCGCCGCGTCGGCGACGCAGGACATCATCGTCGATGCCTTCCGCGTGGAAACCCTGGATGAAAGCGAGCAGGCCGCCGGCATGGCCTCCTACGTCGCCGCCTACCGCATCGGCACGCTCGCCTCGACGGCGGGGGCATTGGTCCTGGTCAGCGCGTTCGAGAGCGCTTTCGGCCTCGGCCGTCACGCCGCCTGGACCGCGGGTTACGTGGTCATGGCCGCGTTCGTCCTGGTCGGCATCACCACGACGCTCGCTGCCGCCGAGCCGGAAAAATCGGCTCAAGCGGACGCGACACATGCGCGGGAGACCGTGCTCGCCCGCGTCGTCGAAGCGGCGACCGGAGCCTTTTCCGAATTTCTGTCCCGCGACCTCGCGCTGGTCGCGCTCGCCTTTGTCGTGCTCTTCAAGTTCACCGATGCGCTCGCTGGCGCCATGACCGCGCCGTTCGTCATCGATCTCGGCTTCTCACGCAACGAATACGCGGCCATCATCAAGGGCGTCGGCCTGGCGGCGACCCTCACCGGCGGCTTCGCCGGCGGCTTTTTGGCCCGCGCTTGTTCGCTGCCGGCGAGCCTTTGGATCGGCGGGGCTGTGCAGGCGCTCGCCGCGCTCGCCTTCTCCTGGCAGGCGGTGGTGGGACTGAGCGCGGCCTGGCTCACCTTCGCCATCGTGGTCGATAATTTTACCAGCGCCGTCGGCACGGTGATCTTTGTCGCCTACCTATCGGCTTTGTGCCGCAATCCGTTGCATACCGCGACGCAATTCGCGCTGCTGACCGCCTTTGCCGCCTTCGGCCGCACTTATCTGTCGTCGGGCGCGGGCTTTATCGCCGCGGCGTCGGGCTGGCCGGCCTTTTTCGCGATTTGCGCGGCGGCGGGCCTGCCCAGTCTCCTGCTGCTCGCCGTCCTCCAGCAGCGGGGCCATTTCGAAGGATTGGAGACTGCAAAGGAGTAACGGGGCGGCCAACGCACAAACGTGCGTTTGGTCTGCCGCTCACGCAAGAGGTCCGATCGGCGGCGTCAAAGGACCGCAGCACGGAATGCACCAAGAGGCGGCACAATAGACTCGTAAAAAAGTCTTTTTGTAAGGATCGAATAGCTATAATCGACGTTCCTTCCTGTGGCGTCCCTCGAACCGGGCTGGTCGGCGTCCCCATGGACATGATCCTCGTCAAGATTTTCGCCGCGGCGCTCGCACTCAGCGAGGTAATGACCCAGCCCCAGGCGGTGAAGACGCAATTCGATCCGGTGCACGATCAGGACGAGGTGGTGCAGATCCTGCGCGCCGGCTGCGCCCATATGCGCCAGGCGTTCGACATCGAAGCGATCAACCTCGACGACCTCATCGCCACCGCGCTCGACGACCCGAAGGCGGTCGGGACCAACATCGCGGCCTTTCACGGCATCAATTTCGCCGATCTCAAGACCGCCTATCATCAATTCTGCAAGAACGAGAGCATCGACAAACCGGTGGTCGATCTCGGCCAGGTAATCGAGTTCTTCAACAACGCGGCGGCCGATCTGCCCGACCCCGCGCAACTCAAAGGCAGGAAACTCCCGAGCATGAGCGTCGTGCTCGACGGCAAGGGCAAAGATTTTGCCGAGGTGTTCGAGCCGGGGAACCGGCGCATCTGGGTGCCGCTCGCCGATATTCCCGACGTCGTGCAAAAGGCGTTCATCGCCGCCGAGGACCGGCGCTTCTACCAGCATCACGGCGTCGACGAGCGTGGCATCATCCGTGCCTTCATCGGCAATCTCGCCGATCCCGGGCGGCCGCAGGGCGGTTCGACCATCACCCAGCAGGTGGTGAAGAATCTTCTGGTCGGCGAGGACGTGACCTACGAGCGCAAGATCCGCGAGATGATCGTGGCGTCGCGGCTCGAGAACATCATGAGCAAGCCAGAGATTCTCGAGCTTTATCTCAACTCCGCCTATCTCGGCCGTGCGTCGTGGGGCGTCGAGATGGCCGCGCGCAGCTATTTCGGCAAGTCGGCGAAGGCGTTGACGCTCGGCGAGGGCGCCATGCTCGCGGGCCTCCTCAAAGGGCCGAGCTATTACAATCCCGACCGCCACCCCGATCGCGCCAAGGAGCGCCTCGCCTATGTGCTCGGCCGCATGCAGGAGGACGGCTTCATCACCGCCGAACAGAAGGAGGCGGCGCTCGCCGCGCCGCCGAAGCTCGTCAGCTTCGAGAAGCCGCGGCGCGACAGCGGCTTCCATTTCGTCGATTACCTCGCCCGCGAGGCGAAATCGGACGGCATCGCCAACCTGACCGCCGAATCCTACACGGTGCATTCGACGATCAACGCGACCTTGCAGCGCGACACCGAGGCGGCGCTGCAGGAAGGTCTGGCGCGCTACGAAATCGCCTCCGGCCGCATGCAGTTCCACGGGCCGGAAGCGAATATCGCCGACGCGGTGCAGAAGCTCACGGCCGACAGCGGGAGCGCTGCGCCAGCGGGCGCGCCGCCGGCTCCGCCGGCGTGGCAACGAGCGCTCGAAGCCGTGCGTCTGCCGCTCTACGACGTGCATTGGCAGCCGGCCGTTGTCTTGGACAAGGGCGGCAAGCATGGCGACGGCTTCATCCGCGTCGGGCTCAGCGACGGCCGCATCCTGCCACTGCAAGCGTGGACCGGGCAGATCCGGCGCAGCCTCAGCCTTTACGACGTCGTCTATGTCCGCGTGATGGAGGGCAGAGCGAGGGCAACCAGCAAGGGCGCGGCAAGTTCCGTCGGTACCGCCGGCGCCCAGGCGCAATTGCGGGTGCGCCCGACAGTGCAAGGGGCGGCCCTGGTGCTCGAGAACAAGACCGGCCGCATCCTCGCCATGGCCGGGAGCTTCTCCTATCCGTTGAGCCAGCTCAATCGCACGTCGCAGACGCAGCGCCAGCCCGGCTCGGCGATCAAGCCCCTGACCTATCTCACGGCGCTGCAAGCCGGGCTGCAGCCGAATACGTTGGTGCTCGACGAGCCGATCACATTGCCGCCGATCGGCAGCGGCGGTGGTGGTGACGGCCGCGACATCATCGCCCGCGACTATGGCGGCACCGCGCGCGAGGAGGATTTCTGGACGCCGCGGAATGCCGGCAATTACTCCGGCGGTGTCTTCACGATGCGGCGTGGCCTCGAAAATTCGGTCAACATCGTGACCGCCCACCTGCTCGACGGCGGCATCAGCGAGGACCCCGAAAAAAGCCTCGACAGCGTTTGCGCGACCGCCGTCGCGGCGAAAATCTACAGCGACTGCATTCGCTATTATCCATTCGTGCTCGGCGCGCAGCCGGTGCGCATGATCGATCTCGCCGCCTTCTATGCCGCAATCGCCAACGAAGGCGCGCGGCCGCAGCCGCACGCCGTCGATTCGATCGAGGCGAACGGCCGCACGATCTACCGTTACCCGAACGCGCCGTTGCCGTGGATCGGCGCCGCCGACCGCACGTCGTTCTATCAGCTCAAAACCATGCTCCAGGGCGTCGTGGCGCGCGGCACGGCGCGCGCCATCAGCTCGCTTTCGCCTTATGTCGCCGGCAAGACCGGAACGACCGAAGACGCGGTCGACGGGTGGTTCATCGGCTTCACCAACGACGTGACCGTCGCCGTCTGGGTCGGCTACGATAACGGCGACGGCAAGCGCCGCTCGCTCGGCACCAACGCAACCGGGGCACGGGTGGCGCTGCCGATCTTCAAACCGATCATCGAGGCGGTGTGGGCGGAGGGAATCGCGCCGAAGACGGCGCTCAGCGGCCCCTCGCCCGCGGCGCAGCGTCATCTCGTCGATCTGCCGATCGACTATATGAGCGGGGATCTCGTGACCGCGGGCGGCGGCTTCATCGAGCATTTTCGAGTCGGGCCCGACGGCCGCGTCAACGACACGCAAAATCTGCTCGTCTCGCGCGAGGATGCCGACGCTTATGGCGCCGCCTCGCGCAATCAAGGCCAGGGGACGAGCGCAGAAGGTTATTGGGCCGGCCCGCCGACGGCCGGCGAAGGCTGGTCCGGCGGCCGGTCCTATTATCCCTCCCAAGGCTGGCAGCCGGCGCCGGCGCCACCGCCACAGCGGCCAATGGCGCGCGGCCTGTTCACGCCGGCCGATCCCGACGATCCGCGCAATGGCGCGCGGCGCGATCCGGACTATTTCTGGGGCGGAGCCGTCAACTGATTCGACGCGATCGAGAGAAATTCGAATGTGGATGCGGCATGCGATCGTGCTTGTCGGCTTGATGGGGTCGTGCTCCGCCGCTTGGGCGCAAGATTTCCGCATCGAAGATTTGGGTTCGGCGCCGAACTGGAACGTGGGTGAGCTTCGGCCCGGAACCATCGCCTTCAGCGATCAAGCGAACGGCGCCGCCACCGGCGATCCGGAACTCATCCGCTTCGCGGATTGGGCGCGCACGCGTCCCGTCCAGAAGAAATTCTTGGCGCTTTTCCCCGGCTATACCGAGCCGGCCATCGGCAAGGCGGCAAAAATCGAGACGACGACCGGATCGAAGGCCAACCCGAAGGCCGCCGGCCCGGCCGCCGAGAAGCTCTACATCTATGTGGCGCAAGCGCGCTTCGTTCTCGACAAGCCCCCGGGCGCGCTCGATCTTGCGCGCTACGCGACGTTGCCGTTCCTCCAACAGATCGATCCCGCCATCGAACACCAAGTAATCGCCGCCGACGACGTCGACCCGCCCAAAGACCAGCAATGGGCCGGCAACGACAATCCGGAGCGCAAATGGTGCACCGGGCGGCCGAATTTGATCTGCATCCGGTCGAGCTACAAGTTCGAAGGCAAGCTTCCCATCGCCGTCATGCTGGTGAACAAGCTGCGCGACAGCGCCAAGAAGGTATCCGACCACATCGACTTTGAGAGCGAGCTGTCGGCGCGCTCGCCCGCCGACCTCGATCAGACCGGACTGCAGGAGTTGACCGCGCTCGACACGCCGGTCGCCGGCGCGCTCGAGCAGAATATTTTCTACGTCAATCAGATCATGAAGTTCGGCAAATTCTTCGCCGTGTTCCAGGGCCACCCGACCGACGCCGACAAAACAGTGGTGACCGCCTTCATGGTGCTGGCGATCGACGCCGGCGTGCTCGAGAGGAAGCGCGAATTCGAGAAAGTGCCGGTGCTGCGCAATCTCGTGCCGGCGCAGGTGCTGATGGGGAGATCATCGTTCAACTCAGGCAACTCGATCAGCGCCGGCCTGCCCAAATATGCGCGCAACGAAATCAGGACAGTCGCCGGCCTTTTGAACGGCGGCACGGCGGCTAAGTAGTTCCTTTCCTCTCACCTCAGCCCGAATATTCCCGCTAATCCGGGTCCATGCCGACTTGCCCAATGCGCGGCATTTTCGCATGGTTGGCCGGTCAAATCGGCTATGACGACGCCGGCGGCGCGCCGCGATATGTTGTGACGATGCATGATATCCGTTCCGGGCGCTGGGAATTCTGGATCGATCGCGGCGGCACCTTCACCGACGTGATCGGCCGGCGGCCGGACGGCACGCTCGTCACACACAAATTGCTGTCGGACAATCCCGGCGCCTATCGCGACGCCGCGGTCGCCGGAATCCGCCGCCTGCTGGGGCTTGCGTCCGGCGCGCCCATTCCGGCCGCGCGCATCGGCGCGGTGAAGATGGGCACCACGGTCGCCACCAACGCGCTCCTCGAGCGCAAGGGCGAGCGCACGCTCCTTCTCGTCACCAAGGGCTTTCGCGACGCGCTGCGCATCGGCTACCAGGCGCGGCCCAAAATCTTCGCCCGCCACATCGTCAAGCCGGACATGCTCTACGAACGCGTGGTCGAGATCGACGAGCGCGTGCGCGCCGACGGCACGGTCGAGCGCGCCGTCGATCTCGACGCGGTGCGTGTCGAGCTGCAGCGCGCGCTCGCGGACGGCATTCGAGCGGTCGCCATCGTGCTGATGCACGCTTACCGTTACAGCGAGCACGAACGGCAAGTTGCGGCGCTCGCGCGCGACATCGGCTTTCCGCAGGTGTCGGCGAGCCACGAAGTATCTCCGCTCATCAAGCTCGTAAGCCGCGGCGACACCACCGTCGTCGACGGCTATCTGTCGCCGATCCTGCGCCGCTACGTGGCGCAAGTGGCGGAGGACTTGCACTCATCTCACTCCCCTCTTGTCGGGAAGGGCAAGGGAGGAGGGCCGGAAGGGAGTGCGCAAACGACGACGTATGCGGAAAGCCTCCCGACCCCCACCCCCGCCCCCTCCCCGCAAGGGGGAGGGGAGAGGACCCGCCTGATGTTCATGATGTCGTCGGGCGGACTGACCGCGGCCGAACTGTTTCGCGGCAAGGACGCGATCCTGTCGGGGCCAGCGGCCGGCGTCGTCGGCATGGCCGAGACCGGGCGCGAGGCCGGCTTTTCGCGGCTCATCGGCTTCGACATGGGCGGCACCTCGACGGACGTGTCGCATTTTGCCGGCGAATACGAGCGAACCTACGAGACGGAAGTCGCGGGCGTGCGCATGCGCGCGCCGATGATGCTCCTTCACTCGGTCGCGGCCGGCGGCGGCTCCATCTTGCACTTCGACGGCGCCCGCTTCCGCGTCGGACCCGATTCGGCGGGCGCCAATCCGGGACCGAAATGCTATCGCCGCGGCGGCCCGCTCGCCGTCACCGACGCCAATGTGATGGTCGGCAAGCTTATCCCGGACTTTTTCCCCAAAATATTCGGGCCGCGACAGAACGAGCCGCTCGACGCCGACGCGGTGCATGCGGCCTTCGTCGCGCTTGCCAAAGAGGTCGGCGACGGCCGTTCGGCCGAAGAGGTCGCCGATGGCTTCATCAAGATCGCGGTCGAGAACATGGCGAACGCGATCAAAAAAATCTCGGTGCAGCGCGGCTATGACGTGACGCGCTACGCGCTCAACTGCTTCGGCGGCGCCGGCGGCCAGCATGCCTGCCTGGTCGCCGACGCGCTCGGCATGACCGGCGTTTTGATCCATCCGCTCTCGTCGCTCCTCTCCGCTTACGGAATGGGGCTGGCCGCTATCCGCAGCGTCCGTCACGAGACCATCGAGAAGCCGTTCGGTGAGGAGGCGCGGGCGACGCTCGTGCGCGCGGCGCGCAATCTGGCGCGTGCCGCGGTTGCGGAGGTCGCCGGCCAGGGCGTTGCCGCGGAGAAAATCAAACTCCACGTGCGCGCGCATATCCGCTACGCCGGCACCGATACGGCGCTGATCGTCGCGGCGGGTGCTATTTCTTATCCCTCCCCTCTTGTGGAGGAGGATAGGGAGGGGGATCGGGCGGCGGCATCCGCAACGAGACGGGCGCACAAACGTCGATCTTCCCCCGCACGCCGCCTTCCGACTTCCACCCCCAACCCCTCCCCACAAGGGGAGCCGCTCGCCTCGCTCCACCACATGCAGCGTGCCTTCGAGCGCGCGCACAGAGCGCGCTTCGGTTTCATCGACCGGAGCAAAGAGCTGGTCATCGAAGCGGTCTCGGTCGAGGCGGTCGGCGGCGGCGGGCGCTTTCGCGAGCAGCCGCGCAAGACGACGCGGACGCCGCTTCCTGCGCCGGCGCGCCGGACGCGATTTTTCTCGCAAGGCCGCTGGTGGCGCGCAGGCATTTACACGCGCGAGACGCTCTCGCCCGGACACAAGATCAAAGGGCCAGCCATCGTCATCGAGCCGCATCAGACCGTGGTCGTCGAAGCGGGCTGGCAGGCCGAGCTTACGGCCAAGAATCATTTGCTGTTGCGCCGGATCAAGAAACTCGCGCGCCCGGGTCCGGTCGGCACCAAAGCCGATCCGGTGATGCTCGAAGTGTTCAACAACCTGTTTGTGTCGATCGCCGAGCAGATGGGCGTCGCGCTGCAGAACACCGCCTATTCGGTGAACATCAAGGAGCGGCTCGATTTCTCCTGCGCGGTGTTCGACGGCGTCGGCTCGCTCGTCGCCAATGCCCAGCACGTGCCGGTGCATCTCGGCTCGATGGATCGCGCAGTGGAAACCATCATTCGGGAAAACAAGGGAAAGATTCGTCCCGGCGACGTCTACGCCATCAACGCACCCTATAACGGCGGCACGCATCTGCCCGACATCACCGTTTGCACGCCGGTGTTCGGAGGACGAAAAATCCTGTTCTGGGTGGCTTCGCGCGGGCACCACGCCGATGTCGGCGGCATTTCGCCAGGCTCGATGTCGCCGAACGCCACCACGATCGCCCAGGAAGGCGTCTATATCGACAATTTCAAGCTCATCGCGCGCGGCCGCTTCCGCGAAAGGGAGCTGCGGACGCTGCTCGCCGGCGGCGAATATCCGGCGCGCAATCCACTGCAGAACATCAACGATCTCAAGGCGCAGATCGCCGCCAACGAGAAAGGCGTGCAGGAGCTGCGCAAGATGGTGCGCCATTTCACGTTGCCGGTGATGCGCGCCTATATGCACCACGTGCAGGACAATGCCGCCGAAAACGTGCGCCGCGTGATCGACCGGCTGCACGACAGCGCGTTCGCCGTCGAGATGGACCAGGGCACCGTCATCAAGGTGCGCATCAGCGTCGACAAGAAACGGCGCGAGGCCACGATCGATTTCACCGGCACCAGTCCGCAGCAGCCGACCAACTTCAACGCGCCGGAACCGGTCACGCGCGCCGCCGTGCTCTACGTCTTCCGCGTCATGGTCGACGACGATATCCCGATGAACGCCGGCTGCCTGCGCCCGATCCGCATCATCATTCCGAAAAAATCGATGCTGTCACCGCAATTTCCTGCGGCAGTGGTCGCCGGCAATGTCGAGACCTCGCAGGAGGTGACCAACTGCCTGTTCGGTGCGCTCGGCGCCATGGCGGCGGCGCAGGGCACCATGAACAATCTCAACTTCGGCAGTGCACGCTATCAGTATTACGAGACGATCTGCTCCGGTTCGCCGGCGGGTCCGGGCTTTCCCGGCACCGACGCCGTGCACACCCACATGACCAACACCCGGCTCACCGATCCGGAAATCCTCGAATTCCGCTATCCCGTGTTGCTCGAGGACTTTCACATCCGCAAAGGTTCCGGCGGCCGCGGCCGCTGGAACGCCGGCGACGGCGTCATTCGCGCCATCCGCTTCCTGGAGAAGATGGAGTGCACCATCCTGTCCGGACACCGCCGCGTGCGGCCGTTCGGGCTTGCCGGCGGCGGCGATGGCGAGGCCGGAGAAAACTGGGTACGGCGCAAGGACGGGCGCATGGAAAAGCTCGCCGGCTGCGACGCCACCGTCATCGACGCCGGCGAGGCGATCATCATCAAGACGCCAACCGCGGGAGGATATGGCGATGTGGCGCCGGTCGTCCGCGCGGAGCGCAGCGCGGATTAGCGGGTACAGAACCGGGATCGTTACCAAACACAACGGGCATTGATCCGGGAAAAGCTTGCCCCGGGCGTGATCCGGGGTGGACTTTTTCCCGGACGCGCTCCGGGAGAGGATGGCGCAACTGGTCCTGCTCCGCGCCGCATAGTCGCGCGTCTGCGCAGCGTGGCCTGACCGGATTACAGCGTGGCTTCAATGCGGCCCACGGCATTGATGCCGAGGAAGCGTCAACACCGGCCCCTGCTGGACCAAGCGCGAGCTACGATTCGACTGGACTCCTACCGGCTCTCGCTCTGATAATGGCTTCGATGCGGCTGCCATCGGGGATTGTTGCGTATGGCCTCCCCTGCGTCCGATGTTGCGTCTGTCGACGTTGAGAATGCCGCCGACGCCGATTTTGCATCCGAATCCCGGCTGACGCCTCATCCCTCCACCCAACTCAGCCTCGATCTTCCGGCTCCGCCG
>JASHPW010000077.1 GCA_030037895.1 Xanthobacteraceae bacterium | reverse complement strand
TTCTACGCTACCGCGCGGGCTTTGTCACCTTGCCGTCATCCCGTCCGCGAGCCGCTACGAAAGCGCCTCAGGAAGGCCGCCCAGAGGTCGGGGCGGCGCTCGCGGGTGAGCCGTTCGGCCTCGGCGCGCCGCCAGGCGGCGATCTTGGCGTGGTCGCCCGAAGTGAGGATTTCGGGGATCGGCCGGCCTTCCCAGAGCTGCGGGCGGGTGTATTGCGGATATTCCAATAAGCCGTCGGCGAAGCTTTCCTCGGCGCTCGAGGCTGGCGCGCCCATGACGCCGGGCAAGAGGCGAATGCAGGCGTCGATCAGCACCATCGCCGCGATCTCGCCGCCGGACAGCACATAATCGCCGATCGAGACTTCCTCCAGCGAGCGCGCCGCAATGACGCGTTCGTCTACGCCCTCGAACCGGCCGCAGACGAGGACAAGTCCGCTCCCGCCGGCGAGTCCTTCGACGCGTGCCTGCGTCAGCGGCGCGCCGCGCGGCGACAGGAGCAGGCGGGGGCGCGGATCCGTCGCGGTGGCGTCAACGGCGCGGGCGAGCACGTCGGCCTTCATCACCATGCCTGGCCCGCCGCCGGCCGGCGTGTCGTCAACGGTGCGGTGCTTGTCGATCGCGAAGTCGCGGATGTCGACGACGTCGAGCGACCACGCGCCTGCCGCCAAAGCCTTGCCGGCGAGGCTCGCGCCCAAGGGTCCGGGAAAGACGTCGGGGAAGATGGTGAGAACGCTTGCTCGCCACATGTTACGCCCGGTCCCTCGCCGTCGGTGCAACGACGACGATCCGTCCCCCCGCAACATCGACCAGCGGCACGGTCGCTTCGTTGAAAGGCAGCATCTGCGTGGGCTCGCCGTCCGCTTGGCGCACCTCGATCAAGTCGCCGGCACCGAAATTGTGGATCGCGACGACGGTGCCGAGTCTTTCCCCGGCGCGGTCGATGACGGCGAGGCCGATCAGATCGGCGTGATAGAACTCATTGGCGTGCTCCGGCTTGGGCAGCCGTTCGCGCGGCACATAGAGCTTGACGTTCACCAATCGTTCGGCGGCGCTGCGATCATGAACGCCCGAAAGCCGCGCCACGAAATGATTCTTGGCCGGCCGCAGCGCTTCGATCTCGAAAACGCGGCCGTCCTCGGTTTGCAGCGGGCCGTAGCCGGCGATCGCTCCCGGGTCGGAGGTGAACGAACGCAGTCGGACCTCTCCGCGCACGCCATGCGCCGCGCCGATTTGCCCGAGGCAAATGCGAGCACCGCGCGCCATTGTTCGCCCCGCTTAAGCGGCCGGCGCCGCGCCTGCCGCTGGCGCTGCGCCCGGAGCCGCCGCGGCCTTGGCAGCTTCCTCTTTTGCCTTGCGTTCCTTGCGTGGGATCGCCTTCTCCGGATTGTTGCGTTTGGGCCGCTGCATGACGCCGGCGGCGTCGAGAAAACGCAGCACGCGATCCGACGGCTGCGCGCCCTTGGCGATCCAGGCCTTGACCTTGTCCAGATCGAGCTTCAGCCGTTCGGTTTTCTCCTTGGGCAGCAGCGGATTGAAATGGCCGAGGCGCTCGATGAAGCGGCCGTCGCGCGGCGAACGGCTGTCGGCGACGACGATGTGATAAAATGGCCGCTTCTTGGTGCCCGCGCGCGCCATGCGGATCGCAAGAGACATTTAGCTTTTCCTTTCTCATGTCGTCATTCCGGGGCGCCGCGAAGCGGCGAACCCGGAATGACGAAGATGGATGATCGACCTTTCACTTCTTCTTTCCCAATCCCGGAAGACCCGGAAATCCGCCCGGCGGCTTGGGGCCGAGGCCCGGAAGACCGCCCGGCAGTCCGGCCGCGCCGCCGGGGAAATTCGGCGGCAGGCCGGGCATAGTTGGCGGCAGGCCGCCCGCGCCCGGTATCCCGGCCGGCAGGCCGCCCGGCATTTTCGCCGCGAGCTTCGCCATCTCTTCCGGGCTCGGCATGCCGCCGCCGAGGCCGAGCATGTTGGCGAGGCCGGCCATCGGGCCGCGCTTGGCGCCGCCCATCGCTTTCATCACGTCCGCCATGGTGCGGTGCATTTTGAGCAGGCGGTTGATGTCTTCAGGCTTGGTGCCGGAGCCGGCGGCGATGCGCCGCTTGCGGCTCGCTTTGAGGATATCGGGATGGCGCCGCTCCTGCGGCGTCATCGAATCAATGATCGCCATCTGCCGCTTGAGAAGCTTTTCATCGAGATTGCGCTCGGCAAGCTGGTTCTTGATCTTGGCGACGCCGGGCAGCATCGCCATCAGTCCCGTCATCCCGCCCATCTGCTGCATCTGCGATAGCTGCTCGCGCAGATCGGCAAGATCGAACGCGCCTTTGCGCATCTTCTCGGCGACGCGCGCCGCTTTCTCCGCGTCGATGGTGGCGGCGGCCTTCTCCACCAGCGAGACGATGTCGCCCATGCCGAGGATGCGGTCAGCGATGCGCGCCGGATGGAAGTCCTCGATGGCGTCAAGTTTTTCTCCGGTGCCGATGAGCTTGATCGGCTTGCCGGTGACCGCGCGCATCGATAGCGCGGCGCCGCCGCGGCCGTCGCCTTCGACCCGCGTGAGCACGATGCCGGTCAAGCCGACGCGCCGGTCGAACGCCCGCGCGAGGTTGACCGCGTCCTGGCCGGTGAGCGCGTCGGCGACGAGCAGCGTCTCGTGCGGATCGGCGGCGCGGCGCACCTCCGCCGCCTCGTTCATCATCGCCTCGTCGAGGGTGAGGCGGCCGGCGGTATCGAGGAGCGCTACGTCGTAGCCGCCGAGCCGAGCCGCCTCACGGGCGCGGTTCGCGATCTGCACCGGGGTCTGGCCGGCAACCACCGGCAGCGTGTCCACCCCGACCTGCCGGCCGAGCACGGCAAGCTGTTCCATGGCCGCCGGCCGGCGCGTGTCGAGGGACGCCATCAGGACTTTGCGCTTGGCGGTCTCGGCGAGACGCTTGCCCAGCTTCGCCGTGGTCGTGGTTTTGCCCGAGCCCTGCAGGCCGACCATCATGATGACGACCGGCGCCGGCGCGTTGAGGTCGATCGGCTGCGCGTCCGAGCCCAACGTCTCGATCAACTGGTCATGCACGATCTTCACGACCATCTGGCCGGGCGTGACCGACTTGATGACCTCAACGCCGACGGCGCGCCGCTTGACCTCCGCGGTGAAGTCGCGGGCGACGTCGAGCGCGACGTCGGCTTCGAGCAGCGCGCGGCGCACCTCGCGCAGCGCGGTCTCGACATCGGCCTCCGCCAGTGCGCCGCGCCGGGTCAGGCGGTCGAGGACTGCATTCAAACGCTCGGAAAGGCTGTCGAACATCAAGCTTTCCCTTGAACCGTCATGCCGGCCCTGACCCGGCAATGCCGGATGCGCCCGAGGGCGCATCGCGCTGTCGGGCGGGAACCTCCGGCCTCTCGGGCCGGTCGGCGGTCAGAAGTTTCTGTCTCTTGCGAGAGTCAGCGCAAAATAGGTGCAGACTTTAACCCCGTCAACCGCGGCGATGCCGCCGGGTCACCGGCGCGGCTTGGCGCATTTGCCATGCCGGTCACGCCGGCTTTCTGCTCCAGACCGCCGGTCTCGACATCGTGCTCGATCCGGTTTGGTCACCGCGCGCGTCGCCGTTGCGTCTCCTCGGGCCGAAGCGGGTGAACGATCCCGGCATGGCCTTTGACTCATTTGAGACAAGATCGCAGCTCGAACTGATGTATAGAGGCGGGACGTACGCGCAGTTTGATTTGCACGTTAGTTGTCTTTTTCGTCGTAATCCCACAATGTTAGGCGCATGATAGATGCCCTCTCTCAAGGGGCGTCATCGACGGGAGTAAGATTCATTGATCGCGCCCGGCGCACAATCCGGCTTGCCCCCCGTGCCGCAAGCGGTGGTTCAGGCTTTAACTCGTGCCGCCATCTTTCTCGTCGCAACGGTCAGCTCTGCCGGCGCAAATCGTGCGGCAGTTCGGTCGTTTTGCGGCGACCTCCCGGCGCTGTTACGTGCAGTCGGTTTCCGCGATATTGAGGGAGATCTCTCCTGTGTGATGGGGATTGGCTCCGACGCCTGGGATGAGCTCTTTGGTCAACCGCGGCCGGCGGAACTGCATCCTTTTCGGGAAATCAAGGCCGGCTCGCGCCATGCCGTCGCCACTCCCGGCGATCTTCTCTTTCACATTCGCGCCAAGCGCATGGATCTCTGTTTCGAGTTGGCAACGCAAATCATGGCCCGGCTCGGCGAGGCCGTTTCCCTGGTCGATGAAGTGCATGGTTTTCGCTATTTCGACGACCGCGATCTCATCGGCTTTGTTGACGGCACGGAGAACCCAACGGCGCAGACGGCGATCGATACCGCTTATGTGGGCCCCGAAGATGCCCTCTTCGCCGGCGGCAGCTACGTGGTCGTGCAAAAATATTTGCACGATATGGCCGGTTGGAACGCGCTGTCCACCGAAGCACAGGAGCGCATTATCGGGCGCACCAAACTTTCGGATATCGAGCTCGACGATGCCGTGAAGCCGACGTCCGCCCACAACGCACTGACGACCATCATCGAGGGTGGCCAGGAAATCAAGATCATCCGCGACAACATGCCATTCGGCCGCGCTGCCGGGAAGGAATTCGGCACCTATTTCATCGGCTACGCGCGTTCGCCACGAACGATCGAGCAGATGTTGGAAAATATGTTCGTCGGTCGTCCTCCCGGCAATTACGACCGTTTGCTCGATTTCAGCTTCCCGCAGACCGGTAATCTGTTCTTCGCGCCGTCCGCGACTTTTTTGGAAAACGTCGGGAACGACGCCCCGCCAGCCGGGCAAAAGCTTTCGGACGCGCACGCCCGTGCGGCGCCACAGCCAGGACCGAAACGCGACGGTTCGCTCGGTATTGGTTCGCTTAAAGGAGACCACGGTTCATGAATAACCTTCACCGCGAGCTTGCCCCGATATCTGACGCTGCCTGGTCTCAGATTGAGGAGGAAACGTCGCGCACCATCAAACGCTACCTCGCTGGCAGGCGCGTCGTCGACGTGCAGGGTCCAAGCGGCGTCGCTGTCTCCGCCATCGGCACCGGCCATTCGCGCAATGTCGCGGCGCCGGGAGACGGAATCCTCGCGCGGCAGCGCGAGGCCAAAGCGCTCGTCGAACTCCGTGTTCCTTTCGAACTCGATCGCCAACAGATCGATGACGTGGAGCGTGGCGCCAACGATTCGGATTGGCAGCCGGCGAAAGATGCGGCACGGCTTTTGGCCTTTGCCGAAGACCGAGCGATCTTCGAAGGCTATGCCGCCGTCGGCATCGGCGGCATCCGCGAGGGAACCAGCAATCCGGTGATGCCCCTTCCGGCTGACATACGCGCCTACCCGGACGCCATCGCCCAGGCGCTAAGTCAATTGCGGCTCGTCGGTGTCAATGGTCCCTATTCAGTGTTGCTGAGTGCCAATGCCTACACGGGGTTGAGCGAGACCAGCGACCACGGCTATCCGGTCCTGGAGCACATTAAGCGCCTCGTGGACGGACAAATCATCTGGGCTCCAGCGATTTCCGGCGCATTTGTGCTCACGACCCGCGGTGGCGATTTCGGCCTGTATATCGGTGAGGACGTGTCGATCGGCTACCTCAGCCATGATGATAAGACGGTCCGGCTGTACCTCGAGGAGACGTTTACCTTCCTTTTACTGACAACGGAGGCAGCCGTTGCGCTGACTGCCCCTGAAACCAAAGCTGACACCTAGAGTGGAATGACTTATCTTCGAATCGTCATCCCGCTCTAAGCTTTTGTGTTGTCGCGCGTCCGGACGGAAAACCGGTTCCCACTTTTCCTGGACGCGCTCTAATGACCGCCAATGGCCCGAAGCCGAAGTGCCAATTGTGCAGGCGAATGTCCGCTTTCGGGGAAAGACCGGACATAAAACGGAAGCTGCGGATTGCTTGGTTCATGAGGACATGGCGAGGTCCGTCCGGGCGCCGCATGTGTGCGTACCCCCGTTGCGGGAGAGGGCCCCGAGTTCATTTGAGCAGCACGAAGACGTTGACGACCAGGTTATCCTCATTGCTCGGCTGCGGGTCGGTCACATATTCCTCGATGTACATGTCCTTGGCGTCGAGCCGCTTATCGTCGAGATAGTTGGTGATCGCCTCGTAGGTGTCGTCCAGCCCGTCATAAGAGCCGTGATAGACGAATTTGAGCGCGTGGCCCTCCGGCGACGTGCCGACGCCGATGTCGCCGTGCGGCGGATTTTTTGGCGGCTCGGCGATCGGGACGGCGGCCTGGTACTGGAAACCGGTGTCGTCCGGTGAGGTGAAGATCATCATCGCCGGGCCGTCGGCTTTGAGCCCTTCCTTGTCGACGAAGGTTTTCAGCGTCTTGACCGACTTGCTGATCGTTTCGAAGACGTTGTCCCACGTGCCGGTGCCTTTCAGGTACACGATCGGCTTGGCGACGAGTGTCGTGTCCTCGCCGAACGGATGGCTCGGCGCGGCGGCGCCTGACGCAGCGGCGGGGGCTGCGGGCGCCCCAGGCGGCGTCCCGGGCTCGGCCGGGCCGGCGGCGGGCTTGGTCGGGGAAGCCGGCGGCGCCGGCGGCGAAGTTTCCGTTGAGCCTTGCGCCCAAGACGCCCGCGGCGCAGCAAACATTACGGCCGCCGCTACCATACCGACGCAGAGCGCAAAGCGGAGGAACATCGCCATTCTCCGTGTGCGGACCGGTGCTCCGATTGGCGCCCAATCCCTCTGATCTCTTCGACCCCGATTGGATTTTAGCACGGCCGCGCGCCGGCCGCCGTAGCCAAATCGCCATCATGCCACTGGCGCACGAGGTCGAAGTCCTCATATAAGTCCCGCACATTCGGGCTTTATCATGGGCGCGCTGGCGAATCGGGAGTTCGTGAAGATGAACGGTCTCGGCAACGAGATCGTCATCGTCGATCTGCGCCGCGCGCCGCGCCCGATCACCGCAGCCGAAGCCTACGCGGCCGCCCGGCAGGAGCCTTACGACCAGCTCATGGCGCTTTACCCGGCGGACGGAAGCGCCGACGCAGCCGTTCGCATTTACAACAATGACGGGTCGGAATCTGGCGCCTGCGGCAATGGCATGCGCTGCGTGGCCGCGCTGATCGGCGCAGAGAGTGGCAAGACGGCGCTGAGTTTTGCGACATCAGCCGGCCTTGTTTCATGCTGGCGCGCCGACGACGATGAGGCGATGTACACGGTCGATATGGGCGCGCCGCGATTTCGCTGGGACGAGATTCCACTGGCGCAGCCGGTATCCGACACGCGTGCGATCGCGCTCGAGGTCGGACCGTCCGGCGCGCCGACCCTGCGGTCGCCATCAGTCGTGAGCATGGGTAATCCGCACGCGATCTTCTGGGTCGAGGATCCGAATGCCTACGATCTCGTCAAGATCGGCCCGCCCCTCGAGCGCCATCCGTTATTTCCGCAGCGCGCCAACATCACGCTCGCCGCGATCGCCGCCCGCGACCATGTGGTGATCCGCACCTGGGAGCGCGGCGCCGGCCTCACCAGGGCCTGCGGGTCGGCGGCTTGCGCCGCCGCCGTCGCCGCGGCGCGGCTTTCGCGCGCCGACCGCAAGGTGACGGTCACCCTGCCCGGCGGCGACCTCGCGATCGATTGGCGCGAAGCGGACGATCACGTGCTGATGACCGGCCCGGTCGAGTACGAGCACAAAGGCCGTTTCGATGCCGCGCTGTTCGCCGATGCGGGAGCGGCGTGAAGCCGGACATGAACCGATGAGCGTCGACGTCGTCACCTTCGGCTGCCGGCTCAATGCCGCCGAGTCGGAAGTGATCCGCCGCGAAGCGGAGCGCTCGGGCGTGAGCGATGTGGTGGTGGTCAATACCTGCGCCGTCACCGCCGAGGCGGTACGGCAGGCGCGGCAAGCGATCCGCGCGCTGCGCCGCCAGCGCCCGCGGGCGCGGATCGTCGTCACCGGCTGCGCCGCGCAGATCGAGCCGCACATTTTCATCGCCATGGGCGAAGTCGATTGCGTGCTCGGCAACGCCGAGAAGCTCAGCGCCGCAGCGTGGGCGCGAACGCGCGCCGCGTTCGATCGCGACGATGCGCCGACGGCGATCGTCAGCGACATCATGGCGGTCAAGGAAACCGCCGCGCATCTGATCGACGGCTTCGCGGGCCGCGCCCGCGCCTTTGTCCAGGTGCAGAACGGCTGCGATCACCGCTGCACCTTCTGCATCATTCCCTACGGCCGCGGCAATTCCCGCTCGGTGCCGATGGGCGCGGTGGTCGAGGATGTGCGCCGGCTCGTCGCCAACGGCTATCCCGAGGTCGTGCTCACCGGGGTCGATATCACAAGCTACGGCGCCGACCTGCCGGGCGCGCCCAGGCTCGGTACGCTGGTCAAGCAGATCCTCAAGCACGTTCCGGAACTCAAGCGGCTGCGCCTGTCGTCGATCGATTCGGTGGAGGCCGACCGCGACCTCATCGAGGTCCTCGCGCGGGACGCGCGGCTGATGCCGCATCTGCACCTGTCGCTGCAGGCCGGCGACGACCTCGTTCTCAAGCGCATGAAGCGGCGGCACTCGCGCGCGGACGCGATCGCGTTCTGCGCCACGGTGCGGCGGCTGCGGCCGGACATGGTGTTCGGCGCCGACCTGATCGCCGGCTTCCCGACCGAGACCGAGACGATGTTCCAGCGCTCGCTCGACCTCGTCGAGGAGTGCGGATTGACGCATCTGCATGTTTTCCCCTTCTCGCCGCGGCCGGGCACGCCGGCTGCGCGCATGCCGCAGCTTCCTCGCGCGATCGTGAAGGAACGCGCGCGGCGCCTGCGCGAGCGCGGCATGCAGGCGCTCGGCCGGCATCTCGATGCCGAGGTCGGCGCGACGCGGCGCGTACTGACTGAATCGCTTGAACGCGGACGCACCGAGCAATTGACGCCGGTGAAGCTCGCGGCGCCGACCGCGCCGGGTACGATCATCGATCTGAAGATTGCCGCGCACGACGGCCGGCAATTGCTGGCGGCGTGATCCTATCCTCCCGCGTAGCGGGGGCGGATATACGCGCCTCCGCGTCATAGTTGCGCACCGTGGCGAAACCGCTATCACGAGCGCCGCATGGACGACAGTGCGAAGGATCATTGGTGGCGGCGCCTTGCCGGCGGGCTCAGGCGCAGCTCGTCGGTGCTGGGCAGCGCCCTCTCCGATCTCGTCTCCAAGCGCAAGCTCGACGCCGAGACGATCGCGGCGATCGAGGACGTGCTGATCCGCGCCGACCTTGGCGTCGATACCGCGGGCCGCATCGCCGCCGCGCTCGCCGCGGGCCGCTACGACACGACGATCTCGCCGGCCGCGGTCAATGCGGTGCTGGCGGCGGAGATCGAGAAGGTGCTCGCGGGCGTGGCGCGGCCGCTGGTGATCGATGCGGCGAAAAAACCGTTCGTGATCCTCGTCGTCGGCGTCAACGGCTCGGGCAAGACGACGACGATCGGCAAGCTCGCGGCCAGGCTCCGCAGCGAAGGCCGCACGGTGATGCTGGTGGCCGGCGACACCTTCCGCGCCGCGGCGATCGATCAGCTCCGCATCTGGGCCGAGCGCACCGGAGCGGCTTTCATCGCCCGCGAGCCCGGCGCCGATGCCGCCGGCCTCGTGTTCGATGCCATGCACGCGGCGAAGGAACGCGGCGTCGAGGTGCTGCTCATCGACACTGCCGGCCGGCTGCAGAATCGCACTGAGCTGATGGATGAGCTGCAGAAGATCATTCGCGTGATGAGGAAGGTCGATCCGTCCGCGCCGCATGCCGTGCTCCTCGTGCTCGACGCCACGGTCGGACAGAACGCACTGTCGCAGGTCGAGATTTTCCGCAAGGCGGTCGGCGTCACCGGCCTCGCTATGACCAAGCTCGACGGCACGGCGCGCGGCGGCATCCTCGTCGCCGTCGCGGCGAAGTTTTCGGTTCCGGTGCATTTCATCGGCGTCGGCGAAAGCGTGGACGACCTGGCGCCGTTTTCCGCGCACGACTTTGCGCACGCGATCGCCGGGGCCGAGTCTTAGTTCACCTCCCGGCCGAGAGCGAGAGACACGCGTCGCCTCGCGCATGACAATCGGCGGCGTTCGCGCTAGAGACCGGCCCACTATGGCCCCGACGACAAGACCGCGGCTCAATCCGCTCCTCAAGGTCGCCCTCGATCTCGGGCCGCTGCTGCTGTTTTTTCTCGCCAATTCCCGCTACGGGATTTTTGCGGCCACCGCGACTTTCATGGTCGCGGTGATGGCGGCGTTGGCCGCTTCCTACGCGCTCACGCGGGCGCTGCCGATCATGCCGGTGGTCACGGCGATCATCGTGCTGGTGTTCGGCGGCCTGACGTTGATCCTGCACAACGCTTTGTTCATCAAGATCAAGCCGACCGTCATCTACGCGCTGTTCGGCGCGGTGCTGCTCGGCGGTCTCCTCTTCAACAAGCCGCTGTTGGGCGTGGTATTCGATTCGCTCTTCCACCTCACCGCCGACGGCTGGCGCAAGCTCACGCTGCGCTGGGCGATCTTCTTCTTCGCGCTCGCCGTGCTCAACGAGATCGTATGGCGCAATACCTCGACCGACGTCTGGGTCGATTTCAAGGTGTTCGCCGTCGCGCCGCTCACCTTCTTGTTCGGCGCGCTGCAATTCCCGCTGCTGAAGAAATACGCGGCCGAGCCGGCCCCGCAGGAGGAGTGACGCCGAATCCGGTTGATCCCCCGCTGTCATTCCGGATCGCCACCGATCTCGGGTTTACCCGAGATCGGCACTTGCAGGGCCAAGTCGGCGCCAGCCGACTTGGCTGGCGGCGAGTCCGGAATCCATACTCCCGGCGCCTGGGTTATGGATTCCGGGCTCCGCGCTTCGCGCGGCCCCGGAATGACGAACTAGGCTCGGCCTTCGAGCCGAGCACCTCAGGGTGACGAATTCAGGTCAATATCGGAGAGAATCACGACCCCGCCGCGAGCGCCTTCTCGATCGCGGGTTTGAGCACAGCGGCTAAGTTGTCCGCGGTGATCGGCCCGACCAATTTGTAGGCGATGCGGGCGTCGCGGCCGACCACGAACGTTTCCGGCACGCCGTAGACGCCCCACTCGATCGCGGCGCGCCCGTCCTCGTCGGCGCCCGCCGCGACGAACGGGTTGCCGTAACGGCCGAGGAAGCGCCGCGCATTGTCCGGATTGTCCTTGTAATTGATTCCGATGAGGCGCACGCGGTCGTCCCGCGCCAGTTGCATGAGCAGCGG
>JASHPW010000076.1 GCA_030037895.1 Xanthobacteraceae bacterium | reverse complement strand
GCCCGAACTCAATCCGGTCGAGAACATCTGGCAATACCTGCGCCAGAACCAGCTCAGCAATCGCGTCTTCGAAAGCTACGAGGCCATCCTCGACGCTTGTTGCGAAGCCTGGAACGCGCTCATCGCCGACAAAGGCCGCATCAAATCAATCGCCAGCCGCCCATGGGCAGCAGTCAATATCTGATGCCGCTGGTATTATGCCAGCGGCATTATTGATTTTTCGGAACGTGCCTGCGGTGGGTCGCGTGCCGATATTTGTGCGCCGGCTTGGTCGAATGGTGCGGCGGGTTGGCATCGTTGCCGAGCGTCGAGGCTCCGTAATTGGTACCCGTGGCGCAGCCGCCGCAACCGACGCAACCACAGCCGCAGCCGCAGCCTCTGGCAAGTCGTACGCCGGGCCGGAATGTTCCGGCGTTTTCCTGATCGAAGACGTAGAATGTCGCCAAGCTGACGTCCGAGATTTCTTCCTCGGCGAGGACGATTTCGTGATTCACTACGGCGTTGCGCGTCGGCATATCCGCCGTCGGCCCGCCGGCTGCCGCGGATGCTCCGCTCGCCAGCGACAACGACAGTCCGGCGGCCCCCAGCAGCGGCAGGGCCTTACTCATGCGCTTTCGCTTCGAAGCCTGCTTTGCGCGCGACACGGCAGAATTTCCTTTATCTTCGGGCGCGATCCGACCGATGAACAATACAGACGTAAGCTTGGCATGGATACGAGGCAAGGGTCAAAAGTTGCGCGCGTTAATTGACCGGTTCCCAGTCCGGCGCCGCCAATTCGAAGCGCGCAAAGTCGAAGCCGGGGGCGACGGTGCAGCCGAGGAGCGTCCAATCGCCCAACGTCCGCGCCGCCTGCCAGGCGTGAGCCGGCACGACGGCTTGCGGGCGTTCGCCGGCGGCAAGATCGCAACCGAGTAGCACGCGGTCGCGGCGTCCGTCGGCTGGCGCGATCTCGAGTTCGAGCGGCGCGCCGGCATACCAATGCCAGATTTCGGCCGCGTCGATGCGATGCCAGTGCGAGCGCTCGCCGCGCGCGAGCAGGAAATAGATCGCGGTCGACGCGGCACGACCGCCTTCCCCTGCGCGCGCATCGCGGAATGTTTCGCGAAAATGCCCGCCCTCCGGATGCGACTTGAGATCAAGGAGCCGGATCACGTCGCGGGCGGTGAGCGGCGGCGTCAAAAGCGGTTCTTGCGTTCGCGCATTTCCGCGAACACTTTCCAGGCTGGGCTGCCGGCAAGCCCGAGCGATTGGACCACCTCGGCAACATCGGCGCGCAGGAACGGATTGGCCGCTTTTTCGGCGCCGATCGTCGCCGGGATGGTCGGCCTGCCGGCGGCGAGGAACCGCGCCACCTCCTCGGCGCGCGTGGCGAGCGCCTTGTTGTGCGGCTCGATGGTCTTGGCGAAACGGATGTTGGCCGCGGTATATTCGTGGCCGCAATAGAAGCGCGTGTCGTCGGGCAGGTCGCGCAGCTTAAGGAGCGACCGCCACATCATCTCCGCATTACCCTCGATGACGCGGCCGCAGCCGATCGAGAACAAGGTGTCGCCGACAAAGGCGAGCTTCTCCGCGGCGAAGAAATAGGAGACGTGGCCGGCGGTATGGCCCGGCGTGTCGATGACCTGCCCGGCGAGCGCGCCGACGCGCACACGATCGCCCTCGCCGACCGTTTCGTCGACGAGCGCGATGCGCGCCGCCTCTTGGCGCGGCGCGACGACGCGGCATGCGTGGCGCCGCTTCAATTCCACAATGCCGCCGGTGTGATCGCCGTGATGGTGGGTCACCAGGATATCGGTGAGCCGCCAGCCGCTTCCCGCGAGCGCCGCTTCGACTGGCGCCGCCTCCGGCGCATCAATGGCTGCGGTCGCGCCGCTTTGCGGGTCGTGCAGGAGCACCCCGAAATTGTCGCTGAGACAGCGGAAAAGATTGATTTGCGCGGCCATCTGCTGTTCCGTTTGGATGATACCAAGGGATCATCAGACTTCTCCAGGGGGTTCCGGGCTCGTTGTTGCGCCGCTTCGCTCCGCCATGACGGCGGCGCACCCCGGAATGACGACAAAATCCGTGCTATTTTGTCCGCCATGGACGTCGTCGACCTGCGCAATTTCTACGCCCAGCGATTGGGCACCGTGGCGCGGCGCTTCATCGGCCGCGGCATTCGCGCGCGCTGGAGCGACACGCGCTCCTTGCGCGTGCTGGGCATCGGCTACGCCACGCCCTATCTCGGGCTGTTCCGCGAGGAGGCGGAACGCTGTCTCGCCTTGATGCCGGCGCCGCAAGGTGTGGTGCGCTGGCCTTCGTCGCGGCCGGCGCTCGCCGCGCTGGTCGAGGAGGACGATTGGCCGCTGACCGATTCGGCGGTCGATCGCGTGCTCCTCGTCCATGCGCTCGAAAACTCGACCGATCCGGTCGGGCTCCTGCGCGAAGTATGGCGCGTGTTGGCCGGCGGCGGGCGATTGCTGGCCGTGATCCCGAACCGGCGCGGGCTGTGGGCGCGCATGGACACGACGCCGTTCGGCTATGGCCGGCCCTATTCGCGCTCGCAGATCACCCACCTCTTGCGCGAGACGTCCTTCACCCCGACCGGATGGGGTGAGGCGCTTTACGTGCCGCCAATCGCGCGCGGGTGGTTCCTGCGCTCGGCCGTGGCGTGGGAGCGCACCGGCGCAACGCTGTCGGCGCCGTTCGCCGGCGTCCATATCGTCGAGGCGATGAAGCAAGTCTATCGCGCGATCCCGGCGCGGCGCGAGCGGCGCCGCCTCATGCCGGCGCTGCAGCCGGTGCTCGCGCCCTCGCCCGGCGCCGCGGCGCTGACGCCGCATGATGCGACCAGGTCTTGACTGGCGCCGTTCTCAGGTCGGCCACGGCGCGGCGGTGATCGCGGCCGCATCGGCGCCGATCAGCGCGGCAAGGCCATCGAGCCGGTCCCGCTCGAGCGCGGCAAGGAGCGCGGTCTTGATCTCGGCGACAAGTCCGAGGCCGCGGAACACAAGCCCGGAATAAATTTGGATCAGGCTCGCGCCGGCGTGAAATTTGGCGAGCGCGGCGGCGCCGGAATCGATGCCGCCGACGCCGATCAGCGGCAGCGCACCCTCGACCCGCACATAGGTTTCCGCCAGCATGCGGGTGGCGAGAGGATAGAGCGGCCGCCCCGACAAGCCGCCGGCTTCCTTGGCTTTCCCGGTCTCACGCAAGCTCGCCGGCCGCGCCAAGGTGGTGTTGCCGACGATCATTCCGTCGATCCGGCGCGCGCGCGCGATGCCGGCCACGTCGTCGAGATCGGCGAGCGAGAGATCGGGCGCGATCTTCAGGAGCACCGGTGTTTGACCCGCGTGTGACGCCAGGCGTTCGCGCGCATCGACCACACGGGCGAGGAGGTCGTCGAGCCTCGCGGCCTGCTGCAGATCGCGCAGGCCCGGCGTGTTGGGCGAGGAAATATTGATCGCGACGTAGCTCGCGACCGCGGCGAAGCGTTCGATCATGCGCACGTAATCGGCGACGCGGTCGGCGGCGTCCTTGTTCGCCCCGACATTGACGCCGACGATGCCGCCGCCGGCGGCGCGCGCGGCGAGACGCGCGAACGCGGCGTCGGCGCCTTGCGAATTGAAGCCGAGGCGGTTGATCACGCCCATGTCGGCGTCGAGGCGGAACAGCCGCGGCCGCGGATTGCCCGGCTGCGGCTGCGGCGTGACAGTGCCGACTTCGACAAAGCCGAAGCCCAGGCGCAACAGCGCGTCCGGCACTTCGGCGTTCTTGTCGAAGCCGGCCGCGATGCCGATCGGATTGGGGAAATTGCGACCGATGACGCGCACCGCGAGCCGCCTGTCGTCGGGCGCGGAAGGCCGCAGCGGAGCGAATTTCAGCATCCTGATCGCGAGCCCGTGGGCGTCTTCCGGGTCGAGCGCATGAAGAAGCGGCCGCGCCAGCCGCTCGAAGAATGCGATCACGGCTCAAGCTCCGCAAACACGAGGCGGCCGTCCGCTCCGCGCGATAGCGGCCGCGCCCATCGCACCGCCGAAAGCGGCAGCGCGGCATAGAGGTGCGGGAAGAGGTCGCCGCGCGAATGCTCCCAGATGAGCGCCTGGCCCATCGCCTCGGCGTCGACCGCCACCAGCACCAAATCCGCGGGCCCGGTAAAATGCCGCGCCGCAGTTTCGGCGAGTTGCACGGCGGTCGAAAAATGGATGAAGCCGTCGCGCTCGTCGGCGGCCGTTCCGAGAAAGAGCCCGTCCGCTGCGGCCGCGCGCCACAAAGCCTGCTCACAGATCTTATAGATTGTGCCCACTGGTATCCGCGTCCGGCGTTCGCTCCTTATCGGCGCACGATCACGTCCGGTGCGCGCATTGGCGACGGCGGCGGTCCGTCTCGGGTCGGGATGACCGCGCGCCGGGGCTTGAGCATACAGCCAATAAGTTCCTAGTATGGCATAGGAATCTAAGCATGGCGGCTCCCGTAACCGCGAGGGCGCGCAAAGGAATATTTATGCTGACCCACGCGCAGGTCTGGTTGGCGATCGATCGTCTGGCGGCGCGCGCCGGTCTGTCGGCTTCGGGGCTGGCGCGGCGCGCGGGGCTTGATCCGACCACGTTCAACAAGTCGAAGCGCGTGACCCCGGAGGGCCGCACGCGCTGGCCCTCGACCGAATCGATCGCCAAGGCGCTGGCGGCGACGGCGACGCCGGTCGAGATTTTCGTCGAGCTGATCAAATCCGGCGACGGCCCGCTGACGCGCGCCGTGCCGCTCCTCGGCTTTGCCGAGGCCGGAGCCGGCGGCTATTTCGACGACGGCGGCTTCCCGGTCGGCGAAGGCTGGGACGAGATCGCGTTCCCGGCGGTCAGCGACGAGCACGCCTATGCGCTCGAAGTGTCCGGCCAGTCCATGGAGCCGGCCTACCGCGACGGCGACGTGATCGTCGTGTCGCCGGCCGCGCCGATCAGGCGCGGCGACCGTGTCGTGGTCAGAACGCGGAGCGGCGAGGTGATGGTGAAGGAGCTCAAGCGCCGGACGGCGAAATCGATCGAGCTGCGCTCGCTCAATGCCGAGCACGCCGACCGCACGCTGGCAGCGGCCGACGTGCTCTGGATCGCGCGGATTCTGTGGGCGAGCCAGTAGGCTTCCGTTCCTTCCCCGCTTTCGCGGGGGAGGATGTGTTCACGCCGATCTTGCCAGCGCGCCGTCGATCATGTCGATCGTGTTCTTGATACCGTAGGCGGCGACGAAGGAGCCGAAGCGCGGGCCTTTCTCCTGACCGAGGAGCACCTGATAGAGCATATTGAACCAGTCGAGCGAGACGCCGGGCTTGCCGTCCTTGGTCTTGATCCTGCCGCTCCGGTCGAGGAACGGCTCGCGCCGGCCGACCTCGTAGACCACGTCCTGGATCGCTTGCGCCGCAGCGTCGGGGCGTAATTGCGACAGCGCATCGCGCAGGTCGATGAGGGCCGCGCGCTCGGCGGCGTTGGGCTCGCGAAATTTCTTTTCCGGCAGCACAAAGTCGCGGAAATAGTGGATGGCGTAGTCGACGAGCGCGGCAAGATGCGGATGCGTCTGCCGCGTCACCCCCGGCCGGTAGCGACCGATGAAGCCCCATAAGGTCTCGGCATTCTCCGCGTTCGACGCGGTGACGAGCGAAATGAGCATGGCAAAGCTTACCGGATTGTCGGCCTTCGGCGGCGCGCCGTCGTGAATGTGCCAAACCGGATTGGCGAGCCGCTCCTTTGCGCTTTGCCGTTCATAGGCGTCGAGCAATTGCTGGTACTCGTCGACGTGGCGCGGGATCACGTCGAAATAGAGCCGCTTGGCCGCCTTCGGCTCGCGATACATGAACAGCGACAGGCTTTCCGGGCTGGCGTAGCGCAGCCACTCATCGATGGTGAGGCCGTTCCCTTTCGATTTCGAGATTTTCTGCCCGTTCTCGTCGAGAAAAAGCTCGTAGATGAACCCTTCGGGCGGCAATCCGCCGAGTGCCCGGCAGATTTCGCCCGACAGCTTCACCGAATCGATCAGGTCCTTGCCGGCCATTTCGTAATCGACGCCGAGCGCGACCCAGCGCATGGCCCAATCCGGCTTCCATTGCAGCTTGCAGCGCCCGCCGGTGACGAGCGTGGTCACGCGTTCGCCGCTGTCGGGGTCGTCGTAGCTGATCGTACCCGCCTTGGCGTCGTGAGCGACGACCGGCACCTGCAGCACGATGCCGCTCGCCGGCGAGATCGGCAGGAACGGCGAATAGGATTGCGCCCGCTCCTGGCGCAACGACGGCAGCATGATCGCCATCACCCGCTCGAAGCGTTCCAGGACCTTGAGCAGCGCCGCGTCAAAACGCCCCGACCTATAGCAATCGGTCGACGACATGAACTCGTAGTCGAAACCGAAGTGGTCGAGGAACGCGCGCAGCTGCGCATTGTTGTGCGCGGCGAAGCTGGCATGCGTGCCGAACGGGTCGGGCACCTCGGTCAGCGGCTTGCCGAGATGGTGCGCCACCATCTCTTTGTTGGGGACGTTGTCGGGCACCTTGCGCAGCGCGTCCATGTCGTCGGAGAAGGCGATCAGGCGGGTCCTGACCTTGTCGTCGGTGAGCACGCGGAAGGCGTGGCGCACCATCGCGGTGCGCGCGACCTCGCCGAAGGTGCCGATGTGCGGCAGGCCCGAAGGACCGTAGCCGGTCTCGAAGATCACCTCGTCCTTCGGCTGCCGTTGCAGCCGCGCGAGGATCTTGCGCGCCTCCGCGAACGGCCAAGCGTGCGACTGCTCGGCGAGTTCGCGCAGCGCAGGGGTTTGGAGTTCCGCCGTCGTCATTTGCGTGTGCTTTCGCGCGCGGACAGTAGGAAGCGCCCGCCATCGCGTCAAACATCATCAGTCAGAACGGACTGATCGGGAAATAGCGCAGCCACAGATCGGTAAAGCTTCCCTTCTCCCACAGCCGGAACAGCGCCCAGTTGAACGCCTGGCGCAGGAGATCGTTGCCGCGCTTGACCGCGATGCCGATGCCCTCGCCGAAGTAGCGGCTCTCCAGGAACGGGCCGCCGCGAAAGGCGCAACAGCCGTGCGAATCGCTGCCGTTGAGCCAGAACGCCAGCGCGACGCCGTCGCCGAACAGAAGATCGACCTCCTTGCGGCGCAAAGCCTCGCGCGCGGCCGCGGCGGAGGAATAGGGCCGCACCTCGGCCTCGGTGAACATCGCCTTGAGGTAGGCCTCGTGCGCCGTACCGGCGATCACGGCGATCTTCTTTCCCTCGAGCAGCTCCGGCAGCACTTCGCCGATCGGACTGTCGGCAAGGGCCACGAAGCGCGCCGGCGTGCGGTAGTAGGGGTCGCTGAAATCGGCGCGCCGGCGCGCCTCTGCCGTCGGCGCGATCGAGGCGATGACGGCGTCGCCGCGATTGTCGTTGAGCGCATCGAGAAGGGTATTGAAGGGGCGCACCTGGATGGTGCAACTGACCTTGATCTCGTCGCAGATACGCCGCGCCAGATCGACATTGAATCCGGTCAGATTGCCGTCGGCGCCGAAATAGTCGAACGGCGGATAATCCGACGCGGTGATGAAGCGGATGGTCTGGAGACGCGAAAGGTCGGGCCGTTCGGGCCGGCGCCGCGGGTCCCAGAATCCGGGCACCACGACGGCGCGCGGCGGCGACACGGTTCCCTCCGCCGCCAGGGCCGGAGGGGTGCCGCCCGCCGCCGCGATGAGCACACAGACGAGGCCGGCGAGCAGCCACGGCGCCCGCGCCGGCGGAACGGAGCGTTCGGCCGATAAGGCCCTTGCGGATTGCATCAATCACGATCCAGGAACTGCGTCCATCGGTCCGCTTAACGGGGTCATGGGGAAAAGTCGAGGCGAAGCCGCCGGCCTGCAGTTCTCCTCGTTCTGCGCGCGCCTTTCGCCGAGGGGCGAGAGG
>JASHPW010000075.1 GCA_030037895.1 Xanthobacteraceae bacterium | reverse complement strand
GGCCACAAGGCGCCAGGCCCCTATCGCGTCTACATGGCCGGGCAGAAGCGCGGCGTCTGCGGCGCCATCAAACGCCAGCTGCGTCGCCGCTCGGCCATCGAGGCGGTGATCGGCCATATGAAGACCGACGGCCATCTCGGACGCTGCTATCTCAGCGGCTCCGTTGGCGATGCCGCCAACGCCGTGCTCTCTGCCGTCGGCTACAACTTCCGCCTCATCCTCGCTTGGCTGAGGATTTTGCTGCGCCTTCTCTTGCTCGCCCTAGCGCCCAAATTTGCTTTCCAGCCCGCCATCGCCCCGCGTTGTTAACGGGCAACTAAGTACCGAATTCTTCAGGAAAGTTTTGGCTGGGGCGCCAGGATTCGAACCTGGGAATGGCGGAATCAAAATCCGCTGCCTTACCACTTGGCTACGCCCCAACGCGCCGGCACGCGTCGCCGGGCGACGCTGGCGGAACATAGCGACGCGACCGTCGCCGATCAATGCCGGCCATGACGCTGCCGACGGCAATCTCCCGCCCGCTCAGTGATCCTGCTTGACGCCGTCTCGGCTCTCCGCTTTCTGCTCTCGCAGATCGGGCGCATCGGCCGATGGAAGCGGCGTCAACAGCTTCCTTGCGAGAATGATGCGCAATTTGATTTCCGGCATTCCCGAGCGGCCGAACGAAAACGACGGCAGTTCCTCGACGGATGCAAAAATCTCCCGCACGCGCGACTCCACATCCGCGGGGATGTTGCGGCCGATGAGGAGTGCGTCCCAGCCCAGCAACGACTTTCGCACAATTTGAAAGGCGAAGTTCTTGCCGTCGCCGATCACCACCACTTGCAGCGCGCCGCGGAGCGCCATATCGATTCTGCCGGCGTAAAGCCAGTTCGGCGCCACAATGAACATATCCTTGCGATCGAGATAGCCTCGGGCCTTGAGCTCGGCATAGAGCGGAGTCCACTCGACCGATTGGAGCGTCGGGTCGCCGTGCGTGAAGGCGCCGGGAAACAAAAGCTTGCCGAAACCGGTCACCGCATGGCCGACCCCGATCGCCGCCAGCGCCACGAACAACGCGGCGGAGGCGATCGCCCAACGACGCGGCCACGCATCCGCGCTCGCCGCACGATCGAGACGAGCGCCGAGGATCGGATAGAGCATCATCCAGCCCGGCATCGACCAATGCGGCAGGGATTTCTCGCCCCAAAGCGGAATAATGGTGAAAAGCACGATCGTGGGCAGGCCCAAGCACAGGCAATACCAGGACCGCTCCTGCTTGCGCCCCGCCCGCAACGCTTGCCACCCCGCCATGGCCAGCGGCACGAAGATCCAGGGCAGTATCCAGACCGCTTGGCCGGCGGCATTGGCCAGCGCATTGCCGACGTGAAGGCCGCCCCGAGGGATGCCGCGGCTGCCCTGATACACGAAGGAGACCCAAGCGTGCTGCGCGTTCCAGATCAAAACCGGCGTGAACACAGCGAGCGCGATGAACGCTCCCGCCCAGGGCGCAGGATGGAGCAGGACACGCCGGCGCGCGGGTACACTGGCGAGATACAGCAGGAGACCGAATGCAAACAGCACGGCGTGATACTTCGACAGGCCCGCAAGCCCGATGCAAAATCCGGCGACAATCCACGTCCGCCACGGCGAAGGCGCAGCGGCGCCGGCAAAGAACGCATCCGCCAAGGTCAGCGCCGCAGCGAGCAGAAGAAAAACGAGCGGTCCGTCAGGAACGATGAAACTGCCGGCGGACACCGTGAAGAATGCCGACAGGTTGAGCGCCAACACCGCCCATACCCCTGCCCAGGCGCCAAACAGCCGACGCGTGAGAAGATGAAGGAGCCACGACGAGCCGGCGAACAAAACGATGAACGGCAAACGCAACGCATGACCGTCGCCGAGAATCGGCATGAACGCATGCACGATCCAATAATGCAGCGGCGGGTGATCGAAATACGACAGCTGCAGCTGCCGCGCGCTGGCAACCGTGTAGCTTTCATCGACGGCAAAGCCGAGCGTAGCCGCCAGGATGAGCCGGACCGCAAGAAAAACAATGATAATGCCCAGCACCGCCGCGTCGGGACTGTGACGAAGAGACAGAAGATACTTGCGCCACGCCCCGCTTTGCCAAAGGTGCCGACCCATCATTCATTGCGGTAATCGAGCGTTCGATCCTTGTAAAGCCGCGTGCGGAATTGCTCCGCCGACGGCGAGGTTCCGTCCCGCCCGTCGGCTGGCGCGGCAGCCGCCGCGGTTACCGCGCTTGCCTTGCGGGGCTGACCGCCGAGCCCATAGGCAGAACGACCGGCACCATATAATGATGTCCGACGGCTTCGGCCCCTCGCCGGCACGGCATTGGGTCGAACGGCCGCCGGCGCGCCGGACCGGCGCGCGGAGCGTTCAATCTACGGAGGAGACCGGTGACCTATCGTGCCCCCCTCGCCGACATCGGCGGCGCGCTCAAATACGGGGTTGCGCTCGCGCCGGCGCTTGATGAAGGACTGTTCGGCGACCTTACCATGGACGTCGTCGAGGCGGTGCTGGCACAGGCCGGCCGTTTCGCCGGCGAGGTCCTGGCGCCGCTCAACCGCGTCGGCGACCGCTACGGCACGACCTTCAAGGACGGGACCGTGACCACCGCGCCGGGCTGGAAAGAGGCGTACCAGGCGTGGCGCAAAGGCGGCTGGAACGGGCTCGTCGCACCGAGCGAATGGGGCGGCCAGGGACTGCCGCAGGTGCTCAACGCGGCGTGCGTCGAAATGTGGAACGCAGCCGCTATGGCGTTCGCCGTCGGCCCGCTGGTCGGCATGGCGGCGGTCGATGCGTTCGTCGCCTACGGCAGCGAGCCGCTCAAGCGCGCCTATCTGGGCAAACTGGTCTCCGGCGAATGGACGGCAACGATGCAGCTCACCGAGCCGCAGGCCGGCTCCGACGTCGGCGCGTTGCGCACGCGCGCCGAGCGCGCCGCAGACGGGACCTACCGCATCTTCGGCCAGAAAATCTTCATCACCTATGGCGAGCATGACCTCACCGACAATATCGTCCATTTCGTGCTCGCGCGCCTGCCGGATGCCCCCCCGGGCACGCGCGGCATTTCGCTGTTCCTGGTGCCCAAATTCCTGCTCGCCGCCGACGGCGCGCCCGGCGCGCGCAACGACCTGCGCGCCCATTCGATCGAGCACAAGCTCGGCATCCATGGGTCGCCGACGTGCACCATGATTTACGGCGATCACGGCGGCGCGACCGGCTTTCTCATCGGAGAAGAGAATGCCGGCATGGCCTGCATGTTCACCATGATGAACCGCGCGCGGCTCGCGGTTGGCCTGCAAGGCGTCGGCATCGCCGAGCGCGCCACGCAGCAGGCGCTCGCCTACGCGCGCGAGCGCCGGCAAGGCCGCAGCGCCGGGATGCCGGCAGCGGCGTCGACGCCGATCATCGTCCATCCCGACGTGAAGCGCATGCTGCTCTCCATGCGCGCGCTCACCCAGGCCGCGCGCGTCATTTGTTATTCCGCCGCAATGGCGCTCGATCGCGCCGAGCGCAGCAAGGAGAAGGCGGCGCGGGACGCCGCGCAGGCCCGCGCCGCGTTGCTCACGCCGCTCGCCAAGGCGTTCGCGACCGACATCGGCATCGAGGTTGCCTCGCTCGGCGTGCAGGTGCATGGCGGCATGGGCTACATCGAGGAAACCGGCGCAGCGCAGCTTTTTCGCGACGCCCGCATCGCCGCGATCTACGAAGGAACCAACGGCATCCAGGCGATCGATCTCGTCACCCGCAAGTTGCCTTTCGCCGGCGGCCGGGCGGTCGAAGCCTATCTCGGCGAGCTTAACCGCATCGTCGAGGCCGTAAATGCCACCAACGACCCGGCTTTGGGCTGGACCGGCGTGCGCCTGAACGAAGCCGTCGGCAGCCTGGCGCGCGCGACGCGTTGGCTGCTGGTCCATCTCGATAAGAACGCCAATGAGGCGCTTGCCGGCGCGAGCCCGTATCTGCGGCTGCTCGGCGTTGCGAGCGGCGGCTGCCTGTTGGCGCAGCAGGCGCTGGCGGCGCTGCGGCAGAGCGCCGACGCCGCGCCGGGCATGGCGCTGGCGCGCTTCTTTGCCGAGAATTTTTCCGTTCAGGCCGGTGCGCTCGAACGCACCATCGTCGAAGGCGCACCCGGCGTGATCGGCGCCGATGCGGCGCTTAGCGCATGAGATATAACGTCAATGTCCACATTGTTGATTACCCATCCGGCTTGTCTTGAACATTCGACTCCGCTCGGCCATCCCGAGCGGCCGGATCGGCTGCGCGCCATCGAGCGCGCGCTCGAAGCGGAAAAGTTCCAATCGCTCGCGCGCGTCCTCGCGCCGGCGGCGGCGCTGGAGACCGTCGCGCTCGCCCATCCCATGGACTACATCCTACAGATCCGCGAGGCGACGCCGAAGCAAGGACTGGTGCGGCTCGACGCCGATACCGGGATGTCGCCCGGCAGCTTCGAGGCCGCTTTGCGCGCCGTCGGCGGCGCCGTGCATGCGGTCGACGAGGTTTTGACCAAAAAAGCCGCCAACGCCTTCGTCGCCACGCGGCCGCCTGGCCACCATGCCGAGAGCGCGCGGGCGATGGGTTTTTGCCTGTTTGGCAACGCCGCCATCGCCGCGCGCCATGCGCAGAATCGGCACGGCATCGCCCGCGCCGCGATCGTCGATTTCGACGCGCATCACGGCAACGGCTCGCAGCAAATTCTGTGGGCGGACGGCTCGGTGATGTATTGCTCGACCCACCAGATGCCGCTCTTTCCCGGCACCGGCGCAATGAGCGAGACCGGCGAGCACGACACCATCGTCAACGCGCCGCTTCGCCCCGGCGACGGCAGCGACGCCTTCCGCGCCGCCTTCGCAGACAGAATCCTGCCGCGGCTCGGCGACTTCCGGCCGGAGCTGATCATCATCTCCGCCGGCTTCGACGCCCACATGCGCGACCCGCTCGCCAACCTCAACCTCGTCGAGGACGATTTCGCCTGGGCGACGCGGAAGATCATGGACGTCGCCGATCGCTGCGCCGAAGGCCGCGTCGTATCGGTGCTCGAAGGCGGCTACGATCTCGAAGGGTTGGCGAACTCGGTCGCCGCCCACGTCATCACCCTGATGCGGGGATAAATGCAGCAAAGGTAACCCGAATCGAGCAAGGCGACATCGGGAGAGACACTCCCCGGATTGCGCATGGCGCAATCCGGGCTACGGTTCGAGGAGCGGGAATGGCGCAGCCAGGCGATCAAAACAATCCAAACGACGGCGATGTCGGTCAACTGTCGTTCGAGCGCGCGATCGAGGAATTGGAATCGATCGTCAAAAGACTCGAAGAGGGCAAGGTGCCGCTCGAGGAATCGGTCGCCATCTACGAGCGCGGCGAGGCGCTCAAGCGCCGCTGCGAGGATTTATTGCGCCAAGCCGAGGCGCGCGTGGAGAAGATCACGCTCGACGCGACCGGCAAGCCGACCGGCACCGAGCCGCTCGACGTGGAATGATTGATTCTCCCCCGCTGCGCGGGGACGCTACCGTGACATCAACAGTGACGTGACTTCGTCACAACAAGTACGACGGGGTTTGGTAAGCTCCTTTGGGTTTTGCTCTTGACTAAGGAGAACAAAAAGAGAACAATCCGCCGTCTGAGTCGAGGGCGAAGGCGACCATGGACCCGGACGAGAAAAGCATCTGGCTGTGCAAGCTCGACGCGGAATGCCCGTATCAGGTGGTGCTGCCGCGCCGCCAGCTTGCCGACGACAGCGAGATCCTGGATTTCCTCATCGCATATGCCGGCAAATTCGACATGTACGTCGAAGACGATTACGCGGCGTTCGTGCGCTATTGCTTCGCCGACCCGCTCGACGCGGAAATCTTCCGCGCGCGCTTCGAGCCAAAGGCCGAAGAACGCCTCAAGCTCGCCGGGTGAGGCGTCCCGCCGTTGCCGGGGTTGAGGCCGCCGCACGAACGCGCGCCGCACCTCGCAAGCAAAAGGAGAGGGATGAGCTATCGCGACCTCTTGCGAATTTCCGGCAGTTTCTGTCGCACCTTGCCGATCTCCGCCCAGGCGTCTTCCCGCAGCCGCTTCTTCAGATTAAGCAGGGTGAAATCGTTGCCGCCGGTGGTGCGGGAAAGCCGCTCCCAGGTCAGCGGCGCCGAGACCGGCGCGCCGGCGCGCGCACGCGTCGAATAGGGCGCGACCGCGGTCGCCTCGCGCGTGTTGCGGAAATAATCGATGAAGATGCGGCCCTTGCGCAGCGACTTCGTCATCTTGGCGAGATAGAGCTGCGGACTGTCGGCCGACATCGCCGCGGCGATGCGCCGGGCGAAGAGCTTGGTCGTGTCCCAATCGGCGTCGGCGATCGGCACCACGACGTGGATGCCCTTGCCGCCCGAAAGCTTGGCGAAGCTCTCGAGCTTTTCCGCCTTGAGGCGATCGCGGGTCTCGCGCGCGGCCGCGAGCAGTTGCGGCCAGGCCACCCCCTCCCCCGGATCGAGATCGAACACGACGCGGTCGCAAGTCTCCAGGCTGTCGAGCCGCGAGCCGCGCACGTGAATCTCCAAGGCCGCGGACTGCACCAAGGCGATGAGATCGCCGCAGCTTTCGACCACGATCACGTCGTGCTCCTTGGCGGCGACGACATGGCGCAGCGGCGATGATCTCACGTTATCGGCGATATGCTTCTGAAAGAAGCACTCGCCGCCCGTTCCCTCCGGGCAGCGCACGATCGCCAGCGGCCGGCCGACGATATGCGGTCCCATCCAATCCCAGACCGCGGCGTAGTATTCGGCGAGATCCTTCTTGGTCACGCCGACATCCGCCCAATAGACGCGGTCGGGATGCGTCAGGCGCACATCGGCGACTTCCACGTTCTTGTTTTTTCTGTTTCTGCTTTCTTCGTTTGCGCGCGCCGGCACGGCTCTCACATTTCCTGCACCGTGCGCCAGCCGGCTTTGCATTCGCATCGCCGGAACTTCCCAGACTATGTCTCTTGCCGCCTTGTCCTCGCGGATGCCCTTGAACGCGGCTTGCCGCAGCACGCCGCCATGAGTGACGCCGGCGAACTCGGCTTCGACCACGAGTTCCGGCTTTACCCAGACGACGTCCTTGCGCCGCTCGTCCGCCGGCAACGCGATCGGCCGCCGGTCGACGCGCAACGCCTCCAGGCGCTTCCACAGCTCGCGCGCCGTTTTTCGCGTATAGCCGGTGCCGATGCGCCCGGCGTAGCGCAGCTCGCCGTCCTCGTGAACGGCGGCGATCAGCGACCCCACGGCCCTGGGCAATGCCGCCGACGGCGTGTAACCGGCGACAACGAATTCCTGGCGGTCGCGGCATTTGCTCTTGATGAAGTTTTCGCTGCGGCCGGAGCGATAGGGCGCATTGCGCCGCTTGGAGACGATGCCTTCGAGCCTCATGGCGCAGGCGTGGCGCAGGACGAGCGGTCCGGCTTCCTTGAAATGGTCGGTGTAGCGCAGCGGGCCGGTCTTGCCGGCGTCCTGCAACAGCCGCGCCAACGCCGCCTTGCGCGCGACCAAAGGCTCCCCGGTCAGATCGCGGCCGTCGAGATGGAGGAGATCGAAGAGGTAATAGACGAAGCGATCGCGGCCTTCTTTCAGATCGGACTGCAACAGCGAGAAGTCGCTGACGCCGTTCTCGTCTTCGACGACGATCTCGCCATCGAGGAGCGCGGTCGCGGCGGGGAGCGCAGCGATCGCGTCGGCGATGGATTTGAATCGGTGCGTCCAATCCTGCCGATTGCGCGTGAGCAACCGCACGCTGCCATGATCGAGCCGCGCTTCCATCCGGTAGCCGTCGAATTTGATCTCGTGGAGCCAGCCCGGACCGCTCGGCGCGTTGTCGGCAAGCGTGGCGAGACTGAGCGGAATGAAATCGGGCGGCGGCGCATGGGACGTCACGCCGGCCGGCCGCGTTTTTTTTTTCGTTTGCTCCCGGCGTCATGGGTGCCGGCTTTGGCCTTCGTTCTTGGTCGCGCCGGAGGCCGTGTCGCGAGCGTCCTTATTTTCTGCCGGAACTGCGCCCGGTCTTGCGGTGGGGCCGGATCGGCCGCGCGGTTGCTGTGCCAGATGCGTTTTGTCCCGCCCTGTCCCGCGGCGATTTCCGCGATGGAACGGCCGGTCGCGACCGAGCGCGGCTTCTCTTCCAGGATATCCTTGTCGCCCCGGCCGCGGGCTTCTTCGTCCTTGCCCTTGATCAGCAGCCAATTCTCGTGGCGGTCGCGCTCGCGCGCGCGCATGCGCACCAAGTGCCAGCGGCCGCGCAGCTTCTCGCCGTCGAGGTCGAAAACGAGGTGGCCCTTGGCGTAACCTTTGCGCGGATCGTCCGCGGGCCGCCAGCGCCCGCGATCCCAGATCATGACCGTGCCGCCGCCATACTCGCCCCGTGGGATCGTGCCCTCGAAGGCGTTGTATTCGATCGGATGGTCCTCGACCGCGACGGCGAGGCGCTTCTCGTCGGGGTCGAGGCTTGGGCCGCGCGTGACCGCCCAACTCTTCATCACCCCGTCGAGTTCGAGCCGCAGATCGTAATGCAGGCGCCGCGCCGCATGCTTCTGAATCACATAACGGCGACCGCCGGCGGGCCCGCGGCGGCCGCGCGGTTCCGGCGTCACGTCGAATTGCCGCTTCTTCCGATAGGTTTCGAGAGCCACGACGCCTCAATTCATGCGTTTACCGCGTTTCGCCGCCGCGGCGGCCGGCTTGGGACCGACCATAGGGCAAGGGCACGGTCAAAGATTTTTACTCCGAACGGCACCGGGCCATGGCAAAAATCCAAATGCGACCCGACATGTAAGGCCAACCGGCAGCCTGCAGTTCCTACCGAGGTGCGTCAACGAAATTGCCATTCCGGCCGGAAATGGTGTAGAGACTGGAAGTTTTACGTGCGTGCTGGTGGGCGGGCGCACGCTGACACCAATAAACGCCAATTAGGCCGACAAGGCCCCCAAGGCTGATAACACGGAGCATTCGCGTGACCGTTCCCTCCAAGACTCCTTTGCTCGATCTCGTCAAAACGCCAAGCGATCTCAGAGGGCTCGAACCCGGCCAATTGCGCCAACTCGCCGATGAATTGCGGCAGGAGATGATCGACGCCGTCGCGGTCACCGGCGGCCATCTCGGCGCCGGACTCGGCGTCATCGAGCTCACCGTCGCGCTTCACTACGTCTTCAACACTCCCACCGATCGGCTGGTGTGGGATGTCGGCCACCAGGCCTATCCGCACAAGATTCTGACCGGCCGGCGCGACCGTATCCGCACCTTGCGTCAGGGCGGCGGGCTGTCCGGTTTCACCAAGCGCGCCGAGAGCGAATACGATCCGTTCGGCGCCGCGCATTCCTCGACCTCGATCGCCGCCAGCCTCGGCATGGCGGTCGCACGCGACCTCGAAGGCAAGCCGCACAACGTCATCGCCGTCATCGGCGACGGCGCCATGTCGGCGGGCATGGCCTATGAGGCGATGAACAATGCCGGATCGATGAACTCGCGCCTCATCGTCGTGCTCAACGACAACGACATGTCGATTGCGCCGCCGGTCGGCGCGCTCTCGGCCTATCTCGCCCGGCTCGTCTCCGGGCGCGCCTATACGCGCGTGCGCAAATTCGTGCGCCTGATCGCCAAGCGCATGCCCTCGCGCATGCTCGCGAAGCGGGCCATGGCGGTCGAGAAATATGCGCGCGGTCTGGTGACCGGCGGCACGCTGTTCGATGAGCTCGGCTTCTTCTATGTCGGCCCGATCGACGGCCACAACATCGATCACCTGCTGCCGGTGCTCAAAAATGTGCGCGACGCCAAGAACGGGCCGTTCCTCGTTCACGTCGTCACCAAGAAGGGCAAGGGCTACTCGCCGGCGGAAAAATCCGCCGACAAATACCACGGCGTCGTCAAGTTCGACGTCGCCACCGGCGCGCAGGTGAAATCGAAGCCGGCGGCGCCGGCCTATACCAAGGTGTTCGCCGAGAGCCTGATCAAGGAAGCGCGCAAGGATGCGAAGATCGTCGCGGTGACCGCGGCGATGCCGTCGGGCACCGGCCTCGACCTCTTTGCCAAGGAATTTCCGCAACGCTGCTTCGATGTCGGCATCGCCGAGCAGCATGGCGTCACCTTCTGCGCCGGGCTGGCGACCGAGGGGTTCAAGCCCTTCGCGACCATCTACTCGACCTTCCTGCAGCGCGCCTACGACCAGGTCGTCCACGACGTCGCCATCCAACGCCTGCCGGTGCGCTTCGCCATGGACCGCGCCGGCCTCGTCGGCGCCGACGGGCCGACGCATGCCGGCGCGTTCGACGTCGCCTATCTCGGCTGCCTGCCGGGCTTCGTGGTCATGGCGGCGGCCGACGAAGCGGAGCTGGTGCATATGGTGGCGACGGCGGTGGCGATCGACGATCGCCCCTCGGCGCTGCGCTATCCGCGCGGCGAAGGCCGCGGCGTGGCGATGCCCGAGGAAGGCCATCCGCTCGAGATCGGCAAGGGCCGCGTCATCCGCGAAGGCAACAAGATCGCCATATTCTCGTTTGGCGCACGGCTCGGCGAATGCCTCAAGGCGGCCGACGAGCTTGCGGCCTACGGCCTGTCGACCACGGTCGCCGACGCGCGCTTTGCCAAGCCCCTCGACGTCGATCTGCTGTTGCGGCTCGCGCGCGAGCACGAGGTTCTGCTCACGATCGAGGAGGGAGCGATCGGCGGCTTCGGCGCCCACGTGATGCAGATGCTCGCCGAGCACGGCGTCCTCGACCACGGCCTCAAGGTCCGTTCCATGGTGCTGCCGGACATCTTCATCGACCAAGACTCCCCGAACGCGATGTACGCCAAGGCCGGCCTCGACGCCAAAGGCATCGTCGCCAAGGCGTTCGAAGCCCTCGGGCAGAATGTCCGCGGCGACGTCGTGAAGTTCGTGCGGCAGTGAAGCGGTCGTGAAATATTCTCCCCCGCGAAGCGGGGAAGGATGACTGGTCACCGCCTCGCATTCACCGGCCATGACTCTTCGCCAACGCGCCGATCGCCTCTTGGTGGCGCGCGGTCTGTTTGCGAGCCGCGCTCGCGCCCAGGCGGCGATCGCGGCCGGCCTGGTGACGGCCGACGGCGTTCCGGTGCGCAAGGCATCGGAGGAGATCTCCACTGCCGCCGCGATCACGGCCGCGCCCGAACACCCCTATGTGTCGCGCGGCGGCGTCAAGCTCGCCGCCGCCCTCGACCATTTTCATCTCGACGTGGCGGGCCGCATCTGCCTCGACGTCGGCGCCTCGACCGGCGGCTTCACGCAAGTGCTCCTGCGCCGCGGCGCCCGCCGCGTCTATGCGGTCGATGTCGGGCGCGACCAGCTTCATCGGTCGCTGCGCGGGCGGCGCGAGATCGTCTTGATGGAAGAAACCGACATTCGCGCACTCGATCCGCCGCGCCTTGCCGAGCCGCCGGATTTTGTCGCCGTCGATGTGAGCTTCATCTCGCTCAAGCTGGTGCTGCCGCCGATCGGCAAACTTCTCCGCGCCCGCGCCTTTCTCCTCGCGCTAATCAAGCCGCAATTCGAGACCGGGCGTCGCGACATCAAGAAAGGCGTCGTGCGCGATCCGGCGATCCACGCCGCCGTCTGCGACGACATCGCCGCGTTTCTCGGGTCGCAGGGATGGCGCGTCGGCGGTCTCGCGCCCTCGCCGATCCGTGGCGGCGACGGCAACGCCGAGTTCTTCGTCGAGGCGGAGCGTGGCTGAGCGGCTCGTGCTCGACCGGCTCGGCCACCGCGGCGGTCTGCGGCGGCCGGCTCCGGCAAGTCCGGCGCGCCGTCACTCCGCCGCTTGGCGCGAGGGCGGGCGCACGCTCTCCAACCCGTCCGCTTCGGTCGCCGAAATCGTGGTGCGCACCATGAAGCGCGGCTCATGCGGCAGCCAAGGTCGGCCGCGATGCAGAGTGGCGCGGTTATCCCACATGACCACGTCGCCCTGGCGCCAAGTGTGCAGGTAGGTGAGTCCCGGCGCCGTCGCGGCGTCGATCAGCTCGGCGAGGAGCTTTTGCGCCGCGTCTTCTTTCATTCCCTCGATGGCATAGGCGTGGGAGGCAATATAGAGCGCGTTGCGGCCGTTCGCCGGGTTCTTCCACGCCATGCGCCAGCATTGCGGCGGCAGCGCCGCGCGCTCCTCGGCGCTCGCAAGGTCGGCGGCGATCTTTCCCCGTGAATGGGCGTAATCGTGCCAGGCGAAGGAATTCTCAAGGCGCCGGCGCAGCGCCGGATCGAGCCGCTCCCAGGCGAGACGGGTCGAGACATATTCGGTCTCGCCGCCGCGCGCGGGAATAACGCGCGCGGACAGCACCGAGGCCAGCGCCGGCACCTTCTTGAAGGTGCTGTCGGTATGCCAAAGCTGGTTCGCTTTGTTGCTGAGGGCAAAGCGGTGATCGGCCGGCACGACCTTGCCGTTCTCATCGATGGTCGAGAGGATCACGAGGTTGGTGCCGGCGCCCCGCGAGCCGACCTTGGTCACTTCGAGCGGTCCGAAGCGGCGCGCGAAGGCGAGCTGCGCCGCATCGGTCACCTGCTGGCCGCGAAAAATCAGGACGGAATGCTCTTCGAACGCCGCGCGCGTCGCCGTGTACGCGGCGTCGTCGGCCGCGATCTCAGCGAGCGTCACGCCACGCAGCTCGGCCGCGAAGCCGAGCGGAACGATATCCATCGGCGCGCCTCCGTGGCTTTGAATGCTTGCTCAGTCTCCACCAAAACCGGCCGGCCGGCAACCCGGCAAAGATTTAGCGGCCTTTTGCGGCTTCACGTCTTTGCGCCATGTGCAGCGCGCAGTATACGTCCCGCCACCGCGTCGAGCTTCTTCAGGAGCTCCGGATCGCGCGCCTCCGGGGCGGTGATCAAGGCGGTGTCGAGCGCCCGATCCGAGCCGATCGGGCATGGCTCGTGCTCGCGCGGGAAATCGCGGGCGAGCCGCGCGACCAGGCGCTTGGCCTTGTCCGCATTGGCCGTCAGCACCTTGATGACGTCCTGCACGGTCACGGCATCGTGGTCGGGATGCCAGCAATCGAAATCGGTGACCATGGCGACGGTGGCGTAGCAGATCTCGGCCTCGCGGGCGAGCTTGGCTTCCGGCAGGTTGGTCATGCCGATCACCGAATAGCCGAGATTCTTGTAGGTGAGGCTCTCGGCCAATGTCGAGAATTGCGGGCCTTCGATGCACACATAGGTGCCGTCGCGCACCACGGCGACGCCTTCGGCCATGGCCGCCTCGGCGATATGGATGCGCAGCCGCGGCGACACCGGATGCGCCATCGAGACGTGGGCGACGCAGCCCTTGCCGAAGAATGAATTGGCGCGGCCGTAGGTGCGATCGACGAACTGATCGATCAGCACGAAGGTGCCGGGCGGCAGCTCCTCCTTGAACGAACCGCACGCCGACAGCGACACGAGATCGGTGACGCCGGCGCGCTTGAGCGCGTCGATATTGGCGCGATAGTTGATGTCGGACGGGGCGAGCCGGTGCCCCTTGTCGTGGCGCGACAGGAACACGACCGGTAGGCCAGCGACTTCGCCGAGCAGCAAGGGCGCGGATGGCTGCCCCCATGGGCTGCCGACCGTCTCCGTTCGCGCCTTCTCAAACCCGGGCAAGTCGTAAATGCCGGAGCCGCCGATGATGCCAAGGACGGATTTGCTCATGGGTCCCGCCTTGATGGATAAACGTTGGATCAGTGTGCCATGGCTGCGGCCGCCAAGTCGACGCTGTCAACGATCATTGGCTCGACCGCAGTGGCCGATAGAGATTTCGAACCATCTGCCATGACCGCCTCGACTGTGAACGGCGTTGATCCCGGGCTTGCTGACCATCGGAGCAGCACCGCCTCCGGAATGGAGCTTGGCCCCCGAATCGGGGATTTGCCGAACAGGTGTAAAATTTTTTCCCTGGGAAACAGGGAGAGTTTGGCAAAAAACAGGCATGTGGTTCGCACAAGAAACGGACGATTACTGTGAGGAATGAAAGGTTTAGGGTAATTTCGCCATGTGCAAATAACAGGGAGAAAACAGGGGAAAACAGAAGCGGCGCTCTCCAGTTTCAACCGCGCAGACATGGACAAGGCGTGTCTGGATCTGCCGGTTTTGGTCCAGCGCTCCAAAAGAAGCCTGAACCAAAAGCCACGATCAGGCCACGCGGTTTAGGTGTTCAGTCCCACGGTGTGGTGAAGCGGGTTTAGCCTGAACCGATTTGGCTGCGTCGTCCAGATTTTGCAGATGTACTCGTAGGGCGTCAGGCCTCTGAGTGTCTTAAGACGCTTGGCGAAGTTATAGGCCATCAAGAAGGCCTGAATATGTGCTTTGAGTTGGCCATGCGTACCGTAATGATAGCGTTGCACGGTCGCCTCCTTGAGGGTTCGGTTCATCCTTTCAACCTGGCCGTTGGTCCAGGGATGGTTTGGCTTGGTCAGCCTGTGCTCTATGCTATTAGTATCACATAGCATGTCGAACATATGGCTGCGCCAGCGCGCTGTCGGTCCGAGACGATTCTTCGGCAGATCGGTGAACTGGATGCCATTATCGGTGAGCACGGTATGGATTTTGTAGGGGACCACTTTGATCAGGGCTCTGAGGAAGCCCGTAGCTATCCAGCGATTGGCCTTCTGGTGCAACTCGGCGTAGGCGAACTTGGATGTCCGATCGATTGCGACGAACAGGTAGAGCTTTCCCTCCTCGGTTCGTACCTCGGCAATGTCCAGGTGGAAGTAGCCGATCGGATAGGACTCGAACCTTTGCTTGGCTGGCTTGTCGCCTTCCATCTCAGGCAGCCGGCTGATTCCATGCCGTCGGAAGCAACGATGCAAGGATGATCGCGTGAGGTGCGGAACGGTGACCTGCAGAGCATAGAGGCAATCGTCAAGCGGCAGCAGCGTGTGCTTGCGAAAGGCGACAATCAGCGCCTCTTCCTCCCTACTGAGAACTGATGAGCGAGGCTCCTTCGGGCCCATGCGAGCATCGCAGACCGAACCGCGTCGGCGCCATTTGACAACCGTCTTTGGATTGATGCCGTAGCGGGCGGCGAGCTCCCTCAGGCTCGCTTGACTATTTTGTATTGCTCGACGGACCGCCTCAGTCGTCGTGGCGCTGCCGTGAAGAATCTGCCCCATAGCTCATCCCTCCGAAGATCATGGTACAATGCACCACGATTCCGTGGGACTAAACACCTAGAGCGTGCGCGGCGGATGAAACGCGATCAAGCTCTACCGATCGTGTCATTTATGTCTCGCTTGATGCGCGCCCGTTCATCGTTCAAGGCTTGAGCTTCGTGAGCCAGCTGCGTGAAACGCGCATCCAAGCGTTGCTCCGCCTCGCAGGCTCTCATCGCATCTTCGATATCCCGGAGCCTTTCGTTCGTCACTCGCAACTCGTCCCAACAGGCTACGATGACGGAGGAAAGCGGTTCGAAGCCTGCGACGACCGATTTGAGATGGTCCAACTCGCGCGTAACGTCGTCGGTGGCACCTCGGCAGGCCGCGTGTTCGGCTTTGATCTCAAGGATTGCGATCCTTTCGAGCAGATCGCCCCACGACATTTCCACGACCGGCGCGCGCCTGCGCGAAGCAGAAGGCCGTTGTTGCGGCGCGTCGGCCCGCGCCTTGAGCAATTCTTCCAACTCTGCGGTCATCCGGGAAAAGACCCCATCCCAATCGCCGTTCATCTCCTGCCGGAACAGTCTGGCCGTGGGGTACCAGACGGAGTCGGTCCGCTGCCGTTGCCAGCGCCACTCGGGAGTGCGGTTGAGCGCGATCCACAGTGGACGGCCGAGTGCACCGGCCAAGTGCGCGATTGATGTATCGCAGCTGATGACCAGATCCATCAGCGTCAAAACGGCGGCGGAATCCAGGAAGCCGTCGGGGCCGGCGTCGAAATCGGGACCAAGCAGCTCGACATGCATTTCGGCCGGTAATTTATCGATTTCTTCCTTGCCTTCCTTGAGCTGCAGGCTGATCAAGCGAACGTCGGGAAGCGCCCCTAGAGGGCGCAGTGCGTCGAGCGGGAACGGCCGGAATCCGTCACCTTGGGGGTATCGGTTTCCGCGCCACGCGACCCCCACACGGAATCCGCGGTCGCCGATCCGCTCTCTCCACCGCGCGACCGCCTCTGTTTCAGCCTTGAGGTAGGGCCGCGTAGGGATCGGCAGGTCGAGGCGATCGAACCGGCCCGGCAGACTCATCAGCGGGCATTGAAAATCAAAACGGGCGTCTGGCGGAATCTCGGTGAGCAGCGTGATTGATCCGCCTAGGGTGCGGAAGAGCCGATGCAGCCTGTCCCCCACGAGAAAGGACACTGATGCGCCTAAGTCGCTCAGCGCGGGCAAGTAGCGCGAGAATTGGATCAGGTCCCCGTTTCCCTGCTCGCCAAGAACCAGGATCGATTTGCCCGCCAGCGGTTCGCCGGTCCACGGTGCCGCGTGTGCTTCCGGGCGCAGCCATTTGTTTCCGCCCATGATGAACCGGTAATCGTAGCCTTCCCAGCCTTCGCGGAAATTTCCAAGGGCTAGCAGCACACAACCAAGGTTGAACGACGCAACCGGCGAACCGGGCTCGATGAAGAGGGCTTTCTGGGAGGCCTCAACCGCCTCCTGGAGGCGATCGAGGCCCATGAGGGCGAGGGACATGTTACAATAGGCGACGGCGGAGCCTGGCTCCAGCACAAGAGCCCGCCGGAACGCAGCAAGCGAATCCGCGTACCGATAGAGCCCGAGCAGCGCGCCCCCGAGACTGAGCCAGCCGTTACAATGGGCCGGATCGAGGTCTACGACCTTTCCGAATACCGCAGCCGCTTCGTTGAAGCGTCTCTCCTCCTGCAAACGCCCGCCCAAGCTCAGCAGCAGAGGGATACTTTCGGGTTGCAGCGACACCGCGCGCTGATACGCCGTAATGGCCTCTTCGTTGCGGTTGAGCGCCATTAGAACATCGCCGAGTTCACGCGCACTCTCCGCATCACCCGGCCGCAGATCGGAAGCCTTGCGCAGCCAGTTCAAAGCCTCATCGTTGCGTTGCAGCGCGCGGAGCGAAAGCCCGAGGTTGAAGCAGGCGACGGCGTCGTCCGGTGTCGATGCGAGCATCTCCTGGAAGCTCGCCGCTGCTTCGTCGAAGCGCTTCAGTTGTCGCAGCGCGATGCCGGCATTGGTTTTCGCTGCCATAAGGCCCGGACGGATTTCCAGAGCGCGCCGAAACCAGCGCAGCCCGTCCTCGAAGCGCTCCATGCGGACAAAGACGCGGCCGAGCTCGTTCGCCGCCTCGGCGTGCCCGGGGTGCTGATCGAGAAACGTCCGCCAACACCGCGCCGCTTCCTCGAACTCTTTGCGGTTCTCAAGTAGAAGAGCCTGCGCCCTGACGGGTTCGATCTCAACCGCGGCTGGTTGTCCTGAGGCATCTCGCGCATCGAGCCGCGACGGCCGGGCTGGCGTATTCATGATGGCTGGAGCGGGTTTCGACAAATTAGCTGCACACCACGTCCGTCACCCGCGGGTTCAACCTGCGGATCCATCTCCTTTGCAGGAGGATGGATCGCCGGGTCAAGCCCACAGGTCGGCTAGGTTTGCTCCGCGACCAGCGGTCCGCGAGAACACGCTGTCCCGTTGCCGATCGAGCAACCTCGGTCGGAGGGCCTGCCAATCTTGCTGGGCTTGCCGACAGGAGATTGAGTAGCGATACGCTTCGGGTCACGTGTGGACGGCGCCCTGGCTAGCTATGAACTTTCAGACGTTGTTGCAGTTTACTCGGCCACGGAATATCACCTGATCATCACACATGAGGTCACGAATTTTCCCTTCACTCGTACCGCACGCGCGCCTGATGCAGGGTGTCTCCCGTGTTCTTCGTTCCCTCGGGGTCATCTAACCGAATAGATCTTGACTTCTTCGATGCCAGTAGCCGCTACCTTGTTGACGGAGGCCTTCAGCGCACTGCGCTTATCGTTCGCGAGGGTTATCGAACGGGCCGTTTTTATGAAATCGGCCCCGGTGTCGCCCGTGCGGATCAGGGCACGAATTTTATTCTCCAACTGCCAAAGTCGAGAATTTACCAGATTCATCTTTTTATAAAGGACGCCGGCTCCTGGAATGCTTTTGAGGAACCAGTCCATTTCGCGTTGCAATTTGGCGAGGTCAGCTTGTAAGGACGCGGCATGCTGTGGCTCCTGGGCATTGCCAAGCTTCAATTCGATAATCGTATATCGATCGACCAGCTCGCCCCAAGAGACTTTTATTCTCGGAGCACCTCGGCGTGCTTTCCTGAGGACGCGCTTAGTCCAAGCGACGCGAGCGCTCACAATTTCATCAAACCCATCGAATTTATTATCATCGCTAAGCGTCCTGTCGTTGGACTCGACGGATCAAGATTCATAAGAAGCGCTGCCGTCGTCGCCGTCGGCGCCGCCGTTGGCGTTGTCGGCGTTGTCGCCGTCGTTGCCGTTGTCGGCGTTGTCGCCGTCGTTGCCGTTGTCGGCGTTGTCGGCGTTGTCGCCGTCGTTGCCGTCGTTGCCGTTGTCGCCGTCGTTGCCGTTGTCGCCGTCGTTGCCGTCGTTGCCGTCGTTGCCGTTGTCGGCGTTGTCGCCGTCGTTGCCGTTGTCGCCGTCGTTGCCGTTGTCGGCGTTGTCGCCGTTGTCGGCGTTGTCGATCTCGTTGTCGATGTGGTTATTGTCGATCTCGTTGTCGATGTGGTTATTAGTGTCTTCCCTGACGTAGTAAGCGCTGCTGCCTCGGCCTTGTCGGTCACGGTGAGCATGAGCGTGACGACGGGCGGCGTGACAATAGCAAATCGCCCGCACTGATCCAAGAAAGCGCGCCGTTCGGCTCTCTGACCGTTGTCGTCGTCCGCATCTGTCATGACGCCGAACCCCAATCTTTGCAGGGCTATCACGTCTGCGCCGCGTCCATCAAGCCGAACTGACGTTGCCCCCAAGTTTTATCCATTGAGGATTGGAGTCTGGCATTCGACATTGCCCTGGTGGGCGGTGAGGACGGCGGTCCGCGGAGCGGAGCCGTCAGTGGAGCGAAGCGCAGCGGACCGCCGGTCCGCAGCGTAGCAGGCTGGGCTCAGCCAACCGAGCCGCGGGTGCGGCCGGTTGGTGTTGTAATCAGCGCGCCAGGCTTCGAGCACAACGCGCGTGTGCGGCAGTGAGCGGAACAAGGTCTCATTGAGGAGTTCGTCGCGCAAGCGTCCGATGAAGGACTCGGCGAAGGCATTCTGCATCGGCTTGCCTGGCGCGATGTAATGCCCGGCGACCTTGTGATCGTCAGCCCATTGCAGGATCGCATTCGAGGTGAGCTCGGTGCCGTTGTCGGACACGATCATCTTCGGCTTGCCGCGATCGGCCAGCAGGCGGTCGAGTTCGCGGGCGACCCTGATACCGGAGATCGAAGTGTCCGGGATAAGCGCCAAGCATTCGCGGGAGCAGTCGTCGACCACGATCAGGATGCGCATGCGGCGGCCATCGATGAACTGGTCGGCAACGAAGTCGTGCGACCACCGCTCATTCGGCTGTTGCGGCACCAGAATCGGGGCACGCGTGCCCAGCGCCCGTTTGCGGCCGCCGCGCCGGCGCACCATAAGCCGTTCCTCGCGATAGAGCCGAAACAACTGTTTATGGTTCACTTTGAAGCCCTCCCGCCGCAGCAGAACATGCAGCCGCCGATAGCCGAAGCGACGGCGCTCATGGGCCAGAGCCCGTAACCGCTGCCGCAGATCGGCATCGTTCGGGCGCCGCGACCGATATCGCACCGTCATCCGCACGCAGCCGATGCTCCTGCACGCCCGCCGCTCGCTCATGTCGAACGCAGAACGCAGGTGAGCGACAGCCTCTCGCTTGACAGCGGGCGTCACCATTTTTTTGCCAGTAGATCCTTCAGTGCCGCGTTGTCGAGCATGACGTCGGCCAACAATTTCTTGAGCCGGGCGTTCTCGCTCTCCAAGCCGCGCAGCCGCTTGGCTTCAGAGACCTCCAGGCCGCCGTACTTTGCCTTCCAGTTATAGAAGCTTGCTTCGCTGATCCCGTACTTGCGGCACAGATCGGCCGTCTTCACGCCGGCCTCGTGCTCCTTCAGGATCGCAATAATCTGCTCTTCCGCATGCCGCTTCCGCTTCATCGTCTGGTCCTCTCCTTAAGGGCCAGACTCCGGTTCGCCTTGGATCAATTCAAGGGGGCAACGTCAGTGTCCTCGTATGGGACCTCTTGTTGTCAAGTGGAAAATTGGGTGCGCATTGGAACGGCCATTCCATTGGTCTCCGCCTCCATCTTTAACCCGGCTGAGATAATCGGTAATTCCAAGGTGGAGCTCTCGCGTCCGGCGACTGGCGACATGCGCGGCCACCCGATCCTGGCGTTCTTTTCAATCGCCCAGGCAGCGTATAGACATAGGTCAAATAGAGTTCGGCGAAATCGAGAAGCTCCTATGCCTCTTCCTTGGAATAGGGTCTTCGTCGTGCGCAGCTGAGAACCCCTTTGGCTGCAAGCGCATAGGGCACTACCTTCGGCTAGCTGCGTCGAGGCAAGTCAAGATGTCCACTGCCGCCTCCCAATCGCGAAAGGAGAGATCGAAGTAACTCTGCTCGCGGTGCCATTGCAGCAAACGTTCGACGTCGCCGTGTTGAAATCCCGGAGGTACGAACACGCATTGCGCGAGCAACCTCTCCAGCGCGCCGAAATGATCCACAGGTTGTATTTTGTTCGGGCCGCGCGGGTGGAAGCGGAGGAACACCACACAGCCGGGCACGCCAGAAATTGGCGTGGATCTGAACGGCAAGTATTTGACGATATGGCCATATCTTTTGTGCTGCGGGGCACTCCGCAGCTCTGGAAACCAGCTCTCGATCAGCGGAAACGAATCCGCCTTGATGCAGGGGGGCAGCGGCAGCGCGCGCAGATCCCGGTCGCGACCAAGCAGAACGATTTCATCGGATCCGAAGCTCCATCCGGCTCGGGCAAGAGCGAGGCTCAAGGTAGTCTTGCCGGCGCCGGAGAGGCCCGCCAGTAACCACGTCCGGCCATAGCGCTGCAAGGCCGCCGCATGCAGCGTCAACAGATGCGGGATCGTCGGGACTACCGTCTGGACCAAAAGCTGCTCGAGTTCGGCCACAATCGATGCCATCTCGCAGGTCGTCTTAAGTTGCCTGCCGATCATGATACCCCATCGATCGCCATGCGCGACGATATCGATCGCGATTTCCAGACATCCATCCTCTTTCCGATGTACAGGATCGCTTCGTAAGACCGCGAGGAGGCTTTCGACCGCCGCCAGAGGACCGGGCGGGGCCCATACGCGCAAGATTTGGTCGAACAGCCGGTACTCGGCACACGGCCCTCGTCGGGCCGCGGGCGTCGATGACTTCGGGGACGTCCCCCGCGTAAGCAAGGCCGGGGCAGCTTTCGCTGACGCGGTGGTCTCCAGCAGGCCGAGATCCTGGAACCTGTCCATGCTGATGCGCATCCATTCGGCGGCGATCGTGCGATCGACTTCAAAGGCCTTCGCGAGCGCCAGCGTGCTCTGATGCCGGGAAAGGCCGTCTCTGATGCAAAGCCATGTCAATCCCGCGGCCGGGTTGAGCGCGTAGAGCCGGCCCTGCACCGCATCGAACAGCACGCCCCCGCCGACGACCGGGTGGAACGAGGCTCCGGCCCACGGCCGAGCGCTGGTGGCGCCTTCACTCACTGGCTGAGCCCCGGCACAAGGTGCCGCGTATTACAAACAGCTCGTCCACGAAGTTGCGAGTTGGGCAGCGAACCGGCAGGCCCGCATTCACGACGTGCGCGGGAAAGATCAGCAGATCGTTGTCTCCGATTTCCAGATCGCGGAAGCTGGCCGCTGCACACCGCTTCCCGTTCTCGGTCCGACCATCGAACAGCCTGATCCCTCCACCCATAAAGCCCTTCGGTTGTTTGTGAAAGTGATACATCATATAAAGGATGTCGGCTGGGTTCGGGTCCCAGGAAACGGCTTGCGTATCACCGATCGCGAGCAGGCGGAATTGGGGTCTAACTTCGGCCTGCTCGAAGACGCCGAGAATGACACTGCCGTGCGCCAACTGGGACCATAGCGCCCTCGTGACCGGCTCCTCGAGCGGACCAAGGTTGAGCTCGCGTATTTCATTCTGTGACCGCAGTGCTCCGGCGTCTTGACTGAGTGCATGCGTGATCAGGGCGGCGTGAACGTCGTCCGGCAGCGCTCCCTTCGCCAACACGAACGGAGATGGAACCGACGCCCTTGACGGAAAGCTGACCAAAGGCTCGGCCAGACGTTTGGTGCCGAGGAACTGCAAGGGATCGGCGACCGGGACAATCTCGACCGAGACCAGCGATGACCGGGTCAGGAAAAAGCGCTCGCCCGTTCGCGTCTCTATCTGGACAAGACCATCCGGAGGCAAGTTGCCCACCACGTCTGCGCCCGGCAGCGCGGACACCAGCCCAAATACGATCGGATCGTCGTCCTTGCAGCAGAATTCCCAGACGTGGCCGCCGCGAAGCAGAAGCTTGACCAGAACCTCCATTGTCACCCCGCTTGCATGATGCTTAGATGTCTACGTTTTCCAATGCTTGCTTTATGATCAAGAACGCTGGTGGCGAGCGCTAATCATGCTCGGGCGATCATGAGTAGAGGCCTCGTCTTGGCCGCCGTCGATCGCTGCTTGTCAGTTTTCGATTCGTTGGACGACCTTGCACTAACCGGGCAGGTGATCCGCGACCCCGAGCTTGACTGGCTAGCGGTTGTTTCGTTAGCGAACAAGCATCTTGTCGCTCCCGCCTTGTGGACAACCCTCTCCCGGCCCTCGCTTTGCAAATTTGTTCCGCAGGATGTCCGAAACTATCTCGCGTTTCTGCACGCTCGGAACGCGGCCCGCAACGCACGCCTCCGCCGGCAATGTCTCGGCATTGGCTCGACTTTGGCGCGTGCCGGGTTGCGCGCGGCGCTGCTCAAAGGCGCTGTATGGCTCTTTGACGGGAACTCACCGGCTGCATCCGACCGAATGATGCAAGACATCGATCTCGCTATCGCTCCGCAGGAATTCGAACCGGCCGTACGAGCCCTGGCGGCTTCCGGATATCGCGAGGCCAGCGGAATATACATCGAGGTCGGCCATTTCCATCACGCTCCGATGGTATGCGAAGGCGCCGAGGCGATCGTGGAAATTCACCGTGACCTTTCCAATCGCATCGAGTTTTTGTCGATCCCGGAGGTGATCGCATCAGCGCGCGAGGTGGCTCCCGGCCTGCTGTTGCCGGAATCCCGGCATCGCATTGTACACAACGTCATTCACGCACAGATCATGAATGGGGATTTTGCCGGCGGTGTCCTGAACCTGCGCAATGGGCTCGATCTGGCTAGGCTCATCGCCGGCAGCGGACCCGAATTCGATTGGAGCGCGCTGGCCCTTGAAGCCCACGACCGCGGCTATTTTCACCATCTTTCCGGCGCGATCCATGCCACGCACCGGATCCTCCGCAGTCGCCTTCCTCTGCCTTTTGCGGATCATCTGTGGGGCCGACTGCATGCCTTGCGTTGCGTTCAGCAACGCAAATGGCCACGGATCAGCAAAGTCCTTGAGATCCTAGGCCTGCTCGCGCGGGCGCTGGCGTGGCAACGCGACGCCTACGCGCTGGGCCTGAAGACCCGGCGATCCTTGCGAGCGCAGGTACAGGTCAACGGGCGCCGCGCACAACGGGCGCTGGCCGCTCTGCGCAGCAACTTTTCATCTTAGGGCGTGTCTTCAGTTAGAGGATTCCCAAATCAGCGATTGAGTGACTCATGGAAGGTCGGCCTGTGGAGGGCTGACCGATGCGCCACTACGCATTACGTGATGACTAGTTGGATAGGATCAAGAATTTTTTACCTGGGCGCGAGGGGCATGTTGGCGGCACCGCCGCCGATAACCGATTGTTTGTCGATGCAGTTCTGTATCGCTATCGGGCGGGTAGCGCAGCACATCATTGGCGATGAGCACACGCGCGGTTCATCGGGCCGCGACATCCAAATGCCCCAGTGGGTATTATGATTGCTCTTCTGCAGATCGGATTAAGTCGATGATTCCCGGCAAGCTCACGATCAAGTCGTTCCACCATTTGGCCGATGTGAGCGCGATGCGACATTTTGTAGATGCGGCAATCAAGTAGCTATAAATAGCTTATATTAGGCGGCCGCAGCGTTGACAAGGCGCATCATGACGCGGACGAAATTTCTGTTGGTGTCGACGCGCCGCCCAAGCCGGGCCAATCGGCCGTCGCATCGCTGCTTTCAATGGAACGCTCGAAGGTGATGACGCTGCCATTGAGGATGTAATCGACTGGGCGCAGCGGCACCATAGCGGGAGGGGTTTTTTCGCCCGCCTTGGTCTCGGTCGCCTGCAAGCGGCGCCTCTCGCCCCTGCCGGGCAGCGCTACCAATTCGTTATCCCGGCGAACGAGCGCAATAACGAGGCGCTCTACCCCCTCGGTCTGATTCGACTGCTATGCCGCCGCACACGCCAACCTTGCGCCCGGCACACGAGCGGGAGCCGACCGTCCTCTTTTGGTCGAGTAGCCGGGCGGATTGTTCCGACGGTGTGGGATAGACGGCTGAGAGCCACTTGCCTTCATCAGTTGACTGTCCTGCGAAACCTTGCCCGGTAACTCCACATTTCCCGCCCCCAGGCGAGCCCCTGGGCCAGGGCGTCGACCTGATCGTCGTGGCGACCGGGGAAAGCCAAAAGTTCGGCGGTGAAATCTTCCAGCCAGGGAGCCCTCTTGGGCAGCCGGACTGAACCGCCAGCGAACAGATCGGATTGGGCAATCAGGCGAGCGCGCTTGTCGGTGTTCGGCACATACTTGGTGACGTTGATCGAACTTTCCTCAAGGCTTTGGATCAAGCCCTTGCCGATGGGTGAGTCCTCGATCAAGAGGGTCCCGGCGCCGTAGCGCTGCTTGACCTCGATTATCTTGCGGCGCAGTTCGTTAAAGCGCAGGCGACCGCGGATCACTTCAAGAACGTAATAGACCTCGCCACGGCGCAACAACACGACGCCGGCCGAATAGTCGCCCGCCTCCTGTTCGCTCAATGCGATGTCCCAACTCATGATGATGTGATCGCCGCGCTCATGGGGCGGATAGCCGTCATAAGTCGCGAGCCATTTGCGTTTGATGATGGTGCCGCCGGGCGGGATCGGGCTCTGCTGGTACTGCGCCGAAAAGGCGATCGGCCCCATTTGTCGTTTGACGTCGCGCAGAACCGAGAGCGGTTCGTGGGCCGGGTGCAGGAGTTCATGTTGTTGCCGCACATAGCGGCGACCGTCACCGAGGGCATAGGCCTCCATCCGCGGCGCAATGGCGGGAAGATTCAGAATCTCGAATCCGCCCTGCTCCATCAGGTAGCCGGCGAGATCGTTCTGATGGACGCGCTGCATGACCAGAACGATGCGCGCGATCTGTTTGTCGTCCGGCCGGCTGACCAGCGTGGAGCGATACCATTCGATGGTCCGTGTTCGCACCGCCTCGGAATAGGCATCGTCCTGCTTGAGCGGATCATCGATAACCACCAGGTTGCCGCCCAGGCCGGTCAAGGTGCCTTCGATCGAGGTGGTCAAGCGCCGCCCGCGCAGCGTGGTCATGATCTCGCGATCGGTGTCGCGCTCCAGCCGCATCGCCGAAAAGGTTGCCTGATAGATCGGATCGTTCACCAGCCGGCGGAAATCGTTGGCGTGAGTGCGCGCGAGCTGGTCGGAATAGGACACCGCCACCACCCGTTCCGAGGGGTTATGGCCGAGAAACCAGGCCGGCAGTGCGATGGACGCAAACAGCGATTTCAGATTGCGCGGCGGCATGGTGACGATCAGGCGCCTGACCTCGCCCGCGGCGACCTGCGACAGTTTGTAGGCAAGCGCCTCGAGGTGCCAGTTCGGCTTGAACGGCGTATTGGGGTGCACCACGCCGAAGGCATACTCGGTGAATGCCATGAAATCGCTCGCCAGCGCCGCGCGCAGCACGAGGCCCGGCGGATAATCGTCCAGGGTATGCAAGAGTGTCGTCATAGCTACTTCGCGATCTGCCTCACGTCGGTTTCCCAGTCGTCACTGAGAAGCCCCCGGGGGGCGGGTGACCTGGCCCGTACGACGCTTGATCGAGCTTCTGCAAAGTCGCTCTCAGTTCCTGTCTGTCCTCCTCTTCGCTCGCGCCGGACGGGCGCGGCGGGGACCGAAGCGGTGATTGCGGCTGCTCGGTCTCATCAGGCTCATCATCCAAAAGCTCCGCCGGTGCCAGCACGGCCTTGGCCGCGGCAACGTTTGCCGCGCCGGTTCGGCGCGCGACGTACGCATCGAGGATAGCCTGGTGGCTAGGGGCGAGTGCCTCCTCGATACTTTGTTTGTGTTTGGCCAACAGATCGATACCCGTTCTCTCGGCGAGTTTCATGAGATCGTTGCGCGCATGGCGATCGCCTGCGGCGAACTGATTGAGAAGCTGCTCCAGGCCAATTTCCAGCCTTGTCATGAAGACCTTTCGATTACCGCGGGACACCCGAACTTTTTTATTGAGCGCCTGCTCGAGGACCTTCTTGAGATCGGGAAGCATGGAACGCTCCTTGCGCGGCCGCCCGAGCGGATTGGGCGATGGATCACCTTTCTTCCACCGAGTGTTGCGTGGAGGATGCCCAGGGCCAACCCGGTCCTCTGCGGCCAGAGTCGTCTTCGATTCGTCGAGCTGTGATGCGAGCCCTTCGCCGTGAGCGGATTTTTCGGTCATCTTACTCAACCCCCTTAAGCTTTGTTGGACGATCGGCTGGACCGAGTCAGGCGCTTGGCTGCCACTTCCGCAAAGGTCAGAGCCGACCCTGCAAGGCGCGCAGACTTCCCGGCGAATTGCTGCCAATGCCGGACGATGACGTCGCAATCCTGCGGGGTATCCCCGCACAGCAGGCGGTGCGGCCCCAGCATCCACCGATCGCCCATCTGTGAAACGGCCGGACCTTGCGGGCCGTTGGTTGGAAGCTGATCCTCAGCGGTCTCCTTGGCTTTCTTTTCGACCGCGTCGTCCAGGATGACGTCGATCTGGTCGAGCGAGAACCCGGTCAATTCGAGGTCATCAAATTGCAGATCAAGCAGCTCGCGCAATTCGCTCGCCAACAGCTCCCGATCCCACCCGGCGCGCTCGGCCAGCCGATTATCCGCGATGACATAGGCACGCCGCTCGGCGGCCGACAGATTGGATAACCGAACCGTCGGCACCTCGCGCAAGCCGAGCGCCTTTGCAGCTTCGACCCGGCCGTGACCGGCGATGATCTCGAAGTCGTCTGAGACGAGAACCGGATTGAGGAATCCAAACCGCTCGATCGAGCACGCAATCTGCTGCAGCTGCTTCTTGGAATGCTTGCGCGCATTTGTCGGCGAGGGGCGCAACTGCTTGGGCGCGACATAGGCGATCTGAAGATCGGCCGCAGACGCCCGCGGCGCCGCTGCTCCGTCAGCTGCAGCAATGGTTCCGACCTTATGAGGAGACGAACGCATGGGGATCATGAACGCTGACCAACAGAAAATTTATCGGCGTCGGGCTTTTGTAAACACGTAATCTAAGGGCAAAAGCCCGGCGCCGGGGTCGCTGTCGGGGAGAGGCTTACCGAGCCGCCGCATGGCGGTTCAATCCAACAATCGGCCGATCGCGACTCTACGTAGCTAATAAACGATAATCTATTTTGCAAGTGACAAAGTTGTTTGCGTGTCGAATCTTAAAAAATTCGCTGGCGATGCGGGCTTACCGCGCCGGATAATTTGCTAAAAACAACGGCGAGATCGCGCGCACGATATCGCCTAAAAAGAAACGCTTAGTGATTTCGCTAAAAAGAACTCGACAAAAAAGCTAAAAAGAACAAGGCACCTGGTCTTGTCACTAAAACGAAAGCCAACGGAAGCGACGTCGTTCAACTCAATTCGCTAAAACGAAAATGGCGGCATTGGTTAAGAACGGCAAGCGCGGCACTAATCGCCTATCAGGAGTAACAGTGGCCTCCTCGCAGTCGATCCAGCTGGCGCAGCGCCCCGTGATGATGGCGTGTCCGTCAATCTGCAAACAAAAACAATAAATGGCAAAAAGGACGTTGCTGATATCCGCTGGCACCTGCCGCGTGCGCCGCAGGCGGCTGGTCGCCGCACCCGTTCTAGATCGCCCCAACGGCCGCGCGCGATACGTCTTAATTATGGATGTCGGGCTGTCGTGCAGCAGGCAACCGCTCGTCCGTACGATCCTTCAATGTAAAGGTTAATGCTTACTCCACGTCGAAATCCGACTTTCCGGCTTTGATCGCCAATGCTTTCTCGATCAGCCGCCGAATGGCTTCCGATCGTGACGGTTTGTCCTTCTGCTGCTTGGCCCAGCGTTCGATGTCGGACCTCAACGCGGGCGGAAGCCGTAGCGCCAGTACTGGGTCTCGACCAGTGGCTGGTCGGCCGCGTTTTTTTGGTATTACCTTTTCTCTTGACGCCTTGCCCATGTTTTGGTAGTACCAAAAAGGCGAGCCGATAGGAAGGTGCAACTGCCTACCGGCTCTAACCCAAGCCAATGGAGGTAGCCCATGGCTCAGGCTGATGACGTCTTTACTGCAGTTCGCGCACCGAGCACAGGCGCGGGCGCAAAGCCATCCATTAACTCGGTTCGAGCGGCGCACGCCGAATTTGTGACTGCCGTGGCGAAGCAACCGCCCTGGCCGATCCCGCTTTTTGCCGACGCTTCCGACCTTGAGGACCGCGTCGATCACGTGAAGGCGGTGTTCAACGCGCTGTCGGTCTATGTGACGGCAATTCTCGACGACACGGCGCAGAATATCCCGGGCGGGCTCGATCGGCGCCAGATCGACGCTCTCCTTTGCGACCTCACGTCTGAGGTGTCCGGCACCTTGCAACAGGCCGCCGATGCTTTGCCGGAGAGTTGGTCATGACCCGACGGTGCAAGAAGCCTCTGGATCGACGGAGCTTCATCGGCGGTTCGGACGCCCGCATCATCATGGGCGACGACGAGGCGGCGCTGGTCCGGCTGTGGCAGGAAAAGCGCGGCGAGGTGGACCCGCAGGATCTGTCGCGCAACCTCATCGTCCAGCTCGGCCTAGTCACCGAAGAACTGAACCGGCAATGGTACGAAGCAAATACCGGTCAGGTCATCACCGACATCCAGAAGCATGTTCGCCATCCAACCATCCGCTGGCTCGCCGCTACGCCCGACGGACGCGTTCAGTCGAGCGGCGCAGTCTTCGAGTCGAAGTTCATGCTGCCCTGGTATTTCTCCGAAGAGGCGGCGGCTGAGAAACACATGTCGCAACTGCAGCACAACATGTGGGTGCTGGCGGCAAGGTCTGCGGTGCTGTCGGTGATCACCGGCGGCGGAAAGTGGGTCGAAATCGCCGTTCACGCCGATCCGCTCTATCAGCACCTCATCCTTACTGCCGAGCGAAAATTTTGGCGCTGTGTAGAGACCGGCGAGCCCCCTCACCTTTTCGGCGTTGAACCGCCAAAGCCGCGCATCGAAGACGTTCGGAGTGTCGACATGAGCTCTTCGAATGCCTGGGCGGAATTTGCCGGCATTTTTGCCCGCACGAAGGGAGCGCATGCCGAGCACGAACAGGCCAAAGCCGAACTCAAAAGCCTGATGCCGGACGATGCCAAAGAGGCAGTCGGCCATGGCGTCAGGGCCAAGCGTTCGAAATCGGGCGCCATCAGCTTCGATCTCGTGAGCGCGGAGGAATCCAATGCAGCGGACTAGCCCATCCATTGCGAGCCTCGCGACTGCGCTTGCTAAGGCGCAGATCGCGCTCATCAACCCGGAAAAGTCATTGGTGGCCACCATCTATCCAGATGATGAGGCGCAACAGGGACGCTCGTTTCGTTATGCCTCGCTGGCGAGCGGGCTTGATATTGTGCGCAAGACGCTGGGGCAGCACGAGATCGCGGTAATGCAAACGACAGCCATCGAGGAGGCTAATGGCATCGTCAATCTGACTACCGTGCTGGCTCATTCGTCTGGGGAATGGATTGCCTCGGATTGGCCGGTCTGCCCAATCGCCGAGACCGCCAATCCCCAACGCATGGGGGCGGCGCTGACCTATGCCCGCCGCTATGCACTGTTCACCCTGGTCGGCATTGCCGGGGAGGACGACCTCGACGCGCCTGATCTCAAGGCACCCACCGCCCAGAATGCGAGACCCGAGCCGCCCGCAGCCAGTGGGAATGGTCGGCTGAACGGCGGCCGCCGGTATTCGACCCCGCAATGGCCGTACCAGCGCCGTGCATCGGCCGCTTCGGCTAAGCCCGTCCTCGAGGCTGAGGCATCGGCCACTCTGTGCCGGCAAATGCTGGCCGAACTGGCGGACATTGCTTCCGCCGAGCAGGCCGCGACGTGGGCGCATGGGATCCTCGGCGCCAAGAACAGCTTGGCCGCGGCTGATGCCCGAAGCGTTGAGGAGGCTTTCCAAGCCCGACTGGCGACGCTGGAGTGCCGCGATGCGGAGGTGACGGAGGTATCTCAGGTGGCAGCTCAATCGGCCCAAGCTCCAGAGCCGGCAGAGCAGAAGCCAGCCGAACCGAGGCATCGGTCGGCGGCCAACGCTATCGATAAGACCACGCCTGCATTTCCCAAGCCGCGTCGGATCCGTGACAAGAACCACATGAAGTTCGTCGCCCGGCAGCCCTGTCTGATCTGCGGCCGCAGACCTTCGGATGCCCACCACCTGCGGTTCGCGCAACACCCAGCACTTGGGCGCAAGGTCAGCGACGAGTTCACCGTTCCGCTGTGCCGGGGCCACCATCGTGAGGTCCACCAGTGCAGCGACGAAGCCCGATGGTGGAAGAATGCCGGCGTCGATCCGACGCCCAGCGCCCGGGCGCTGTGGCTTCAAACGCACCCGCTGCCGTCAGCTCACGGCAAAGTGGGCAGCGAGCGGGCGATTTCCGTAGCCGCTATCGACACCAATCAGAGTAATGCCAAGCGCCATCGGCAGGTCGGCAAGCGAACCCAAAATTACAAAACGAAGCCAATTACCGTGGCTGGCCCTCAATGACTTCCTTCAGGCAGATCGACGCCACACGCCTTCGTAGGCGGCGCCGATCGGACGCATGGCCTTCAAGTAGATTACTACCAGCTCGGGGAAATCGGTACAGGCGCCTACGCGCGCGTAAGGGCAACGACAAAGGTTAACCCGGCTCCTATCACCCTTTCAATCGGTTGCAGGTTTTTCAGCATACCCCATAGCTTCGCGGACATCGTGGTGCCTCGCGCACGCGAGTGGGCAACAAAAAAGTAAATCCGGCGACAAAATCCAGGAAAATCAATTGTATTAGCTGGAACTCGATCTGACGGCCGGCGCCTAGTTGAGCGGTCGGGTTTTGATGTCTGACTGATCAGGCTGCGATCATTTTCTCCTTTGCGATAGGCATGGCATCCAGGAAGGTCTGCATCGGCGTTTTGCCGAAGCACCAGCGTCCCTGATGTGGCCGCGCCTCATTGTATTCCTTGATCCAGCAATCCAGATCGACCTGCAGCTCATCGAGCGCACGATACACCTTTTTGCGGAAGGCAACACGATAGAACTCGTTGAGCACTGTTTTGTGGAAGCGCTCGCAGATGCCGTTCGTTTGCGGGCTCTTGGTCTTGGTCCGCGAGTGATCGATGTCCTCGACCGCCAGGTAGAGCTCGTATTCGTGGCGCTCTGGGTTGCCGCAATACTCACTGCCGCGATCGGTCAGCACCCGCAGGAGTTTGACGTCATGCTCATCGAACAATGGCAGCACCCAATCATTGAGCAGATCCGCTGCCGTGATCGGCGTCTTGCGATCGTACAGCTTGGCGCAAGCGACCTTGGCATAGGTGTCGATGAAGGTCTGCTGGTAGACGCGACCAACACTCTTCAGATTTCCGACATAGAACGTATCCTGGGCGCCGCAGTAGCCTGTGTGCTCGCTCTCGAACTCGCCGTGCGCCTCCTTCTCGGTCTTGGCCTTCTCCAGGCGATCACCTGCGCCTCGGTCAGCACCAGGCCTTCCTGGGCGCTCTTGGCCTCCAGTGCCTTAAGCCGCTTGTTCATCGTTTCCAGGTCATGGCGTAGCCAGACGCAGCGCAAGCCGGCGGGCGAGACGGTAAGACCGCGCTCCCTCAGCTCGTTGGCGATGCGGACCTGACCGAACGCCGGTTGCTCGATGGCCAGGGCGACAATGGCATCTTCGATGTCCTGCGGCACGCGGTTCTTCAGCACCGGCTTCTTGCGGCTGATCTCCTGCAAGGCCAGCTCGCCGCCTTTGTCGTAAAGCTCCTTGAAACGATAGAAGCTGTCGCGGCTATAGCCCATCATCTTGTAGGCTTGGCTGACGTCGCCGAGCTGTTTGGCAAGCTCCAGCAGTCCAACTTTGGCGCGGATGATCTTCTGTTCGGTGGTCATGGTGTCCTCCAACCGCCGAGGCTGGGCGCTGCGCAACCCCGACTAGCTCCGCGCCCCGCCTCGGCTCGTGATTCGCCGTGCGGATCAGGACACCATCTGTCCGATTAAGTCTTAGCTAACGCAGACCGACCGGCAGGCCGGCGACTTCGCCGAGCAGCAAGGGCGCGGATGGCTGCCCCCATGGGCTGCCAACCGTCTCCGTTCGCGCCTTCTCAAACCCGAGCAAGTCGAGATGCCGGAGCCGCCGATGATGCCAAGGATGGATTTGGTCATGGGTCCACTTTAACATGCCTTGTTCGGGCGGCTAAACCTCAAAACGCGGCGCGGGCGCTTTGATTTCAAATTCTGCGGCATTCATGCAATTATCATATCGAGCCACGTCCACCTCGATCATCCCCGATGGCGCCCCGTCTCGTCTATCTCGTTACCGAGGATTGGTACTTCATGTCGCACCGATTGCCGATGGCGCGTGCCGCGCGTGCCGCCGGTTTCGACGTGCACGTCGTCGCCCGCGTCAAAAACCACGGCGCGAGCATCGAGGCGCAAGGATTCCACTTGCATCCCATCAATTGGCGTCGCGGCAGCCTCGATCCGGGTCACGTCGTCGAATCAACCCTCGAGATTCGCAGGCTCTATCGCCTTCTGAAGCCGGACATCGCGCATCATGTGGCAATACAGGCATCGATTGCCGGATCCATCGCGGCCCTGGGGCTGCCGATCGTCTGTGTCAACAGCATCAACGGCCTCGGCGCCGCGTTTACCGGCCGCTCCGTCAAATTGCGGTTGGTTCGGCCGGCAGTGAAGATGGCGTTGCGCGCGCTCATCAACCGCTCCGGCTCCTCGGCCTTGGTGCAGACGCCGGATGACCAAAAGGCGCTCGAGCGGCTCGGGATGGACCCCGGCCGCATCGTGCTCATCCCCGGATCTGGAATCGATACCGAGGCGCTGACGCCGTTGCCGGAACCGACAGGTCCGATCACGTCGGCTTTCGTCGGACGACTTTTGGAAGATAAGGGTGTGCGCACGCTGGTCGACGCACACGATCTGCTGGCTCGGCGCGGCCGTGACTTCCGGCTGCTGATTGCCGGCCTGCCGGATCCGGCCAACCCGGCGTCAATTCCGTCCGAAGAGATCGAGCAATGGCGACGACGCCCCGGCATCGTTCCGCTCGGTTTTGTCGATGACATTGCCACGGTCTGGGCGCGGGCGCACATCGCCGTGCTGCCCTCGCGGCGCGAGGGCGTGCCAAAAAGCCTGTTGGAGGCCGCCGCCTGCGGACGTCCGATCGTTGCCGCGGACGTGCCCGGCTGTCGATCGGTCGCGCGGCAGGACGTCAATGCGTTGTTGGTGCCCGCGGACGACGCGTCCGCGCTCGCCGATGCTATCGACCGTTTGGCGCAGGCTCCGCAGTTGCGGCGCAGGTTTGCCGAAGCCGGACGACATCTGGTCGAGCGCGAATTTTCCAGCGGGCGCATCGGCCGCGACGTCGTCGCGCTCTACCAACGGCTGCTGGATGATGCGTCGAATGGCACAAGCTCCAGCCGAACCGGGTCATAGTCCAATACCATGCGACGATCGCGGCGCCAGCGACAATGCCCAAGACCTCACCTCAAGGCGCAATCCGATTCCATGGAATCGAATTGTGCTCCAGCTTATTGGTGGAGCATGATCTTTTCGGAAGACTGGTTCCCACTTTTCCGGATCATGATCTAATGTCGCGCTTGCTGCAGTCCACGGCGGCCAACACCCGCCGATATAGTTCTTCGTATCTTGATGCGACGTGTTCCTTGCCGAGAAGACCTTTCGCCCGCAGCGCGACATCGGCACGATTCCATGTCGGCGGCCAATCGATGCGAGCGCCATCGTGTCTGGCCCAGTTGCCGAGGTCGGCCGCGATACGGCAAGCTTCGGGGACGGCTTCCGTCATGACCACCGGCAGACCTGTCAGGCAATATTCCGCGAATTTGGTCGGCAGGGCGACGGCGTTCACCGGCGTCGTCTGCCGCAGCATGAAGGCGGCATCGGCGGCGTTGAGGTACATATTCAGATCTTGCAGCGCGGCGGATTGAATCAGGACGGTTTGCGGATCGAAACCGGCCAGCCGGCGCCGAGCGCTATCGGTTTCCGGAGTGAGGACAAGCAGACGCGCGTCTCGATCGGATTCGTGGATCGACGCGAACAGAGCGACAAGCTGGTCGAAGCATTGGATCGCCGACAGGCTTCCGCTGTAGACAAACACGCGGTGCCGCGGCTCGAAGCCCAGGGACTTTCGCATTTTTTCGCGCAGAGCGGCGTCGAAGAAGAACAAATCCTCCGAGGCGGCGGTCGGGATTATCGCCATCGGCTTGGCGGCGGCATCGGCCCCGCACAGATCGGCGAGCGATCGCGTGACGAAGATCATCGCATCACAGGCCGCTGCGGCGCGCCGGCGGATTTTGACGACACCGCGCAGCCTGAGCGTCTTGATCCAACGCGGCAGCCGCGGCCACCGCGCCAAGCGCTCCGCGGTTTCCGCTACGGCATCGCCGCGGCAGTCCCAGATCAATCCTATTCGCCCGCGTGCGACGCCAGCGCATACCGCGGCGGTGTAATCCGTGCGCGCATGAATGAGATCTGGCTTGGGTAGGCGGCCCAACTGCAGCCGGAACAGCAAGCCGTTCAGCCAACGCGAGAACGGGATGACCGGGCGCACGCCGCGGAAGATGCGCAATTCGCATCCGGCAAATTGTCGTGCCGCGACGCGGCGCTCCTGTGAATTGCGATAAAGCTCTTGGCTGCAGCAAAACGCCCAGATCGAAACATCGGCGTTGTTTTGCTTGCCGACCTGCCGGGCGTGATCAAGCACCGTCGAGTCGATGACCGTCTCCGCGAGACCTTCAAAATAGACGAGGAGAATACGGGGTCTGGCAACCATAGGCACGACAATATCTGGGCAGCATCCCGATCGCCAGCAAAGGAGCCAACGGCCCCGTCAGGCATCCGTCGGCAATGACGATTCTGTCAGGACCGCAAACCACCGCGCGGCGCGTCCTCCATCCGGCTCCCCAGGCCTCCCCGGCGAAGCCCGTCGCCGCGAAAAAGAGGCAGCGTCCCCCGGGGACACCTCCGATCTCAAACAGTCCGCGAGACAGTTCGGCTTCGGACCCGGTGGCGGGTCGAGGAACCGAATGAGCCGCGGCCGCGCGGTAACGATTTCGCTCTTCCGGAAGCGGCGTGTAAACGAAAGTCCCTGGATCGGCCAGCAGGTTTCTCCTATCCACCTGAAGTTCCACAGCGAGGACATCATCGTGGCAATGCCCCGGCGCGGCTCCGTACTCGCGCCGTGGACAGCGGACGGCAAGAAAAAATCGCGGTCCCACCACAACGTAATGACCAAAATCCGGGTAGGCGACGTGCACCACTCCATCGAGTAAGCCCGGCTCCACAGCAAGCTCGGTGAAGCGTCGCGCCTCGACCGGCAGCGATGCAATGGACGCCAAAACATCTTCAAGGCTCACCGCGTCCGCCGGCTCGACACCGACCAGGGTCTCCGTCACCGGCACGGTACGGCGGCCCGCAAGAGCTGATGCGACGCGCGCTTCCAGCCAAGGACCCGCCCAGCGACTGAGATCGTCGCGCCCGGTGAGAGCCGCGGCGGCGGAAACGAATGAGCGGTGATCGAGCACATTCTCGACGAGTTCAGCCTCGCCGCATGCCGTCTCGACATCGGTATTTGAGGTGCTCCCTCCCAGCTCGGCTTGGACGCGGCGCCAGGCGGGCTGCAGCTTGACGAGCCTGCCCGAATCGTTGTCGCCCCACTGCACGATCTCCCCGCTTGGTTTTGTGGCGAAGCGACTCAAACCCGCGGCGGCTGCAAGCCTCGTGAACAGAACGCGCGGCAACGCGCCGTGCCCATCGACATCGCAGGTAGCCTGCGCGAGCACCCGCCGGGATGAGCCGTCGAGTTTGGCCGGCGTTTGGGACAAAGCCTCCGTTTCTTCGTCATCAAGGCCGAGCAAAAGCGCCGCGCCGAACAACAGGAGCTCGCCCGAGAGGCGATGATATGCGAGCGATCCCTCGACGTTGCCGCCGTCCGATAAAAACTGCCCGCTCGCTTCGGCAACCAACTCGCGGGCGCCAAACGCGAGCCAGGCATCGCTTTCAATCGAGCGCGGCAGATAGGCGGCGGCGAAAAGCAGACCCACGATGTCGGCGAGGTAGTGATTTCCACGCCCCTCCTCCGACCATTCCAAATGGCTGATCACGTGGCGGCCATGTTCGAGGACGCTGCGGCCGACGATGCCGAGAAAGGGAGCGTCGAACTCTGCTTCGGCATCGAAAAACAGGTCCAACGCCAGCAAAATATTGACGAGGCGAAGCGCCACGTCCATCGCGCAGGCCCAATTCACGCCAAAACGCGGCGGATTGGCCGCGATGAAATCGAGGACCTGGTTGCGAAATTCCGCGGCACAGCGCGCGCAAGACGGAAAGCCCGCCGCGCCGCGCCGTGCGAACCGGCAGGCCAAAGCGAGTTGCGGCAGGTGCTGCATCCGCGCCAGCTCCCAGGGAATTTTGACGTCGGCTCCTGGACGGTCTCCGTAGCGGATGTCGAGGAAGTAGGTCTGCTCCGACCATCGGTAGCCGGACTTGAAATCAAGCTGCCAGTCGATCGGCACATAAGGTTGGCGGATCAAGCGCCAAATTCGTCGGCTCTCGGCGAGATTGGCGGCGTTGATGCGGCCGGCGAGCCATTCACCCGCCGCGTCCGCCGCGACGGCGGCGGCCGGCGGGTAGCTGTGCCCGGCGAGCCCGGCGCAGGCCCTGCCATGCCGGACTTCCGCCCAGCCGGAACCAAGGAGGTCGAAGCGATGGGCAAGATAATGCTCCGTCGCTTGCAAGAGCGAGCGGACATCGTCGGCGGCAATATCATCGGCGGCCACGCGGATCCGCCGCCGAAGCTGCCCTCGCGGTGCCTCATCGAGATAAGTGGGCACGCGCATATCGCGGCGGCGCGCCGCCTGTTGGCGCAAGAGGCGACCGAAAAGCCCAATGGCCTTCCCGGCGGCCACATGCGGAGGAAGGCGCAGGCCTGCGCGCAGATAAGTTGTCCAGTTCGGCATCCGTTCCGGCCCGCTAGCGGACGGCGCCCGCGGCGGCGCGCCTCGGCTCCAATTGCGCCGGCGCCAGCGTCGACCCGCGCCTTATGAAACGGTCCCACCACAGGGCGAGGTTGAGCACCGGCCAGGCCAGGGCACTGCGTCGCCGATCAGAAAACAGGATTGCGACCGACTTTTTCTCGAGCAGATCGGTCTCGGCGAGAAAATCGCCGATGACGGCCGCCAGGTCGTCAGGGAGGCCGCCTTGCAGCCACTCCTGAACCGGCACGCCAAAGCCCTGCTTGGGCCGATCAATGATGACGTCGGGGATGACGCCGCGTACCGCCCGTTTGAGCACGGCCTTCAGCACGCCGCCGCGGGTCTTCACTTGCTCGGCAATGCCCATCGCGGACGCCACGAACTCGTGGTCGAGGAACGGCACCCGGGCCTCGAGGCTCGCCCCCATGCTCATCTTGTCGACGCGCATTAAAAGCAGTTCCGGCAGCCGGAAATTGAGATCGAGGTAACTCATCCACGTCAACGCCGATGGCCGGTCGGCGCCGGACCGATATCGCCGGTAGATCGATTCGATGGCCTCCCATGAAGAGCGGCCGCTGAAGCGGCTGCGCAGCCGGGGCGACAGCAGCCGCCATTTGCCCGCGGCGCTGAACGCCTCGGCTCCACCCCAAAAGATCGGAACGCCGCACGCCGCCCGATCGAGCCAGTCATATGGCAGCGTCGCCTCCTTGCCCCAGGCCCGAAGCGCCGCAAGGCCCAGGCGCTTGAACGCACTCGGCAGCGGCAGGCGCGCATCCAGCCGCTGCAGGCCGAGCGCACGTTTCCAGTTCGGATAACCCCAGAACAGCTCGTCGGAGCCCTCCCCGACTTGCGCGACGACCACACCATGATCGCGCGCCAGGCGACTGAGGTAATGGACCGGGAGGCAGACCGGATCGGCGATCGGCTCGTCCTGAAGCTCGACCATTCGCGGCAGGAATTCGAACAGATCGCGCGGCGCCAGCCTGACCTCATGATGCTCGGCGCCGACGCGGCGAGCGACGTCGCGCGCGTAATGCAGCTCGTTTTTGTAGCTCGGGTAGTCGCTGTCGTAGCCGATGGAGAAGGTTTTTACCGGACCCGTCTCTTGCTCGCTGAACAGAGCGGCAATGGTGCTCGAATCGATTCCGCCGGAGAGGAAGACGCCGACCGGAACGTCGCTCACCTTGCGCAGGCGAACCGAGTTGCGCAGTTCGCACAGAAGCCGCTCTGCGATCTCCTCATCGGAGCCTGCGATCGGCGGCGCGGCCGTCAGCGCATCCCAATAGCGCCATTCCCGCAGGCCTTTCCCCGGCGAGGCCACGAGCATGGAGCCGCTGGGAAGCTTACGGATGCCCTGGAACAGCGTGCCCGGCGCCGGCGTCGCCAGGAAGCTCAGATAATGAAAGAATGCCTCCTCGTCGATGGCTCGCGGCTGCGCCGGATCGACCAGCAGGGCCTTTATCTCGCTGGCGAAGACCAGCTTTCCACGGTGGACCGTATAATACAGAGGCTTGATACCGATGCGGTCGCGAACCAGCCAAAGTTGCCGGCTGCGCGCGTCCCAAAGGCCGAACGCGAACATGCCCCGGAAACGGTGAACGCAATCGATGCCCCATTGCCGGTAAGCATGGATGATGACCTCGGTGTCGCAATGATCGGTGCGGAAGCAATGGCCCAGCGCTTCCAACTCGACCCGCAGCTCGGCGTGATTGTAGATCTCACCGTTGTAGGTGATCCAGATTTCGCCGCGTGCATCCGACATCGGCTGGGCAGCGGCCTGCGACAGGTCGATGATCGACAGTCGGCGATGCGCAAAGCCGACCCGCCGGTCCTCGGCCACCCACACACCTTCGCCATCCGGCCCGCGATGCCGCATCAAATCGAGCGACGACGCGAGGGAGGCCTCCGACAAAGGCTCTCCTCGATCCTCCAATATCAAGGCGCCAACAATGCCACACATGGATAGTGGGAGCCTCCGATGTCGCCATCATCCTTCGCTTCGACTCCGCCGGCTCTTTGTCAAAAATCTCGGCGAGGCCGACTTGACCGCGACCATCAGTTCCGCAAATTCCTCCCCTATCATAGGTGGTTTGAGGCGATGATGGCAAACACGTCGCTGCCGGTGTCGTTATTATTGGACCTCGCGCATCCCGGCCGACGCTCCGGCGACTGGGAGGTCAGGCCGGGCACTTTGCGCGGATTGGTGCGATCGGGGAAGATCGGACCGCATGTTCTAAGGCATCCGAGTGCACGTTTGTTGGTGGAGGATTTGGCCGATCCACCGCCGATAAGCGCGGTATTGGCGACGCGTCTGCTCACCGCAGGCCCGGCCTGGATCGAGGATCGGACGGGTACAACGCTGGCGCTCAACACGCGTTGCGTCGCCGATCAGGTGCTCGCATGGCTCCGCGACTCGTGGTCGGCATCTCAGGTCCTGCGCGCCGCCCACGACGCCGTCCGGGCGTTGCAGCAGACCGCCCTTTCGCCGCGTCCACCGCCCGCATGGAAGGAAGCGTCCGGCGTGTTGTTTTTGCGCACTCAACTTTGCCATGGCGTTGTGGCAGGAGGCTCGATCGCGCATCTCGCCGGAGTGCTCAACGAATTCCAGGACAGATTGGGCGGTGTCGATCTCCTCACCACCGACCCGATAGCGCTGCTCGACCCGGCCATCCGCGTCGAAATCATCCGGCCGGAGCGGCGAACCTGGGCAAATGCGGAGCTTCACCAGCTCAATCACAACGCACGCCTGATCAGCGCGGCCGCGGCGATGGCGGCCAGCAAGCCCGGCTGCCTTGTTTATCAGCGCTACAGCCTGAACAATTGGACCGGCGTGTTGATCGCGCGCCGTCTGGGCTTGCGTTTCGTGCTCGAGTTCAATGGTCCGGAGCCATGGATGGCCGACCGCTGGAGTCGCCCGCTGCGTTATGTCGGGCTGGCCGAGCGCATCGAGCAGATCAATCTCGAGGCTGCCGACCTCGTCACCGTGGTCAGCGAGCCGCTGCGGGCGCACTTGCTCGCCCGCGGTATTCGCGATGATCGTATCATGGTCAGTCCGAACGGCGTCGATCTGGCGCGCTATGCTCCGGATGTCGACTCCGGCGCCGTGCGCAGCCGCCATGGCCTCGAAGGTCGTTGCGTCATCGGCTTTATTGGAACATTCGGACCATGGCATGGCGCGGAGATTCTGGCCGAAGCACTCGCCCTGTTGCTCAAACGGCGCCCGGATTTACGCGAGCGGATTCGCCTGCTTCTCATCGGCGACGGCATGCGCCTGCCGGCGGTCAAGGAGCTGTTGCAGAAACGCGATCGCCTCGGCGAGGCGGTGTTCACCGGCCTCGTGCCACAGCATCAGGGAAACAGGTATCTGGCGGCTTGCGACATTCTGGCTCTGCCGACCGTTCCCAATCCCGACGGCTCGCCGTTCTTCGGCTCGCCGACCAAATTATTCGAATACATGGCGATGGGTCGCGGCATCGCCGCGTCGGCCATAGGGCAGGCGCTCGAAGTTCTTCAGGATGACCGCACTGCGTTGCTCGTTCCGCCCGCCGACGCGGGCAAACTGGCGCAGGCCCTCGAGCGGCTGATCGACAATCCATCATTGCGTGCGCGGCTTGGCGGCGCGGCGCGGGCACAAGCCGAGCTTCGGCATAGCTGGGGCGCGCAGGTATCGCGCCTCTTGGATCGCATTAGGACACTGCGCTAAACCGCCGGCAAAGGCGCGCCAAACTCATCCTTCGTTCGCGCCGCGGCCAGTTGAAGGTCGCAAGCACGCATGCGATATAGGCGTGGCCCTGCGGCTGGGAATTTTGCGAGGTCGAGGTCATGTGCGGGCTGGTCGGGGCTTTCAGCCCCGCGGGAGATTGCACGGCCGATGCCGTCATCGCGGCGATGCGCGATCGAATGAGCCATCGCGGGCCCGACGGCGCCGGCCTGTGGCGCTCAGCCGACGGCCATTGCGCTTTTGGTCATCGCCGGCTCTCCATCATCGATCTCTCCGCGGCGGCCAATCAGCCCATGCTCAACGACGCCGGCGACGTCGCCGTCATTTTCAATGGCGAGATTTACAATCATGCGGAAGTCCGCCGCGAGCTCGAAGCGTTGAACAAATACACCTGGCGGACCAGCCATTCCGACACCGAAGTCCTGCTGCACGCCTACGAAGAATGGGGACTCGACTGCTTCCGCAAATTCTGCGGCATGTGGGGCATCGCCATTTACGACGGTCGCAATCCCGGCCAACCGCGCTTGCATCTGATCCGCGACCGCGTCGGCATCAAGCCGGTATACATCAGCAGGACCCGTACCGGCGAGTGGCTATTTGCCTCGGAGATCCGCGCGCTGCTGGCGCATCCGCAGGTTCCGGCCGAGATGGATCCTGTCGCCTTCTGGCACTATCTGACCTTTATTGTCGCGCCGGCTCCGTTGACCATGTTCCGCGGCATTTTCAAGCTGCCGGCCGCGACCATGGTGACGATCGATCACAAAGGCGGCGCCGTCGCGCAGCGCTATTGGGACTGCAAGCCGCTGGCCGCCAACGCGTTCTCGGAAAGCGATCTGAGCTTCGACGACGCGCTGACCGAATTGCTGCGCCTGCTGCGTCTGTCGATCCGGCGGCGGATGGTTTCCGACGTGCCGTTCGGCGTGTTGCTGTCCGGCGGCGTGGACAGCAGCCTCAACGTCGCGCTGATGAGCGAGCTGATGGATCGGCCGGTGACGACGTTTACCGTCGGCTACGAGACGCACGATGAATTCAATGAATTCGAGCACGCGCGGCGCGTGGCCGGCCGTTACCGGACCGAACATCATGAGACGCGCATCAACGGCGAGGAAGCGCTGCGCTTTCTTCCGCTTCTGGTCGAGCTTCAGGACGAGCCGATCGCCGACAATGTTTGCATCCCGCTCTACTTCTTAGCCCGTCTCGTGCGCCAGTCGGGCACCACCGTCGTCCAGGTCGGCGAGGGAGCGGACGAGAATTTTCTCGGCTATTGGTGGTGCGAGCATTACCGGAAAAAGTACGAGGAAGTGTATCAGCCGGCGCGCAACGCTCAGCATTCCGCGGTCAAGTTGCTGGCGAGCGCCGAGGACAAGGAGATCGGACGGCGGGCGCTGAACGGACAAGAGTTGTTCTGGGGCGGCGCGGTATGTTGGTGGGGCGCGATGCGCCAGCAACTGACGCCGAACGCGAATGCGTTCCGCGGTTCGATCAATTGTCCGGTTGAGGGATTGCTGCCCGGCGCGCTGCGCGCGCTGGACAGCCATGCCGTGGTGCACGAGTACCTGGGCGATCTCGGCGGCCGGCTTGTCGAGCCCGAGGTGCTGGCGAAGATCCCCTATATGGAGATGAAGCTGCGGCTTCCCGAGCACTTGCTTATGCGCGTCGACAAGATGACAATGGCGCATTCGATCGAGGCCCGGGTCCCCTTTCTCGATCACGAGGTTATTGAATTCGCCATGCGGCTGCCGCCGTCGTATAAACTCGATCGCGGCCTCGGTAAGCGCATCCTCAAGAAGCTTGCGGAAACCTATGTCGACCACGATCTGCTGTACCGGCGCAAGCAGGGATTCGGCGCGCCCATGGACAAATGGTTTCAGGAGCCAAGCTTCGGCCGCCGCTGCATCGCCGCGCTGGAGAGTTCGGCCATCTATCGCGAGGGGTTCTTTGATCGAGATTACGTGATGGGTCTTCTCCGCGGGCAGGTCGAGGGCCGGGTCAACTACGGGTTCCACCTGTGGACGATCATGAACGCCGTATTCTGGCACGAGCGTTGGATAGAGCGCAGACTTGCGGCTTAGTATTCAGTCAGGCGCGCCATTGACACGGAGGCTTCGCGTTCCTGCAAGACCGGCCTCGCCTGCGTTGCACGGTCGTCCGGGCGTGCGCCGCAGGTCGGATGCTGTTTCTGCTTGTCGCGCGTGTTCGCGGTGATGGTATGATGTGGGGTCGAAAGAAGCTCCAAGAGCTGATCGCGCGATTGGAACGTCGACTCGATCAGCTCGACGAGCGCAATCAGCTCCAACGGCAACCCACCGCCGATGTGGTTGCCAAGATAAGGCGGCCCGACGGCCTCGCGGGCAAAGGAAGAACCGATGCCGCCATCGGCGATCAGGTTGCCAAGCTCGTCGGACTTTGCGAGCAGATCTTCGCGCTGACGAGCCGCCTGGACGCCGACGTCGTGGCCGGCTTTGCCAGCTACGGCAAACGTCTGGAAACGGACCTCATCATTCTCGCCGAGCAAAGCCGCCAGCTTGGCGGCATAGTCTCGCAGCTCGGCGAATCCAGCCGCTTGGCCAGCGGCACGCTTGCCAAATTGGCGGCCGATCAAATTCAGTCGGCCGGCGGCGCTCGACAGAACGGCACCGGCGCAGGGTCCCGATCGGCTCCGGCCATTACCGCTGCTATCGAACCGCCGATCGTGCCGCTCAACGACGCCGACTTGCCGGCCGCGGTCCGCACCTGGCTCACCGCGCACGACGACGCGCCAAACCAGCCGATCTGGTGCCTCGACCAACGGCGGTTGCCGCAGACGCCCGACGCTCTTCCCGGCCTGATCGAGCTCATGGCCGCCTGTCATCGACGCCTGCAGCCCGGCGAACGCCTCGTATGGGCGCAGCCGGTGGAGCGCGAGCCGCTTTTGGCTCTCAACGAGATAGAGCAGGTCCTCGGCCTTGTCGGCGCGGTCCAAGGCCCGACCGAGGTCGCCGACAACAGCAAGACGTGGCAGGTTGCGCGCGCAACGCGGCGCATCGAGGCGGCGGGTATCGTGTTGCGCTGGTCCATTCCCGCCCTGGAAGCCCTCCATATCCGCCTGCGTCCCCTCGCCGAGGAAATGCTGGACCGGCTGGCGCTGCGCGAGGCGGCGCATGCGATCGATTTGCCCGAGCCTGAAGCCGACTTGGAAAATTGGGCGCGGTTCCTCCCTTCGGTAGTGGCGACCGTTTGCACGCGGGACAACGTCGCCGTCGGCGTCACGTTGCCCACGCGCTTCGATGAGGTTCCCCAAGTGACGGAGGATGCCCTCGCGCGCCTGCGGCAGGCATTGCGCGACGGGGGAAAGACGGACGAGATCACGTTTCAATGGGTGCGGGGCTCGGTAGGCATCGCTAAAAGCTCCGCCGTCCTCGATTTTGCCCGCCGACACGGCATCGGCTTCGATCTCACGCCGGTGAGCCGCGCCGCGCTTGGCAGCCGCCTGGCGGCTTACGATGATCGGCAACCTTACCGCGCGTTGCCTTTCGATCTGCGCCTGCCGTCCTATGCCGCGCCCCCGGACGCGACCGTCGAAATTCCGCGTTGGTCTGGACGGCTTCTGGACACGCACATCGCCGACAACCTGCCATCCGGCTTGGGCGCTTTCTTCGATGCGGAATTCGAACAAGGCCAACGACGGCTTGCGCGCGTCCTCGATCGGGCAGCGCAAAAGCAGTTTGAGCTTCAGGTCAATCTAGACACAACACAGATGGATTACTGGCCATATTACTTTGTGCACAATTGGTCGCTTCCCGCCCCGGCATGGCTGCGCATCTTCGAATTCGACGCCGGAGGCATTTTTTCCGGCGCATCTCCACTTCTTCGCGTGGACAGCGATACGCGACTTGTGAATGGTTCGCAGTTTTTTTCTGCAGCCAAAGCTGCAATGCGCGTGCCGACGAGTGAGGATCTGAGACGCATCCAGATTGAGATCCATTCCTACCAGCGCGAGCGGCTCGAGATCACGGCCGACGCCGAGCGTCTTGTTGCGTGGATGCCTGAGTCCCTCGGATTCACGCTCGAGCTCGGCAGCGGGTTGGGGGTGATGGCGCGCCGACTTCGCTCCCGTGCCAGCTCCTACATCGGCTTCGACCTCACGCTCGACCAGGCGGCGGAATTACGTAAACTCGGCGGCCTCGGCCTCATTGCCGACATGCGGGCGTTGCCATTTCCCGATTCGGTATTCGATACGATCGTCGCCGATAACGTCATCGAGCATGCCGCCGATCCCTTGCAGGCTCTATCGGAATGCGGGCGCGTGCTGAAGCCGGGCGGCCTGGCGTTTTTGGTTATTCCGCCCGATTATCGCCGGCCTGAATTCTGCAATAAAGCGCATCTGTGGAAAGCGGATGAGACGTCCGTTCGTGAGGCCGCCGTTCGCGCCGGATTACGCGTCGTCCGGCAGGAGACCGTGCATCTGGCCGAGATCGGCGTCGGCGGCGCCTATCCGAGTTCGGATGGACAGACCGGGCTGTGGCAGGTGGAGAAGCCGCCACCCGGGTCAAGGCAAACGCAATGAACATTGGCAAAAGAACCGATGCCGACGCGCCCGCTAGTTTCGACTTGCGGGCTTCCCGGACCTACTGGCGCTTTGCGCCTTCCGGCGCCGGAAAACATGATACTTCCTCGCTGCTGAATTTGAATGATACGGAGCTCAACCGCATCTGGGACGAGGCTTTCAAAAGTCGCTTCCTGCGGTATCCGGAAGAAAACGCGTTTTTACGGCAAATGTCTGGTGAATTCGCCGGCAAGCGCGTGCTGTCGATCGGCTCCGGCCTGGGACTGCACGAGATTTACTACCAAATACATGGCGCTCGCGTGACTTGCTGCGACATCATTGGGAGCAACCTGGAGGTGATCAGGCGGGTGGCCGCCGCAAAGGGTGTCGCGGGAATGAATTTTATTTTCAGTTCCGGCCCCGATCATGATCTGATGGGACCCTTTGACGTGGTCTTCCTATATGGCTCGTTGATGACGATGCCGGAATCATTACAGCGCAGGCTGGCGGCCCGATGCCTGAATTCTCTCGCGCCCGGAGGAAGCATTGTCCTTATGCTCTATACTTGGGAATTCGCCCATGCGAGCTGTGGCTGGTCATCGCCGGAAGAATTCGATGCGCCGACTTTTGCCCGGGCGTCGGACCCGAGCGTCGGCGACGAGCATTGCCCGTGGTCGGATTGGCATGACGACGAAAAGCTTGACCTGATCTTCGGAGACGCCGTGTACATCGCCCGGCGACAATTTTGGAACCAGGATTGGTTTGTCTGGTACGAGTTGCGCCGCGCTGCCGAGCGGCCAGCGTTATTTTTCCAGCCGGCGTGCATGACCACCGAAGCGAAGATCTGCGAAGTCGATCTGGGGGAGTTTCAGCCGGTGGATGCGGAGTCGCACCGGGCGCCGGCGGGACTCTGCGTCGAAACGTTCCAAAACAGCTTCGGATACGCTCTTGCGAGCAACGTCCACGACGGCGCCACGGTGCTGCCGGCTAATGCCATCCTCGTCGAAGTCAGCTTGGATCAAGGGGCAATATCAGTCGGACTATTGAACGCGGAGCAAGACGCCTTTGCGTTTGCCCAGGCTATCTGGCAACGCGGGCGGCATCAGCATGTCTTTGCCTTCGACGCAATCCCTTCCCGGTGGAAGGTGATCATCTCCAATTTTCGCCAGGATCGGCCCGGAATATCGCGCTTCGTTCTTCATCGCGTTGCGCTGTTGCAACAACCTGTATTGGAAGTGCCAACGGGCCGGGGCCTTGCCGCGCCAGTGCGGCTGCGATTTCCCTCCTGCTTGGAGGAGCAGTACCCGCAGCAATTCGGCGCTGCGTGGGCGGCGACGAACGCGGTCCTGGAGACGATTCCCGGGTCTGATTTCGCGCCCCTGGCGCAGCATTCGCCGGGGTTGGAAAATTACGACTGGACGAATTACATCCGCCTCGGCGCGATCCGCATGGTTCGCGTCGGCGCGGCACTGCGCGCGGCAGGATTGGAAAAGGGCAGGATTCTCGATTTTGGCGCATATTTCGGAAATTTTTCGCTGTTTGCGCGGAAGCTTGGTTTTGAGGTGGACGCGGCCGACCAGTACGGCTCCTACGGCGATGCGTTCAAAAAAACACTTTCCCTGCTGCGGTCGGCGGACATCGGGGTCATTGACCTCGGTCGCGACGCGGCATCCGATCTCGGCCGGATTGGAGAGAATTCGTACGATGCCGTGCTCTGCCTCGGCGTCATCGAGCACGTCGCGCACACGCCCAGGCCGCTGTTGCTCGCGCTCGATCGGGTGCTGCGACCGGGCGGCACGCTCATCTTGGAGACGCCCAACCTCTCGTACCTCTATACGCGGGAAAAGCTGGCCGCAGGCCGACCGATTGCGCCTCCAATCCAACTCCAATTCGATGTGGAGCCTCCTTTCGAGGGCCATCACCGCGAGTACACCTCCGCAGAAGTGGTCTGGATGCTGCAGCAGATCGGACATGAAGACATTGACGTCGAACTGTTCAACTATTCGATCTACGGGCTGTCGGAGCTGCGCGGCGAGGATGCGGAGCGGTTTCGACGCATGGAGCGCGATCCGCAGCTCCGCGAACTCATCATGACGCGATCGAAGAAAGGGTTATTATGAATGAACCCGGCTCCGCAAAGCACAAATGATCGACGCGGCGACGATTTTCTGCGTTTTAAACACCCAAGCTGGAAAGGCACCCGGTCCTGATTGTCTTTATCCACACGCCACGGACCGGAGGCACCAGTGTAACAGAGGCGCTGCGGCGGCATTTGCGAAGGTATATACGTCTCAGCGAGGCCGATGATTTTCGCACATTCTTTTCTCTCTCGCAGGCCGAGCGTGACAGCTTCGAGCTGCTTGCTGGCCACATGCCGTTCGGCATCGATGCGTTCCTGACCAAACCGGTTCGCTATATCGTCTGGCTCAGGGATCCGGTGAACCGTCTCGTCTCATCCTACTTTCATGCGCGATCGGTCCCAGGGACTGTCATCTTCGACTATGCCAAGTCTGTCGGTCTGTTGGAGTATGCGCGGAACGCATGGACAGTCATGCGCGACAACGGCCAGACGCGCCGAATGGCAGATATTGACATCGAGCAGTTCGGCGCCGACCCGTTGCGCTGCATGATGAGCATTCCGATCGGCGCCGTCAACGAGGACATGCTTGCCGCAGCCAAGGAGAACGTCAGCCGCGCCGTCGTTGGTATCTATGAACATTTCGATGAAAGTGCCATGCGAACCTTCCGGGCAAGCAACATCACCGACGTCGATGTCCCGCATCTAAACGCCATCACCAGAACCGAGATGGTTGACGACGATGTGAGATCGGCTATCCGTGAGTTCCACGAATTTGACTACCGGCTTTACGAACATGCGCGGCGGATTTTCGCGGCGCAGACGGCTCGTTTCGGCCGAACCATAGTTCATGACGTGCCCTTACGCACTTTTATGACAGCGGACGCAGAAGCGACGTTGACCGATGAAGGAAACCTGCGGATCGTCACCGGCTGCAATCAATTCCATTACGCGATCACGTTTCCCCTGATCGACACGCCGCCGCAGGCCCTTGCGCTGGAAGTAGATATGGATGTCGCCAGTGGCGGGGCGTCCGTTGGCCTGCTCGATCCCGCAGCAAATCGATTCCTGCTGTCGAAGACCGTGAGCCGCCTTGGTCGGCAGCGCTGCTATGTCAACTTGGAGAAGATGCCCAAAGCTTTCCAGATCGTCGTCTCGAACGTGCAACCAACATCGCCTGCAACCTCGGAGTTAATCATCCATTCGATCCGCCTGATCGCTTGACTGCACCGCTGCCGGCCGTGGTCAACGCAGCGACCAACTCGCCTCGCCCACCACACCCGTCCCCTTCGGAATCAGATGGTTGGAGACGACCTTGATATCGATTACCTCGCGCGCCGCCCAATATACCTTCGGGTTGACGGTGTAAAAGGTCGTCGGCCGCTCCTCATAGTAGTTTTCCGCGGCGACGAGAATCGTCAAAGAATATTCCGCCGCCCCCAACGGCATTCGGTCGAGGCGCAGCACGATCTCGCCTTGCGGAGCCGTCGACGCATCGAACAACAGCTCCTTGCCGAACAGCCGGAACACGTCTTCAACTCCGTTACGCCTGAAGGCAAGAACGACCTGACAATGCTCCTTCAAGGCGGCATCATTGATTTGATAGCCGATGATGATGCTGACGGGTTTCCCGTGTTCGAGTTGCAGCGCCTCCCGGCCATTATCGTCGAGGATACGCACCCCTGTCACAACGACGCGGCCGCTGCCGTGGTGTTCCATTGGAGCGGCAGAGATTGTATTGGATTTCGGCAATCGCTGTTCGGCCGCGCTTTGCGCCGCCGCCGTGCTTCCAGGCACATGAATCATGCTTTGATCCGCCGCGATTGACATAGAATCCTCGGCCGGCAAAGGCGCCTGCTCGAATGGCGTAGGCTGTTGCACCGATTTTTCGATCCCGGCCGCGGTCTCTCCCGCAAGAGCCGTCCGCAGCAGGATCCATTCGCCTGGCGTGGTCTCGGCCGTGACGAGGCGACGGGCGTGCACATCGGCGTCGATGCGCCAAACCTCGAGCCGGCAGGCTTGGTCGCTGCCCAGTTCAACTTCAAGCCGCATTTGATCGGCGCGATCGACTAGCCCCGCTGGCAAGAAAAAGCAAATTCCAACCTTGTGGATGGCGGAGCCATAGTGATTCATCTGCCGGGCTTGCCGGCCCTGCCAGGTGACCACGTCACCCCACGATCCGCTTTCCTTCACCAGCCGGCCCATCGCCGCCGACGCTCCCGCCTCATCGACGACGGCCGCCGGCCACGCGCGCTCACCGTCGATCAGGGCGACGCGGGCGATAGCGACGGGCGATGGCAGCGGTGCATTCTCCGGGCTGCGCAACTCGATCAACACCGGCACGTCGTTGCGTCGCGCCATTTCCGTTATCCGCTGCGCGCCGAGCAGCGCTTTTTTGCGCAGGCGCGCCTCTTCTTGCTGGCGGACCGAGGTATCGTAAGCCCGCAGCACGGTCGGGCTGTCGGCATCGAGGACAATGGCGCCATGGTCGAGCCAGATCATGCGCTCACACAGGCTGCTCGCGGTATACACGTCATGGGTGACCAGCAGCAAAGTGGTGCCTTTGCCGGTGCAGATCTCGCGAATGCGCTCGAAGCTTTTGCCCTGGAAGTAGGCGTCGCCGACTCCAAGCACTTCGTCGATGACCAGAAGATCGGGCAAGAACATAGTCGAAGCCGCGAACATCAGCCGCACATTCATGCCGGTCGAATAGGTCTTGGTCGGCTGATCGATGTATTCTTCGAGCTCGGAAAAATCGACGATCTCATCGAGCATGCGCGCCGCCTTGTCGCCAAAGATGCCGAAATTGGCGAGATAAGCCTGCACGTTCTGCCGACCAGTCATTTCCGGGTGGAAACCCGTCCCCAACGAGAGCAGCGCCTGCGTCTCGCCGTTCACCGACAGAAGGCCGGCGGTCGGTTGGACGACGCGCGTGATCAGCCTCAACAGCGTGCTCTTGCCGGCGCCGTTTCTGCCGATGATCGCGACCTTCTCGCCGCGGCGGATGTCGAGCGTCATATCATGCAGCGCGACTTGCTCGCTGAAATAGCGCGAATCGTTGGGCAGGAGGCCGAGAATATCGCGCAAACGATGCGACGGCTTGCGATACAGACGGTAGACCTTGCGCAAATTTCTGGCGCGAACGGCAAAGTCATGGTCCGTGCCGGCAAAGGCGATCTTATTCATAATCGACCAGATGGGTTTGGAAGCGCCGGAAACATGCGGCGCCAAGATAGAACACGATGATCGACATCGCCGCGAAGACGCCGATGCCGGCCCAGCGGACACCGTGGGTTGCCTGCAGGGCCGACCTGAAGGCGTCGATCATGTAGTAGAAGGGATTGAAGATGACGACCAGCCTCAACCGCGACGGCACCATACCGGGTTGGAACCCGATCGGCGTGACAAAAAGAATGAACAGCAGAAATGTGTTCAGGAAATAGCCGAAATCCGGAAGCATCATTCCGAACACCGAGAACAGGAATGCAATTCCGACGAAGAACAGGAATTGCAACAGCACCACGACAGGCAGCAGCGCCAGTTGTGCGGATAATTGGCCGTCCAATCCGGAAAGCACAATGACCATGGCGAGCCCGACCAGCTCCGATACGAGGGCGATCAGGGCCATGCGCACCGGCAACAGCGAGATCGGGAACAGCAGATTCTTCACGAAGTGAAGATTTGCCTTCATCAACCCGACGCTGCCGCTCGCTACTTCCATGAAGCCCATATAGGGGACGAGCCCGCTGAACACGAACACGGCGAAGCCGAGTTCGCTCATCTCCGGCAGGCGCATCTTGAACACGACGAGATAGAGGAAAAGATAAACCCCCAGGAACAGAAGCGGGTTGAGAAAGACCCAGGCGAAACCAAGCACAGATCCGGCGTATCGCTTCTGCAATTCGATTCGCGTGGTCGACGAGAGCAGCAGCCGGTGGCGGAACAGGTCACGCAGGAACACGCGGGCGGCGGCCTCCGGCCGACTATGCAAGGCTGGTCCGACGACGGCCACAATCATCTCCCGCTCGAAGCCGCGACCGAGAATTTCCACGACTTACGTCCGGCGAGCACCGTGTGGCAAGCCAAATTCACCGCCCGCACCGGCACACGCACGCCGTATGAGGGCGAATACCAGGCGTCGACAACGGTCGCGCTCAAGTCCGGATCGAAGGACAGGACCAGGCTCATCAGACCGGCCGCTCTCAGCGTGAGCCGGTCGGTCGTCTGCGCGATGACCGAAACGGCGGGGGCAAAATGGAAATGCCAGCGCATGTCGTGCATGCCCTCACCCTCAAGCGTGTCCTCGATGCGCAAGCTTCCATCCCGCAGGTCGAAAACGAACTCCCGCTCGTGCATCACCGGCTGCGCCAGCCGATTATAGCCTCTATGGCGGCCGCGGTAACGCACAAGCTCGTCTTCCTTGGCAAAATGCAGGTGCTCCGGATCGGCCTTCTCGAACATCCGGAAAATCCACTCGGGATTGAATTCGTTCTGCTCGACGCCGTCGACCATGACCGTGTTGTGGTAGGCGGTGCCGCGGAACAGATTGCGAGCGGCAAAGTCCGACGTATAGACGAAGCTGCCGGGATCGACGACGAGCGGAACGCCGTCGCAATGGTATTCGAAGCTCAGAAGCTCATTGTGCTTGTGATTGCCGAAGCCGCGAGTGCCGACGGGACCATTGGTTATCGCCAGATAGTGCCCGCCACGGCGCGCCACGGCAATGCCGAATGCCGGGTACAACGCGCATGCTTCCGGTAAAGGCGCGCCGCCGGAGGTCGCCTCCGCCGGATCGAAGCCCCACCAGGCCGCCTCCCACGCCGCTCCCGGGCCCGCGGCCGCGAACAGCTCGCGGCGACCGAAGAGGAGCGCCGCCGGCGCCAGCAGGTGACGGGCGTCCTGTCGATCCCAACCGCCGAAATGGCTGAAGATATGAAAGCGCCCGTCATCGGCATCGCCGATGACCGGCATGCGGCCGTCCGGACGCGCGACCGCGAGCGAGAAATCCGCCATGCGCGCCAGCTTCGATTCGAAGGCGGCGCTCAGCGGCTGTTGCTGAAGCCGCGCCAGCCGCGCCGAAGCCATGAACAGTTCGGTGACCAGGCGGTGATACGGAACCGACGATTCGAAGTCGGTGCCTTCGTCGTGCACCTGGACGGTCATCTCTGTCTCCAGCGCCTGGCGAGACCAACGGTTCCATTCCGCACCGGCTGCGAGATCGGAAAACTCGGAAGCCAGCACCTGCAGCCCCACGAGATTGCTCAGATAATGATTGCTGGTGACCTCATATTTGTTCTCGAGATTGGTGAAGATAAAGACCGCATGATCGTAGAGCGCGGCGAAAGCCCGCCGCCAAAACGCCTCGTCGAGCGCCGGGCAGTCGAGCAGCAGGGCGAGCGCCAGGCACCAATTGGCGGCGCGGATGGCCACATCCATGGTGCAGGTCCAATTGACGCCGACGCCGACCGGATTCGCCTCGATGAAATTGTCGAGCTGGAAGGCAATTTCACGGGCGAAACGGATGTCGCGCGAAAGCTGCCAGGCTTGCGCGATAGTCAGCCAGTGCTGCGAGCGCGCAAGCTCCCAGGGATATTTGATGTCGGCTTGGCCCGGCCGCATCTCATAGAGACGCCATTCCTTGTAAGGCACGCCGCGCGGAAAGCGCAGTTGGCGGACGGGATCGAGATACCAGTCGATCGGAGCGTAGCCGTCGCGAGCCGGCCGTTCGGGATCGGCGGGACGATACGGCCCGCTGCCGAGCAGATCGAACCGATGTTGCAGGAAGCCGGCGGCAGCGGCGACCGTCGCCTCGACCGCCTTCGGCGCGGTGGCGCGCAGCGAAACCAAATGGGGGAGCGCCAGCTCGACATATTGACGCGGGGCGATTCGGCGCCGTTGCAGCCAGCGCGGAAAGGCGAGACCGGCCTTGGCGAGCGCGCGGCCGAAATCGTCCGGCGCGGCGTCTGCCCCCTTGGGTCCGCGTCTCAGCGCCTCGCGGGCGCGCTGCACCAATGTTTCGGCGACACGGGAGACGGTCACGTTCGGCGCGGCTCGCGTCTCGTGAGCACCGCGCGACCGGCGCCGGCCGAACCCTGCGGGCGGCAATCTCGCCGAGCTAGCACGGCTTTTGCGCCTTGAGGATGAGGTTCCAGCCCATCATCCGCCCGGCCAAACCAAGCGGCAGCGAGCGCAAGCGTCGCGGCAATTCCTCGCGCATGAGCTGTCGCTTGTAGATACGGATCGATTTGAATCGTGCGAACAAATGTCTCAGGCGGCGTGCGGTGTAAACCTTCACCAGCGGTTTCGCCCCATGCTCCGACAACTCGGCATAGCGAGACATGATTTCGCCCATCGACGCCATTTCGAGTTCGCCGCGAGAAATCCCATAATCGCGGAACAAATTCCGCCAATAGTGCAGCGAATTCTCGGCGTAGACCATGATGATGCAGCGGCCACCGGGCTTGAGCACCCGGTAGATCTCCGCGACGACGCACGCCGTATTCGGAGTGTGGTGGATCACGCCGTTGGAGTAAACGAGATCGAAAGTGCCGTCAGGATAAGGGATCGCTTCGGCGTCGCCGTGCAGGAACGTGCCGTGCAATCCGCGGAGCTCGAAATTGCGCCGCGCCAGCTTCAGATGACCCGCGGCGAGATCGATGTCGTGCATGACGCCCCCGTTTTTCGCGAACTGCGCGTGATCGGTGCCCATGCCGGCGCCGATTTCAAGAATGACCTCGCTGGCATGCCGGTCAAACTCCATGAGTTCGCGCATCCATGGCGCGTACACGTCATAGCGATAGCGTTCGGCCTCAAGAAACCATTCGAGCGTGTCCGGCTGGGCTTGCTCGACGTAGTGAGAGCCGCAAGGATCCCGGTCCCATTGGCGGCGAACCTCATCCTTGTAAAAATCGTCAGTCTCAAGCGCCGCGGACACCGACCAGCCCTCTCTCGCTTGTATTTGCTGCGCATCAAACCTAATCCGATGGCTGATCGACAGCAAGTACATGGTCCCAGATCCGCCTCACGTGTTGTCGCCAGGAATAATGCGCGAGCGCCGCTGCACGCGCGTTACGCCCGAGCGCCGCCGTAACATCGGGGTTGCGCACCAACGCCAACACTCCGGCTACGAAATCGTCAACGTCGCCCGGCCTGCACAACACGCCACGCTGGTCGCGGACTTTTACCGACCCCGATGCGAAGTCGGACGGCCGCAACGCCGGCGTTATGACGACCCCGAGCTGTTCCAGATCGCTGGCGACGATCCCTCCGCCGAGCGCCATGTATTCGAACAGCTTGGTCGGAGAGCCGAAAAACGGGCTGTCGACCATATGGCTCGAATGCGGTGACACGAAGATATCGGCCGCCTTGAGCAGACGAGCGCCGACCTGCTGCTCGGTACGGCCGACGTCGACGACCCGGTCATCGAGCTTATTCTCGCGAATTGCGTCGCGTACCGTGGATTTCAGATTGCCGTCGCCGATGAGAAGGAACTTCACTTCGGGCGCGCTTCGGCAGATTTTCGGCAGTGCCGCCGCCAGCACGTCGATGCCATGCCAGCCGCCGAAGGTACCGATGAAGCCGACGACCGGCTCGTCGGCAAAATCCAGGGAAGCCCGTATCTCCCGCCGCTCGTCGGCACTGGGCGGTACGTATTCCTCGCAATCGACGCCGTTGGGATTGACAAAAACCTTCGCCGGATTTGCGCACCGTGCGATCACGTCATCGCGCACGCGGTCGGAAATGACCGTGATGATCGTGGCTTGCCTGAAGGCGACTTCCTCGGCCTGCTGGAACAAATCTTCGTACGCATAAGCTCCGGAACCGAAGCTGCGCCGCATCGATATTTCCGAGCCGTTGTACTCGACAATATACGGAATATTAAGTTCCCGGCTGAGGCGCGCCACCGCGAAATTGCCCAAGCAAAGCCGTTCATACAGATAAGTGGGTTGCAGAGCCTGCAGGCGGTCGCGCAGCGCCTGATAATGGAACCGGTCGGCCCTGAGGAGATCTGTTTCCGAGGAGTCCTTCAGCGGCTGCCGAATGACCTCCTGCACGATGCCCAATTCGTCGAGAAGCGCAAAGCGGCTCGCCATCAAGCACCTGAACCGTTGCGTGACCGCGCTCAACTCCTTGGCGACGTAGCAGGTATGCCCGTAGCTTCCGCCGGAGACGAGCCGCGCCCAATAATCGGTTCGCACGTACACGCCCGTGCCCGGGATCGGCGCCTCGGGCGATGGCGTCTGCGTGAGACGCGGGAACGGAACAGGACGCAAAACCTCGCGAAAGGCCGCCAATTCCCGACGGTAGGCGTCGGCGGGCGATGCGCTCTCATCTGTTGCAATCAGCCGCACGCCGCTCGCCGGCTGCCAAAGCCGCATCCAATTATCCAAATTTTCGCCGATGCGGTTCAGCGCTATTCCACCGCCGTCCATATGTGATTGCAGGCTTTCCATGCTTCTACGCACGGCGGCAATCTCCTCGGCGGCTCGTCGCAGATCGGCGCGCACGCTGTCCGGAACGTCGCACGTTTCCAACTCGACTTTGCATAATTGACCGTCGATTCGGCCGATCGCATCACCGAGCCTGCGGATTTCGGCGATTCCGCCGAGCATGTGGGCCTTTGTGCATTCGAAATCGGCGATCACAAAGTTGAGCGCTGGCCGCCGCAAGGACGCGGCGCTCTCGGTCGCCGATTCGCTGGACGGCGGCGGGGTCGGCTGCTGCGGCTCTTTCTCGCGCGCGAGGATCGGCAGCAGGCGAATTCCCAGGTTGTACGCCAACCAGTGTCGCCAGAGACTGCCCAGGCGCTGGCGATCGACAACCTCGATCGCGTTCTCAGCCGGCCAATAGAGAAAGGCGCGCCGCCCGCGGTTTATTGCGCGCCGGACGATGCGTAGCTGACGGCGGTTCGGCAGGCCGCCGCTCAAACCCACAATCACGCCGAAGCCGGCGTGCGCATCGATCTCGCCTTCGAGCCGAGGCGTCGCCTTCAGCGTCACGACCGGCAGACGAAAATGATGCCGCTCTGAAAACTCCGCTGGCCGATCGTCCTCGATAATCCCACAACTTTGCAGCGTCGGCTCGATATAGAGGTAGTCCATCAATCCGGCTCCTCGGCCGCGCGGCCGAACAGCAAATCTTCGACACGCAAAGCCACCGCCGTGGTTTGCAAGAGCTCTTCTGCGGGAACGGGCGCAGGCTTGCCTTCCGCAATCGCGTCGCCGAAACGGGACAACTCTTCGAAATGACCCTTGTCGGCGGCAGGCGCCGACCACAGCACGGCGCCATCGCTCGTCCGGGTGAGGCTGGCGAAATCGTCGACGATCCACGCCTCGCCGTTGGCGAAGACCTCGATGCGCTCCTTTGCCAGGCCGGCTTTCGGTCCCAAGGCCGTATAGGTCAGGGTGCAGAGGCTGCCGTCCTCGTAGCCGATCGTTGCGCAGAAATTATCGTTGCGCGCATAAGCGCGATCGCCGGGATCAATAGCCCTGGCATCGATGAAGCAAACCGGAGCGCCGGCGAGGAAACTGAAGACGTCGTACATGTGGCAGGCTTCGCCGATGTTGCGGCCGCCGCCCTCCGCCCCGTGCACCCAATGATCCAGCGGGAGATAGCCGGCATGAATGCGATAATTGACCACAAGCGGCGTGCGTTGCTCTCCGAGTTCCTGACGCAAGCGCTGCAAGGCCGGCGCGAACCGCCGATTAAATCCGACCATCAGCCGCGCAGAGTCGCCGCGCGTTTCGACTTCGCGGCGCACGGCGTCGAGCTGTTCCCAATTGATCGCGAGCGGCTTCTCGACGAAGACATGCTTGCCGGCCCGCAGCGCTTTGATCACCTGTGCCGCGTGTTCGTTGTGCCGCGTGGCGATGACCACGAGGTCGATGGCCTCATCTGCCAGGACATCGTCATAGTTCGACGACAGCAGCTCGACCCGCTTGGAACGGGCGAAATTGCCGCCGCGCGTTGCATCCCGGCTCACCACCGCGCGCAGGAAGAATCGATCCTTGCGCCGCTCCATCGTCGGCACGAGCATTTGGGTGCCAAACCCTCCTGCGCCGACCAGCGCATAATTGATGCGCGCGCGGATCGGCTGGCGATGTCCCCGCAAGCGGATCACCGCCGCATCAAAAGCATCGAGCTGGACGCGAGCGGGTTTCGGGTAGGACAGCACCACCGCCAGCGGGGGCGTCTGCGCGCCTGACGCCAACTCCTCGTAGGTCGCCGGGGCATCGTCGATCGGGACCACGCGATCGATAAGCGAAGCGACGTCGATTCGCTTCTCCGCGATTAGCTCCATATAGGATTGCATGTTGCGGTTGGCGGTCCAGCGCACAAAACCATAGGGATAATCACGCCCGTAATCTTCGTAATCACGGTCATAGCGGCCGGGGCCGTACGACGTGCTCATGAGCAGGTCGATTTCCTTGCGATAGAAGGCGGCGCGTTCGACCTTGAGGCCGACATCGCCGACGATCACGACCCGGCCGTGTCGGCGCGTCAGCTCCATCGCCGTGTTGATCGGCCCATTGGATTTGGTCGCCGCGGTAAGGATGGTCGCATCAACGCCATGACCGCCGGTAAATTCACGCAAGAGAAGCTGCACGCGATCGATCTCGGTCTCCGCCGCGGCGGCACCGCTGGCAACGGCGCGCCGGCAGCGCTCGGCGTCGAGATCGACGCCGATGATCCGGCAGCCGGCTGCACGCAAGAGCTGAACGGTGATCATCCCGACCAGGCCGAGGCCAAAAACGCATATCACCTCGCCGAGCTGCGGGGCGGCACGGCGCACCCCCTGCATGGCAATGGCGCCCACGGTCGCCGTGGCCGCCTCCCGCAGCGAACAACCGTCGGGCACCCGGCAAACCAAGTTGCGCTTTACGCAAACATAGTCGGCGTGGTTGGCTTGGCCGGCGCCGGCGCAGGCAACCCGATCGCCGGCAGCAAAGGCCGTCACGCCGGCACCCACCTCAACGACCTCGCCGGCGATCGAATAACCGACATTCCAGCCTTGATCGGTCATCTCCGTCACCGGCACGCCCGCGCTCACCGGCGGGACCATGACCACATCCGATCGCTCGAGCGCCATGCGGTTCTCGCCCGCGGCGGCCGGATTCGTCAGCATCAGCGTCACTTCTTTCGCCTGCCCGGGGTCCAAATGCAGCACTTCGTCGAGCGGGCCTTCCGAGATTGGCACCATGCCGAGCCAGCGCGATTTGTCGTCATTCAGGAGGCCGAGCATGAAGGCGCCCTTATCGACGCGTCCTTTGAGGCGTATCTCGAGAAGATAGCCGGGTGCGACCTCAATCGGCTGGGATGCGGCCTGATAATGCCCGGGATCGCCGGCGGAGACGAGCGTGAGCCCGCCGCCGGAGACCTCGCAGGTGCCGGCAGACTGCCGCGTCCATTTGATCGAACCGACCGGGACCGGCGGCAAATCCGGCCGCGGAATTGCGTCCGCCAAGCGCCGGCGCAACACGGTGCCGGCGAGGCCCATGGCGCGATCAATCGCGCGCCGCGGGTCGGCGAGGGCCTTGCCCAGGTACACTCTGGCCCGCCCGGAAAGATCGCCGACGCGCTCGGCAGCGGTCGCGCCGGCGGCTCCGGCGCTCAGCGGCTTCAGCGAAGCAATCTCGGTGCCCGTACTGATGAGCGAGTAGTGCGTGCGAACCAGGACCGCACCGGCCTCGACGCTCGGTCTGGGCATACGGGCCACCAGCGCTTTCGTGCTGCTGAATAGAACTTGCCTCATGCCTGTCGTTCGTCCGTCGGCACCTCGTTCATCGCAACAAGCCGATCGTGTCGATCAGAATTTTCTCGGTCAACAGGCGGCGATCGATTTTCCTGAACTGATCGTGTGCGACGAGCAGAGCGACGATATCGGCTTCCATGATCGCCTCGCCGAGATCGGACCAGTGCACCCCCGGCTTGCCGTTGAAACGACTCGGCAGACCGGACAAATGGGGTTCGACTAGGAACAGCTGCCCGGCTTTCGCCGCAATGAGTTTCTCCGCCACCGCGACTGCCGGACTTTCGCGAAGGTCGTCCACGTTGGGTTTATAGGTGAGACCAAGAAGGGCGATCCGCGGGTCGCGAAACCGGCTCGCTGTACGCTGAATGCGGTCGGCGACATGCTCTTGTTTTGTACGATTGACCTCTCGAGCCGTACGGATCAACCGCGCAAGCTTTGGCTGCTGGTCGACGATGAACCACGGATCAACCGGAATGCAATGGCCGCCGACTCCCGGTCCCGGGTCGAGAATATTGACCCGGGGGTGCATGTTGGCGAGGCGAATGACCTGCCAAACGTCGATGCCGGACGCCTCGCAGATCAGCGACAGCTCGTTGGCGAAGGCGATGTTCACGTCCCGGAAGGCATTCTCGGTCAACTTGACCAATTCGGCTGTCGCCGCATCCGTGCGGTGAATGGTGCCCTTGACGAAGGTCGCATACAGCGCTTCGGCGCGCTCCGCGCTGCGCTGGTCAAGCCCGCCCACAAGCCGGTCATTGTCGGTCAGCTCGCGCAATGTATTGCCCGGCAGAATTCGCTCCGGGCAATAGGCCATCATCACGTCGGCGCGTTCCGGAGCCAAATCCGGAAAGCTGAGATCCGGTCGCAACCCGCGTAATTGCTCGGCGGCCTGACGGGTCGTGCCCACCGGCGACGTCGATTCGATAATGACCAGGTTTCCCCGGGCGAGGACCGGCGCGACGGCGGTAAGCGCCTGTTCGACCGCGCGCATGTCGGGCTTATGCTCGCGCGAGGCCGGCGTCGGCACGGCAACCACGAACGCGTCGGCGGGCTCCGGCGTCGCGATCGCGCGCAACTTGCCGGTGCTCACAACGCTGTGCACGATGATGTCGAGATCGGGTTCGATGATGTGGGTGCCGCCGTCATTGACGCGCCCGACCACATCCTCGCGCACATCGACGCCAAGCACCTGGATGCCGCGGGCGGCAATCGTGGCGGCCGTGGGCAGGCCGACATAGCCAAGCCCGATAATCGCAACTTTCTCAAACGCGGCACTCATTCATCAAGTCTCGTGCGATGCGGCGCGCCGCGAGTCCGTCTCCGAATGGATTGCGGACGGCGCTCATGGCTCTGTGATGATGCGGCTGGTCGAGCAGCGCTTCGCATTCAGCTACGATTCTTTCGACCTTCGTTCCGACGAGACGCGCGCTTCCTGCCTCGATCGCCTCGGGCCGCTCGGTGGCGTCGCGCATGACCAGCACCGGCTTTCCGAGGGCCGGCGCTTCCTCCTGCACGCCGCCGGAGTCGGTCAGAATAAAGAAGCTGCGCTGCATCAGCCACACGAAGGCGAGATAATCCACCGGCTCGATCAGTTTGATCCTCTCCCGGTTGCCGAGCGTCTCGAAGACCGGCGCCTGAACATTGGGGTTGAGATGAACCGGATAAACGATTTGAACATCCTCGCGCTCGGCGAGTTTGGCCAGGGCGCAACAGATCTGCCGAAATCCTTCGCCAAAACTTTCCCGCCGATGACCGGTAACCAAGATCACGCGTCGATTATCGCCGAATCCGTTGAACCGATGGCTCAGCTCATCGCGAATGCCGGGCGAACGTTCGAGCGTCGCCACGGCCATGTTCAATGCGTCGACAACGGTGTTGCCGGTGACGATGATTGCGTCGTCGGGGACGGCCTCGTCGAGCAGGCTTTGCCGGGCGCGCTCGGTCGGACAATAGTGGCGCTTCGTGACGATGCTGGTGATGCGGCGGTTGGCCTCCTCGGGCCACGGATTCATCACATCGTGCGTGCGCAGTCCGGCTTCGACATGGCCCACCGCGATGCGGCGATGAAATGCCGCCAGCGAGGCGGCCATCGTCGTCGTGGTGTCGCCCTGGACCAATAGCCAATCGGGACGCCATTCCTCAAGAATGGGATCGAGCTCGCGAAGCACCATGCCGGCAACGCCGGAAATGGTCTGCCCGGGCCGCATGATTGCCAGATCGTAATCCGGTCTCAGATCAAACACGCGCAGCACTTCGTCCAGCATGGAGCGATGTTGCGCCGTCACGCATAGACGAAGCTCGATCCCATCGCAGCCGGTCAGGCTGTGGACGACCGGCGCCATCTTGATGGCTTCCGGCCTAGTACCCACGACGACCAACACGCGTCTGGCATGATTGTCCGCACTCACCACCAGCTCCCCCAGCCTGCGAGGAAAGATCGTTTAACGCCGCCTCGGACGACAGTCTCCGCCTCACGCTTCGCCGGATGCTAGATATTAGCTCATCCAACGCGTTTCCCGGTTGAACCCTCTGAAGACGACATGGTCAAGCAAAAGATCGCACAACTTCGCTGCGGGCCCTGCGAGCCAGAGCATTCGCAATTTTTTTAGTATCGCCGTCACTAGAACCGACACCTCGTCGCGCGTGTTGGACGGATCGAACCAGAATCCCTGGTACGCATAGCTCATCGGGCAGCGCGCGCAAGGCGGAAGCTTATTGTCGCTATTTACCGTGCGCCGGAACTCGCGCATGACCGGCCCATTCCAGATTTCCTGAAAGGTCTGCCGCGTGAGATTTCCAACCTGATACCGTTCCTGGCTTGCGCCCGTGGCGATGCAGCACACATCCATGCGGCCGTCAACGGTGAAATTATGGAGATCGGTCCATGGCTTTTGACAATAATAGCGCGTGCGGGTTGCCGGGCGCTTCACGGCGGGAAACGCGCGCTCCGACCCTTTGCGGGCCGGCTGCGGCCCTCGATCGCGCGCGGCGGAGCCGCGACTTGGCTCGACCGCTCGAAGCGGAGAGGCATCGACCAAGTCGTTCATGAAGGTTTGCGCGGCGGCAGCCGGCATCCGTTCCGGTGCACCGTCCGGCCCGCCGGGAGAGAAGGGAACTTCGGGTGCCAACGGGAATCCAGGCGGCGTCTTGATCGCCGCGTCTCCTTCGGCGGGACCATTCCGAAGCTGCGGGCTCGCCTCTTCCCTTCGGGGCGGAACCGCGAGCGACACCGGGGCCGTGGGCGGCCGCCTATCGATCGTCCTTACCGGCGCATCGGATGCGCTTCGCACCGCAGCCTCCGCCAGCGCGAGAACCGGCAGGGACTCTCGATCGCCCGATTTCGCGTCCGGGACGCCCCGCAGAAGGCCGTTATTCGAGAGGTCGATGCTTGCCGTCACCGGGACGCCTTCGACCGCGGATAACACGAAGAACACCCCGTCACTCCCGTCGGCGTCGAAGTCGAGTTGGACCTGATGCGTGCCCTCGCGCACTGTTTCGGTTCTCAACCACCTCGCGCCGGTGCCGTCCAGAACGCCGAGGCATAAACGGCCGGCCTCCACTCGAACGAGGACATGCGCGTTGGTCGCGCGACCAGGACGGCAACGGACCTTGTTGCTCTTGAGCAGGTACGGACTGCCCTCGCCTTGCCACGACAGAGATACGCCATCCGCGCGTCGATCGATCTGCAAATCCGGCACACAGGCCGCCCATTCCGGCGCATTCGGCAGCCGGATCGGAAGCTCTTCGTCGCCCTCCACGATCAGCCGGGGCTTGAGCCAGCGGATGGCCGCATCGAGCGGCTGATTTGGGGGGGCGGAAAGGACCAACTGTACGCCGTCATTGCCGCCGGTATTGAAGAACACGCGGGAAGCGGCATGGCCGGACGCGAATTGGAAAGTCTGCAAATACGCGCCCGCCTGGTCGAGAACTCCGATGTCGATCATCCCTTCGCGCACGTCCACCTCGACCGGAAGCTCGATCGTGCTGTCGCGGGCGCAAGGCACGCTGTAGCTTTTCAGCAGGTAGGGCCCTCCGCCCGTGGCCGATCGCAGCCGCAGGACGTCGTCGCTCCACTCCACGTCCGCGCCCGGAACGCAGACCTCCCATCGCCTGCTGGGCGGGATGCAAAATTCCCTGCTCACGTAAGGCGCCGGCGTGCGCAGGCGCTCGAAATCGATATCCAACCGCGCGGCACGGCCGTGACCTGCAAGCACGAACGAGAGCGCGCTCGCGCGGCGGGTCTGAATTTTCAGCTCGAGGGGAATGGTCCGGCCGCCGGTATCGGCGAGCACGGCTTCCGCTACAATCATGTGCTCGCCATCTTCGATCAGCAGCCGCACCGGCTCTCCCGATACGGCGATTTGGGCCTTGAATTGCAGCTCGCGTTCCGGCTCGACAGGAACGGGCTGCGAGCGCAGGAGTTCGCCATCGACGGCCGGAAATACGAGGCACGCGCTGTTGAGATGCCAGACAGCGACGACGCCCGGATGCAGCGCCTCCCAATCGTCGCGACGCGGGGCGAGGAGCCGCCCCTCGAAGCCGCGCGGCATGACGACATGTCCCACCGGATCGGGACGGACGGAGCGAAACGTCTCGGGTGCGATGCGAATTTCGGCGTTTCCGGGAACGTCGTGCATGTATTCGCGCACCGCCTCGGTCATGTCCCTGACGTCGCTTTCATATGGCACGATATGACGCACGTCCTCGACCGTTCCCAAATCGTTGCCAAGCTCGGCCAACGGCCGCACGAGAACGACATCGACCCCGAGGTCCTGGTCAGCAAAACGCAGGAAGTCTTGTACTTCGTGGACATTATCGTTGGTCACGACGAAGGAGACATAGATGCTCGGTACCTTATCCAAAGCAGCATCCGGGCGGCCACGGTCGCGGGCGAGCGCGCGGATGATTTCGCCGATCTCCTCAAAGTTTTTCAGCTTCATGATCAAACGATGCGTCTCGGCCGTGGCGGCGTTGAGAGAAAAACTGACCGAGGCGAGCGTCAGCAGCAGCGGCACGTCGCCGACCTGCAGCCGGGAGCCGTTGGTGATGAGATAGGCCCTGGCGCCCCCGCGCGTGAGCCTTTCGACCAACTCGGGGAAACGCGTGTACAGCGTCGGCTCGCCGTTGCCCTCGATCCCATACATTTGTATGGTATTCGTAACCGGCGCCAAAAAGTTTTCCAAGCGGTCATACGGCAATTGCTTCTTGATGATTCCGGTGCGGTTGATGGTGACCGAGCAGAAATCGCACAGCGCATTGCACTGTCCCGTCGGGCAAAGGCCCATGTACTGCGGGAGGCTGAGAAGCTCTTCGCGACCAAGCCGCATCTCGATGGCCGCCACGATATTGTTGAACGCCCGCGACGCACGGCAGCGACGGTGAATGAGGCGCTGGATCGGGTTCCAATGTGGCAGATAGCGAGCGTCATCGCTTTCCTCCGCGACCACGCTGAGTTCGGCAAGCCGGCCCTTGCGGACGGCGCCGGCGCCGACGGCCTGCACCGAGACCGACGGCGCCGTGATGGTCGGCTTGCTCCGCCTCGGACGTCCGTAGTGCTCCAGAACCAGCCGGTAAGAGCCCGACTTTCTGGCGCGGAAGGCAAGCGACAGTCGGGCGTCGCCGTCCATGGCCTCGAACAGACGGCTATGGACGCGGCGGTTGCGGGAACCCTCGACGATGTGCAGGCAATAAGCAGCGCCGCCGCCGAAATACGCCGAGAATGTAAAGGTCATGAACTGGCCAGCCTTGAGAGCAAAATCAGGTGATACCAGCAGCGGCTCGTTGAAATCGATCGCGACGAGTGCGGGATCGACCTCGAAAACGTTGCCCCGCCACGTTCCGCCATACGCTCGCCATTCGTGGGGCTGCGGCAAAATCTCAAGGGCGACGAGCGGCATAAGGGCGGTGTTCCATCTTTGGCCGATTCTTACGTCGGCCAAGCCAAGGCGCCATCTGCAGGTATCTTGCCCCTGTCCGTCCATCCGGAGTTGTCGGACAATGAGAATGCGCTTTATATCGTGTGATCGGCCCAGGCTCAACCGACAAACCGCAAGGGTAGTGGTACAGTTTGAAATTCTGCCCGGTGGCGTCCTATGTTGCCCGATGGCATACTGCCACGATGACAGCAAAGCGCCTTCCCCGCCCCCGCGATCCCGTACAGCTAAGCAAGCTGATCGGCGATATTTTGACCGGCCAAGTTGAAGATCGTGCGCCGCTTCCCTCTAAGGACTTTAACAAGGATCAAGCTGCCGTCGCCTTGGGCCGTAAAGGCGGCTTGAAGGGCGGCAGGGCGAGAGCTGACAAAATGTCAGCGGCACAGCGTGCCGATATAGCCCGTAAGGCGGCCAAGGCCCGCTGGAGCAAATAAACGGAATTATGAAGTGGGCAAAATAGGCTGCCGCACGAGGACGGGGCGCGATTGCGGTTCGAATTCGAGACCGAATTGGCGCGCCTTCAAGCGGCATAGGGTCGCGTGGCGGATGTACTCAGGGATGAGAGGGGTCCCAGCCTACCGCGTTGAATTCCACGGGATCGGGCATTACCTCGGGTTCTTCTGTCGCTTTCCTTAGTTTGACATCATTGCGGTTGGCATCTGATTGCTCTGTTGGAACGCCCTTTTTGTCCACCACAAGAACACCAACAAGGTCTATAGAAACATTCATGATGTATTGGTCCGCGGAATTGAGGAGTCGGTTTGTTTCGTCGCGTATGAACTCGGGCGACCAATTAGAAGGCAGTCCCTTCACTGCTGTGAATTCTTCTGCAGGAATTGAGAACGCATGGCGACGTATCTCGTCGATTGTCCTCCGTGGCGAAAAGTTCGGTGGTTTGCCGGCGGCGGCTAAGATTAGCGGACCAAGTGGGCAATAATTAGCTCCGATGGCGACCAGATCGGCTATATCGCGGGCTTTAGAGCGTCCAGCAGCGGCCAGTACCTTATTGACTGCAAGGTCTGCCTGATGAAGACGAGAACCCCATTCTTCATCCTTCACAAGGGGAAAGAAGCGGCGCTTTGTGTCAGCGGCCCATTGTATAATCGTTGATGAGCTTCCGTCGGAAACGGTAGCTTCTACGGCGCCGTAAGTGATGAAATCCGTTTCGGCCTTGTAGCTTGCGGACTTCAGTGTAGCGAGGTCGGCTTTTGCAGTCCCTGTTACTTCCTCGTCGGTGTCATGGAAGATGTCGATGTCATCGGAACGCCTGTGCCAGTTTTTATTGAGCATCAGCCCTCCCGCCAAGTAGCTCGTTTCCGAGCGATTCTTGGCGAGTGTGCGAAGGATTCCGCTTTGGAGATTCGTTAAAGCCATCTTACACTGGAACTGCTGCTACGCGGTCGAGCATTTCCCGGCCTATGGCAAATGCACGGGCATCGCCACGATCAATTATCGCGCGGGCAACCACAGCGGCACGCGATCTTTGATCGGGGAGCCGGTCGAGATCAACGTTATCAAGGATGCGCGGGCCGTAGGACCGGAGTGTGTTGTCGTAGAGGGACCACAGCTCTTTGTCGTTGCGATGTGCTGCGCGGAGGCGCGAAGCATGGGCCACGATCTCACCACGGGCCATGGGCGGGATAAGCACCTCCACCCGAATGAGACCGGCTGCCCCACCTTCCTTCCGATACTTTTCGACCCGGTTGCGTGCGGCTTTCATGGTGGACTCCGTTTTGCTCCAACAACATAGTACGCGTATCCCGGTTACGCAAGTGTGTATCCCGGTTACGCCAATGATCGGATCGAAACCGGGAAGCACGTCTAAACTATCATGTTATGCTTGACCGCTCTTGCATGAGTGTATATTATCATGCCTATGAACAAGCTTCCGTCCGTAAAGCGTGTCCAAGTCCTTCAAATGATGGCTGAGGGCATCTCCCTGCGGGCCATCACTCGGTTGACCGGCATTAGCCGGACCACGCTGCAAAAACTTTTAGAGGATGCCGGACAGGCATTTTCCGAATACCAAGACCGCACGCTCATAAACCTGCGGTGCAAACGCATCCAAGTTGATGAGGCGTGGGCGTTTTGCTACGCAAAACAAAAGAACGTGCCAACCGTGAAAGCCGCCCCGAAAGGCGCAGGCGACATTTGGACGTGGGTTGGACTAGACGCCCAAAGCAAGCTCGCTGTCTCTTGGTATGTTGGAGGCCGCGACAGCAATGCGGCAATGATTTTCATGGATGATCTCGCCAAGCGACTCGCTAACCGCGTGCAGCTAACGAGCGACGGTCACAAAGCTTATCTTGAAGCGGTCGAGGGCGCGTTCGGCTCGGATATTGACTATGCGATGCTGGTCAAGGTGTACGGGCCCGCTCCGGAAGGTCAAGGACGTTATAGCCCGACAGAATGCATCGGTGCGGTAAAACATCGCGTCGAAGGCAATCCCGATCCCAAGCACGTTTCGACCAGCTACGCGGAACGACAAAATCTGAATATCAGGATGGGCAATCGTCGCATGACGCGGCTCACCAATGCATTCTCAAAGAAGGCAGAAAACCACGCGCATATGATGGCAATCTATTTCATGCACTACAATTTCGTTCGCATCCATCAAACCTTGAAGATTACGCCAGCGATGGCGGCGGGTGTCACGTCGAAGCTTTGGGAAATGGTCGATATGGTAAAGGTACTCGAAGACTGGGAAGCAATACGGGTGTCCGCTGCCGCTTAGAAGGGACTCAGTTAACTTGGAGGCTGAATGTGCGCCAAGCCACCGTATATTTGTTAATCCTCGCACTCGCTGGGTGTGCTTCGCACTCGCAAGCTGACAAAGCGCAGCAAGACACCGCGCGTAAAACCATGAACGATTGCCTTGTGCGAGAGGAAATAGCTGTTGCCCCCAAATCCGTGGACTTGGATACGGCCGCACGCGCGGTTTTGACGCGTTGCGATTTTCTCGGCTTCATTGAGCAGCCACTGATCGCTGAACACCCTGGAATGCGCGATGTTATCGACGAAGAGGGACAGAAGCTTTACGCCAAAATGCTAGACCAAGTTCGCGGTGAGATCGCCATAATCCGCACGCGGTAGGTTCAAACTGTACCACTACCACCGCAAGCCTTATGGAAGCGCGGTCGATCCGTCTTAAGTTTGCAGAAACTCGCATCCCACGCTAGACTATCCATGCCAACCAGGGGGACTGGGTATGCATGATGACGGCAGGAGAATGATTCGCGACAAAATGAGCGCCGCCGGAAGCAGGAAAGATCCGCCAATTTGGAGTCCTTGGAATTTTCAAAACGCCTTCAAAGACCGTGACGGAGAATACCATATTTATTCCGAGACACGCGCCGATAGCGACCACGCAACGCACGAACGCCTGAAGGCAGGTATATAGATTCGCAGTTGATCGGGCGTATTGATCGTATAGTTGCAACTATGACCTATGATCGAAAGATTGCGGTCATTGGATTGGGCTATGTTGGATTGCCGGTTGCAACCGCATTTTCCCGCCGCGGCCACCCCGTCGTGGCGTTCGACATCAATTCCCGCCGCGTCCGGGAATTGCGGAGCGGCCATGACCGCACCCGTGAGGTTGCCGCAGACGACCTTCGACGTTCGGAACTCCACATCACCGATGATCCGGGCGACCTGCGGGCGGCCGACTTCTTCATTGTGACCGTGCCGACGCCGATAGACGAGGCGCGCCGTCCCGATCTTCGCGCCCTGCTTTCCGCCTCGCAAACGGTCGGCACGGCGCTCAAGCGGGGAGACATCGTCGTCTACGAATCGACGGTGTATCCGGGTGCAACCCAAGAGGAATGTGTCCCAGTCCTCGAACGAGCCTCGGGACTTGCCTGCGGCTCTGATTTTACCGTCGGCTATTCGCCCGAGCGCATCAATCCGGGTGACGCGCAGCATCGGTTCGAAACGATTCGGAAAGTTGTTGCCGCGCAAGATGAAACGACACTTGATGTGGTGGCTAAAGTCTATGGTTCAGTGGTCACCGCGGGCGTCTACCGCGCCGCCAACATCGAGACGGCGGAGGCCGCCAAAGTCATCGAAAACACTCAGCGCGATCTCAACATCGCCCTGATGAACGAGCTGTCGGCCATCTTCCACGAGCTTGGCATCGATACCAGCGACGTGCTGGAGGCGGCGGCAACCAAGTGGAATTTTCTCAGGTTCACGCCGGGCCTGGTTGGCGGCCACTGCATCGGGGTCGACCCTTATTATCTCACTCATCGGGCAGAACGCTGCGGCTATCATCCGCAGGTCATTCTTGCCGGCCGCCACATGAACGACTCGACGGGCACCCGCGTGGCGCACCAGTGCATCCGCATGCTGATCAGGAACAATGGGAGGCGGAACGACGAGAATACCCGGGTCACGATCCTCGGGCTGGCGTTCAAGGAGAACGTCCCCGACATCCGCAACACCAGGGTGGCCGAAATTATCCGCGAACTGCGGAGTTTCGGTATTCCGGTGCAGGTGCACGATCCGGTGGCCGATCGCGAGCAAGCCCAGGCCGAACACGGGATCGAACTGTTGCCGCGCCGTGCGCTGCAGCCGGCGCAAGCGGTAATTTTTGCTGTTCCTCACCAATCCTTCGTCGACGAAGGCTGGCCGCTGATCACCAATCTTCTGCAAAATGGCGCCGGCGCCGTTCTCGACGTCAAGGCAAAACTGGACAGGAGCAACTGTCCGCCGGGGATCGAGCTGTGGCGTCTTTGATTCGTCGGGCAAAACCGACGCGGGCCGCCTTTTTGAGACGCCGACCATGACGATCCTTGTGACCGGAGCAGCCGGGTTCATCGGTTTCCATTTGGCGCGGAAGCTTTTGCAGCAGGGCGAGCGCGTCGTCGGTCTCGACAACCTCAACGACTATTACGATGTTTCCCTGAAAGAGGCGCGTCTGCAAATGCTGCAGAATTTTGCCGACTTCAGGTTCGTCCGGCTTGATCTCGCCGATCAGAACGCAATCAACGCATTGTTCGCGGAGGCTTCGTTTGACGTCGTAGTCAACCTCGCCGCTCAGGCCGGCGTGCGTTATTCGCTCACCAATCCGCAGGCCTATGTCCGCAGCAACATCGCAGGCTTCGTCAACATCCTGGAGGCCTGCCGGCACCATGATGTCCGCCACCTGGTTTATGCGTCGTCGAGCTCGGTCTACGGCGCGGGCACGAAGATGCCGTTCTCAGTGCATCAGAACGTCGATCATCCGCTGAGCCTCTACGGCGCAAGCAAGAAGGCGAACGAACTCTTTGCACACAGCTATAGCCATCTGTTCCGCCTTCCCACCACCGGTGTGCGGTTCTTTACCGTCTATGGACCCTGGGGACGGCCGGACATGGCCATGTTCATTTTCACGCGCGCGATCCTGGCCGACAAGCCGATCCTGATCTTCAACCACGGCCATATGGAGCGCGACTTCACTTATATCGACGATACCGTCGAAGCCGTGGCGCGGCTGCTCGAACGGGTCGCCGCGCCCAACCCGACATGGAACAGTGACGCTCCCGACCCGGGATCGAGCGCGGCTCCTTATCGGCTGTACAACATCGGCAACCACCGCCCGGAGAAGCTCCTGCACCTGATCGAGATCCTGGAAAACTGCCTCGGCCGCAAGGCGATCAAGAATTTCCTGCCCATGCAACCGGGCGATGTTCCGGCGACCTATGCCGATGTCGACGATCTCGCCCGCGATGTCGGCTTCATGCCGCGCACATCCTTGGAGGACGGAGTCGAACGCTTCGTGCGCTGGTATCGCGATTATTACCGCATGTGATGCAATCTCGCCCGGGCGAACGCGAACTTGGTGAGCTTGGCGGAGAACGGCGTCAGGTTGAAATCGCCGACCACGATCAGCGCGCCGGACCGCCTTCGGCCGTAATCCATGAGCCAACGGATATGGCGCGCCTGCGTGCGCGGCCAACAGGGGTGGGCGAGATGAACGCCGACGACCTCGACAATCATTCCGCCGCAGAACCGGCTTGCACGCGAACGTGCGCGAGGCTGTTGCGGACGACCTGACGGGTCGGGTGATTGCCGGCGCCAACGCAAACGAATTGGCCCGGCAGGTGACGGCCGTTCTCGACGATCCTTCCTGGCAAGCGCGGGTCAAGACGCACGGCCCTGCATTTGTTGAGCAGCGGTTCGGACTCGCCCGCATGCTGGACAAGACCTGGGAGCTTTATCGGAATTGATTTGATCAACGCGAGCTGTCTCGCAAGGAATGACCCGGCGGATTTGCGGTGACGTCGGAGCGCATGTTGTTCACGGGCGACGGGACCACCAGCACTGTCCGCACCTCATTCGACGCCGGTCCGGCCGATGCCGAGATAGCGGAAGCTTGCCCGCTGCGCCTCCTCTGCACGATAGACGTTATGCAGATCGACAATCACCGACCGCGTCATCACGCTTCGGAGTCGATCGAGATCGAGCGCGCGGAACTGCTCCCATTCGGTCGCGATCACCACGGCCTCGGCACCCTCGGCGGCGGCATAGGCGCTGGTGCAGTAGATCACGTCGGGCAGATGCGGCTTGGCCTGTTCCATGCCGGCCGGATCGTAGGTGCGAATCTTGGCGCCCAGGTCATGGAGCGCGGTGATCAGTGGGACCGCCGGCGAATCGCGCATATCGTCGGTGTTAGGCTTGAAAGTGAGCCCCAGCACCGCGATCGTCTTGCCCCGGATCGAACCGTCGAGCGCGGCCATCACCTTGCGCGCCATGGCGCGTTTGCGCTGCTCGTTCACGGCGACAACCGTTTCGACGACGCGCAATTGCGCGCCGTGATCATGGGCGGATCTGATCAGCGCGGCGGCGTCCTTCGGCAGGCATGAGCCGCCGAAGCCCGGACCGGCATGGAGGAATTTCGCACCGATGCGGTTGTCGAGGCCCATGCCGCGCGCCACGTCCTGTACGTCGGCGCCAACGCGCTCGCACAGATCGGCGATCTCGTTGATGAAGGTGATCTTGGTGGCGAGGAAGGCGTTCGATGCGTATTTGATCAGCTCGGCGGTTCGGCGGCTGACATACACGATCGGAGCGGCATTGAGGTAGAGCGGACGATAGATATCGGCGAGCACGGCACGGGCGCGCGCATCATCGGTGCCGACCACGATGCGGTCGGGGTGCTTGAAATCCTGTATGGCGGCACCCTCCCGCAAAAATTCCGGGTTGGACACAACCGGCAAATCGGCGTCGGGACGTTGCGCGCGCAGGATGCGTTCGATCTCATCGCCGGTGCCGACCGGAACCGTCGATTTTGTGATCACCACCGCGGTGCCGGACAGTCGCGGCGCGATCTCGCGTGCGGCGGCGTAGACGAAACTCAAATCGGCGTGGCCGTCGCCACGGCGCGCCGGGGTACCCACCGCAATGAATATGGCTTCGGCCTCGCCCACGACCGCCATCTCCATCGCAAATTCGAGTCGACCTTGACGGACATTGACCTCGACAAGATCGGCGAGGCCGGGCTCGAAGATCGGTATCTCGCCGCGATTGAGCGCCGCCACCCTCTCGGCGTCCTTGTCGATGCAGGTCACACGATGGCCGAACTCAGCAAAACAAGCCGCGGAAACGAGCCCGACATATCCGGCACCAATCATGACCACGCGCATGAACAACTCCGCTCCAACTCAAACCGGGTCCGGCCCGGCGGCCGGCGTGGATTTGCCCATGAACGCCTCGCCGGGCGCTGCAATTTGCGGGCGTTTGCGCACGAGCGGAGGCCACCGTCGACCGGACAGCGCGAGAATGGGCGCTGCGTAGCATAGGCCACCGAGCAGCACCAGCACCGCGAGCTTCGGCTCGTCGTAAAATTCGCCAATGGCGGCAACGACAGGCGCCACGATGAACAGCAAAACAGCGAATGCGACGCGCCCGAGCGCTGTTTCTGTCGGAGGCTTCTGCGATATGATCGCGGCTCAGCAAGCAGCGCCGAAAATCTTCATCGCTCGCCCGTGATGATCGAACCAAGCACAAGGATAGATGCGGTGGGTGCCGGCAGGGAGGCCGCCGCATGAGCGATCTCGACGGCGAGGCGTTGGCCCTGCGGCACTGGCTCTTCGATGTCGCGCTGCCGCTGTGGTGGGAGGTCGGCGCCGATCGTGTCGCGGGTGGTTTCCACGAAGCCCTCGCGCTTGACGGCAGCCCGGTAGCGCGACCGCACCGGGCGCGCACCATCACGCGCCAGGCGTTCTCGTATTGTGAGGCCGGACGGCTCGGCTGGAACGGCCCATGGCGCGAGGCGGCGCTCCATGCGCTCGACTATTTCCGCCGGCATTTTGTCGCCGCCGACGCGACGGCGCGGTCGCTGGTCGACGTCGACGGCACGGCTCTCGATGCCGGCTTCGATCTTTACGATCAGGGATTCGCGCTGCTCGCCTTGGCGAGCGGCCACCGTGCCTTCGGCGAAGCCGGCGGATGGAGAGGGAGCGCGGTCGCGCTCCGCACCGCGCTCGAACGCGACTTTGCCGACGGGCGCGGCGGCTTCATCGAGGATCGTGAAGGGCGTCTGCCGCGGCGCGTGAATCCGCACATGCATCTCTTTGAATCGGCGCTCGCCTGGATGCCGATCGATGCCGACCCGGCTTGGCGCCGCATGGCCGACGGCATTGCCGCGCTTTGTCTCGAAACTTTCATTGATCCGGCGACCGGAGCGTTGCGCGAATTTTTTACCGCCGACTGGTCACCGGCGTCCGGCATCGCCGGTCGCGTTTGCGAACCCGGCCATCACTACGAATGGGCCTTCCTGCTCGACCGCTGGGCAAAGCTCGTTGGCCGGCCGACTCCCACCGCGGTCTCGCGTCTTGTCGCCTTCGCCGACGCTCATGGGCTTGATCTCCGCCGCGGTGTAGCCATCAATGCCATATTCGCCGACGGCAGCCTGCACGACCCGGTGGCGCGGCTATGGGCCCAGGCCGAGCGCATTCGCGCCTATACCGTCGAATTTCGTCGCGACGACGGGCGCATCGCCGCGGCCATCCGGGGGCTGCGGGGGTTTCTCGCCACACCCGTACCAGGAATCTGGTTCGATCAACTCGGCGCCGATGGACGTTTCATTATCGAGCCGGCGCGCGCAACCAGCCTTTATCATCTCGTCGGCGCGGTCGCGGAGCTCGGTCGTGCGCTCACCGTTCCGGCGAGGATCCCTCCATAAAGCGCCGCAAATCGCGCAACGGCACGATCGAGCGAAAAGCGCTTGGCGATGCGTTCGCGCGACCGGGCGGCGCGCACCGCGCGCGCCGCCGCCGGCTCGGCGGCGAGACTGCGCATCGCGGCGGCAAGCGCCTGCGGGTTCCGCGGCGGCACCAGCACGCCGATGTTGCCGACAATATCGCACGCGTCGCCGACCTCGGTTGCGACCGCCGGCAAACCGCACGCCATGCCCTCGGCGATCGCGTTGGAAAATCCCTCTCCGAATGCCGAACTCGACACCACGATATCCGCGGCGGCGAGCAGCGCCCCCACGTCGTTGCGAAGACCGAGGCGTCGGATATTCGGACTGTCTGGCAAATATTCGGTGCCGGCGCCGATCATCAAGGCACGCAACTCGGGAAGCTCCGCCATCGCGCCGAGAAACGTCTCGTGATCCTTCATCGGATCGACGCGCGCGACGTGAGCCACGACGATGCAGTCCTCGCTTAAGCGAAGTTGGCCGCGCGTCGCCAGGCGCGCCGCCGGATCTGGCGCGAACGTGTCGGTGTCGATTCCGTTGGCGATGATCTCGCAGCGCCGAGGATGGTAGCCGAGCGCAAGATGAGAGGTCATGCCCGCGGCCGAATTGGCGATCACCACGTCAGGGCGGCCGGACAGCAGCGCGCACGACTTGATGACGAGGCGAAGAACAAGGCCGTAGCGCGTAAGCTCCAATGCCGAGCAGCGGATGCTCCAGATCAGAGCTGTTCGCCGGCGCCGCCCCGACATCGCCAGCGCCAGCAGCGCGGCGAGATCGCCGTGATACATCCAGCCCTGCACGATGTCGGGCCGTTCTACGGCGATCAACCTTGCCAATCTGACCAGACCTGATAGCGCCCCCCACGCGGTGGCGAAATTGAACTCGACCGTGCGTATGCCGGCGGCGTGCAATCGGTCGCAATAAGCGTTCGGCGGCAGCAGGCTGACGACGATGATCGCATCGGCGAGCCGAGGCTTTGCCGTAACCAGTTGCGCCAGCATATTCTCTGCGCCACCGGTTCGCAGGTCCGTGGTGACGAAAATCAGTTTGCGCGGGCGCTGGCTCATGCCCACCTCGCGCGCCATGCCTGCAGCATCAATACGGTCCACAACGGGTACTGCCAATTGCGCGTACCCTCGACATGCTCCTTCCAGGCGCGGCGCACAGGTTCGACGCGGACGAACCCGTCGGCGGCGAGCCGCGCCGGCGCCAAGAGCGATTCGGCCCAATCGCGCAACGGACCGCGCAGCCATGAATCGATCGGGACGCCGAAGCCCATTTTTGGCCGGTCGACCAGGGAACGAGGCACGTAGCGATCGAGTACGCGGCGCAGCAACCACTTGCCGCTGCCGCCGCGCAATTTGAACCGTGGCGGCAAGGTCCAGGCATAGGCGACGACGCGATGGTCGAGCAGAGGCACGCGGCCCTCGAGTCCGACCGCCATCGTGGCGCGATCGACTTTCGTCAGGATATCGTCGGGAAGATAAGTCACCAGATCGAGAAATTGCATGCGCGCAACCAAGGCCGGGAAATCGCGCGCGATGCTCGGATCATATAAAGGACCCGGCGGTTCGTGGCCGGCGACCGCGATCTCCTGCGGCTGATCCCATTGGCTGACGAGGCGTCTATAGATCGCCTCTGGCGAGGCGTTCTCCAGCAACGTCGCAATCTTGTGGATCTTATCACCCGCGAGCGTCGTGCGCGGCAAGAGCGGCAGCCGGTCGAGAAGCCGGGTCCAAGCCTCGGGCGACAACCCCCGCAAGGCCGCGGCCAGCGGGCGACGCAGCGCGCCGGGCACAAGCTTGGCGACGAGCGCCAATTGTCGTGCCCAGAGGTAGCGATTGTAACCTGCGAACAATTCATCCCCGCCGTCGCCGGAGAGCGCCACCGTCACGTGTCTTCGGGTCAACTCGGAAAGCAGATAGGTTGGGATTTGCGAAGTATCGGCAAACGGCTCGTCGAACCATTCGGCAAGGCGCGGGACCAATTCGAGCGCGTGTTTCGGCTCGACATAGAACTCGGTGTGGTCGGTGCGCAGATGCGCGGCGACGCCCTTGGCGTATTGCGCCTCGTCGTAACCGGCGGCATGAAAGCCGATGGAAAACGTCTTCACCGGTCGCGTGCTCTGCGCTTGCATGAGAGCGACGACGGTGGAGGAATCGATGCCGCCCGATAGAAAGGCGCCGAGTGGCACGTCGGCGATCATCCTGAGCTTGACAGAATCTCGAAGTTGCGCATCCAACCGCTCAACCGCCTCGACCTCGTCCGGCACCGGATCATTGCGCGACTGACCTGCGATGGCGATGCTGCGGACGTCCCAGAAGCATCTGAGTTGCGGCGCCAGTCGGGGACGCAGCGTCAGAATATGCCCCGGCGGCAGCTTTGCAGCTTCGCGGTAGATCGTACGCGGCTGCGCGATATACCCGTGCCGCAAAAATCCCACGACCGCGTCATTGTCGATCGTCGGCTGCCAATCCGCCGCGGCGCGAAAGGCCTTGAGTTGGGAGGCGAACAGGACCCGGTCCTGACTGACAGCGTAGTAGAGCGGCTTGATGCCGAGGCGGTCGCGGACGAGCCATAGCGTGCGCGTGGCGCGGTCCCAGAGCGCAAACGCAAACATGCCGATCATGCGCTCGACCGCCCGTTCGACCCCCCAGAGTACACAGGCCTCAAGCAGCACCTCGGTATCGGAATCGCTGCGCATTATGCGCCCGGCCGCGGCGAGGTCCCGGCGGATATCCAAATAATTATAGATTTCGCCGTTGAAGGTGATGACGTGGCGCCGATCAGCGGAATGCATCGGTTGCGCGCCACCGGGACCGAGATCGATAATCGCGAGACGCCGCTGGCCGAGCACAACGCCCTCTTGGGGCTCGATCCACAGACCGTCACCGTCGGGGCCGCGATGCCGCAACGTCTCATTCATCGCCGCGCCGACAGTGCGCAACTCATCCGCCGATGTCGCTGCGCGCCAATCGATCATGCCGCCGATGCCACACATCGAGAGAACCAAGAATTACCTATGGTTTGCTTCCAATCCGTAGGCCGGCGCGATTCGCGCATTATGGCCAGCGCGACGCGGCTTAGGCGGCTTAGTATGCATATGTACCCATTGCCAAGAAATCCGGCCCCAAAGTGCGCAGGCTGATCTGCAGAGCAAACACATTATCCGGGATCGGAGCATTCGTGCCGTTATACGTATAGGTAGTGGTATAGTTGAAGGACAGCAGCAGACAGTCGTCCACGTATCCGATACCAATGCGCGAAACGCTAAATTGGCGGGCGATGAGGTCGTAGCGGGCCTGCCCTAGTAATACCCAATTTGGCGTGAGCTTGAACGACACGCCCCCGACGATACCTTGGCGTTGTGTCAGGAAGCCGAGTTCCGGCTGCGGCGCGTAATAGCCATACATCAGATTCACGCCCCAACGATCGAATTGGGCGCGCGTCTCCACCTCAAGCCGCTCGGACGCAAAAGTCGCCTCGTCGTTTCGCCCGCGAACATCAAACATATAGGTGGAGTTCGGTTGATAGGCGAGCCGCCAGACGTAATCGGAAATTGGTTTATCGAGACCGCTGTCGAGCCCGGTATTGGTGACATCTGCGACGGCGAACGAATTCAGGCCGTAGAGTTGGTAGGATTGACCGAACAGCGCGTTGAACGAACCGGCGCCGTTGACCTGGGCCGTGTACTCGACACCGGCATTCAGCCGCCCGCCGCCTTCAACCCGATCCCAACCGGAGAACTTATCGATCTTGAACAAGTTGGTATCGTCAAAAACCAGACCTTGTGAATCCTCGTTAGGAAACTTGCCGATTTCGGTTTCGTTCGGCCGCAGGATGAGCTGGGCAATGGGCTCGATGGTCTGCGTGCCCCACGACTCCACGTCGATGACCGGATAATGGTACTCGACACCGACGGCCGGCATGAAGCGGGCGGGATCGCTTTCGCCGATCGGAAGATAGTTGGCTACGCCAGGCTGATTGGCGACGTCCAAGGACGCGACATCGCCCTGCAGCTGCACGAAAGGCTTGAATATTTGTCCGTTGTTCGTGATCAGGGTCGTTTGCCAGCCGACCTCGGCGGACGCGCGCGTATAGTCTCCCGGGACGCCGCTCAGCAGACAATTTTTCTTATTGAGGATGGCGGGATTGGTCGTATTCGCGACGCCATTGACACAGTAGTCGTTGTTGGCGGCGAATTGACTGATCGCATCCCAGCTCGCCTCGTCTCGGGTGAGACTGGTCAGATTGACCTTGTAGCTCACTTCCCCGCCGAGAACCGGGGAGCCCACCACATTGGAATAGTCCAGCACCGGATGAATCACCGGTAGCTGCGATTGCTGATCGGTCTCTTCAAAGCCATAATAGTAGATGGTGCGGACGTCGAAGTAGCTGCGATCCCCGCGACCCGCCAGGTAAAGCTGCGACACCCCTTCGGTGCCTGATACGCCAAAAGCGGTTGCCGGCGATTGGTCGATTTCAGTTCGAAAAGGATCAAGATTGTAAAGATGATACAGGGAGTAATCGCTTATAAAAGTGGGGTCGCTGACCAGAATTCCGGTCCAGCCCCATACCCATTGATTGGTGATGTCGAATTGACCGGCGGTAAAAACGACTCCGCGAAAGGCTTGCGTCGAGGGCGCGCCGGCGCCGTCGCGCGCCGCAAAATACCCCGGATCCTGTTGGTCGATCCCGGCGGCGATAATCGAGTAGGTGCCGTTGGCCAGCCTTTGACGCCAATCAGCCTCCATTAAAAGACCTTGCTGGGTCGTATATTTTGGATAGAGCGTCAGGTCGTAATTCGGCGCCAGCGCTAGGAAGTAAGGAGTCTCAATGCCTAATCCGTATGTCGAGCTCGTTGTGACTGTCGGAAAAAGAAAGCCGCTCTTGCGTTTGACGGTCTGGTCGGGCATCGACATGAACGGAAACCAAGCCATCGGCAGGCCGAACAAATCGATGTTCCCGTCTTCGAAGTAGAGCATCTTCTCGCCCGAATCGTGAATGATGCGCGCCGCCTTGACCTGCCAGAGCGGCGGCTTTTTAGGATCGTCTTTGCAGGGCTCGCATGCGGTATAGACGCCGTTCTGCAGAACCGTGTAAGTGCCCTTGGCGCGGTCGGCGCGCGTTGCCGCCATGCGGGTATCGTCCACTGTTTCCAATCGCAGCGAATCGACAAAGCCATCCCGATAATCATCGGTTAGATCGATAACTTGGCCGTAGGTTATCTTCCCGTCCGGTTCCGTGAGCCTGGCGTTGCCTTCGGCCCGCAAGCGTTTGGTTTTCTTGTCGTAGATGACTCGATCCGCCTCCAAAGTTGATCCGCCATGATAAATCTGCACATTGCCGATCGCGGCAACCGTGTCGTTCGTGTAATCGTATCTGATCTCTGCGGCTTCCACGAGCATGGGTGCGTTGCGCGGCGTGGGCGGCGGTTTCGGGTGAACCGGCGGCGCCGCGAACCGCAATTGGTTCGTGTTGGCGACTTGGCTCGATGCCGGCAAGCCGCCGAGGCCCAACCAAATCGCCACGGCGGCGACGCTGACCGGCAATACCAGCGCGGAAGGTCGGCGATGGCGCGATCTGAGATAACGGGGACCCATCCACATGTGCCGCAAACTGTGCCCCCACTGAGCAACAGACTCAGACCGTGCTACCAGCATGCGCGACAGACGCTTGTTTCCGCAGTCCTCGGCACATCAGGCGAAAGTTGGGACCGACCATCAGCTCGCTCGCTACAACTCCTCAGCGCGGCACGGCGCTCGGTGAAGGACGAGCAAACCCATGCTCTCCCTTTTGCGCCTCAAAGGTCGGTTCGACAGGACGGGCTAAGTTAGTTCCCCCAATGCTCTGTTCCTTCTCTCCCAAAAATGGCTTTGCCAAGGCAGGTCATTGAAAACAAGTAAGAAATTGTTAAGACCGCGACGTGGCGGCAATGTGCGGGATGGCGGTGCGGCAAGCCATCTTCGTCAGTCGACAGCCCCGGCAACAAAAGCCTCGTTCCAAAGCATTAACCTTGGCGCGCGAAAGCCTCGCATTGCGGTCTGCGCCCGAAAGCTTGGCTCAGGCCACCTGTGGGTCTGCGTCCAGAGACGCGCTCCGGTTCTTGCCCCATGGCGATCCTGAAGGCGCCGCGCAGGTCAGCAGCAGCGACCATCGACGCATTTCGGCCGCAGCTCAGGTCCCGGCGACAAAATACGACGCCAGCCTATTTCTTATGTTTTGCGCCACCACCTCTACGGCACGATCTTCCGCATCGCGCCGCGCCCGCTCGCGCGCGAACCGCTGCTCGGCACTGGGACTCTGATATGACGCGCGGGCGAAGGCGTTGTCATTGAGAACGATCTTGTTGGTTGCGATCTCGGTCAGAGTAAATGTGGTATTCACTGTTTGGACCTCGGTGTCAGCCAGTCCGGTCTGCACGTCGACAATGACGGTTTGCAGAGCCGAGTTGACCTTTACGTCCAGCCGGTACGTGGGAGCAACCGGACTGCTGCCATTGCCGATGAACTCGCTCAGAAGCGCGTTGCGCAAAGCGACGGCGAGCCGAGCATCCCGCGTGCCTTTCCCCGCCGGAATGTCGGCAATTTCGATCGAGTGAAATTTATCACTCATCGTCTCATTGGCGGAGATTGGCTGATCGCCGTAGAGCGGGTGGAAGCAAGCGGCAGTCGACAGCCCTGCCGCAAGCACAACACCCAGCCGGACAAGCTGGGCGTGCGATCCAATCCCCCTCATGCCCAACATTGGCATCGGCCTCCCACAAGCCACACCATGACCACCCAACAAATGTTAATATACACAAAATGTGGCGGCAATGAGCGTGACAATTATCGACTGGACTGATTGGACGGATTTTAGCAGGCAGGATGATCAGCCGCATTGATGTTTGCGGATGATGGGGCGACGGGTTCACGCTATGAAGGACATTGGGGGCGTCTCGGCCATTGTCGGCGCCGTTACAGTGATCGCTGCGGCCGTTGCCAGCGCGGTGCCGATCGTTCTTCTTTACCCGCTGTTCAAGCGCTACTCGCTGGCGGAGCCAAACGCCCGTTCCTCGCACCGCACGCCGACTCCGCAGGGCGGCGGAATTATCGTGCTTGCCGCCATGGTGGCCGCAATCGGCGTCGCAGTCGGCCTGCGATGGTTCGGTGCTTCACTTGACGCGCCGCTTGCCGCGATCATCGCGGCGGCGGCGGCGATGGCCGGCGTCGGCGTGACCGCCGACGTCCGCCTGCTGCGCGTCGGCCCGCGCTTCTTGCTGCAGGCGATCATCGTCGCCGCCGTCATTTATGCGCTGCCGGATAGCCTGCGTGTGTTCCCGCCGTTGCCGTTGTGGCTGGAGCGGCCGCTGCTGGTGCTGGGCGGCTTGTGGTTCGTCAATCTGGTCAATTTCATGGACGGCCTCGACTGGATGACGGCGGCGGAGGTGATCCCGTTGACGGCGAGCCTGGCCGTGCTCGGAATCGCTCAAGCGTTGCCGCCTGACGGTACTGCGGTGGCACTCGCGCTCGGCGGCGCGGTACTCGGCTTTGCCTATTTCAACCGTCCCGTCGCCAAACTCTTTCTCGGCGACGTTGGCAGCTTGCCGATCGGACTGCTCCTGGGTTGGCTCCTGCTCTTGGTCGCGGCGGGCGGGCATCTCGTGGCCGCGATCGTGATGCCGCTTTACTACCTCGCCGACGCCACCATCACGCTCTTATGGCGCCTGAGCCGCGGCAAGCCGGTCTGGGAGGCTCACCGCACGCATTTCTATCAGCGCGCCACTGACGGCGGCTATTCCGTAACCGAAATAGTTGCGCGGGTTTTCCTCGCCAATCTCGGACTCTCGGCGCTGGCGATTATGACCGTGATCGTGCCCGGCAGGCTTGGCGAAATCGCCGCGCTCGCCGGCGGCGGCGCACTGGTGGCCTGGCTCCTCGTCACCTTCGCGCGCGGCAAGAAATAAGCCGAGACGGAACGGCATCGGTCGTTGCGAACTTCACATGATCTGCAGTCGCGCGAACGGTCGAAATTCACGGACAAGATCCGTATCGAGCTTGCAGCCCATGTTCTCCAGCACCTGATAGGCCGCTTCGCAGGAGAAAGGAGGTTTATAGGCGCGTCGTTCGATCAGCGCCCCGAACACGTCGGCGATCGTCATCATGCGAACGATGTCGGACAATTCACTCGCTCCGAGCCCGTGCGGATATCCCGATCCGTCAAGATATTCATGATGGTGAAGCACCACGTCGAGCATGTCCGGATGAATTCCCGGCATCGCGCGCAACGCCTCGAATCCCAGGAGAGGATGTTGCTTCATCACGGCCATCTCTTCGTCGGTCAGGGCACTGGGCTTTTCCAAGATAGCGACGGGAACCCCGGCCTTGCCGATATCATGCAGCAATCCCCCGAATGCCAATTTCTGCCGGTCGCCGCTGCAAAAGCCGAGGTGTTGGCCGAACGCCACTCCCACGCCGGTGACCAAGAGGCAATGCTGGTAGGTCTGGCTGTGATGCTGACGCACGGTATCGATCCAGCGCACAAGTCCTTCCGCTTCGATATGCGAGACGACGGTGTCGCCCGCGGCATGGATCGTTTTCAGATCGACTGCAGTGCCTGAGGTAACCGAGGTAAATATATTTTGCAGGGCGCCAATCCCCGCCGAGACGCCGTCAGAGTTTCCAACCGAACGCGCCGAAGGGTCGCCGGCCAAGGAGCCGATATCGCCGAACAGCGCCGTGAGCAGCGCCTGATTATTGAGCGGGCGTTCCACGAAATCCGTGGCCCCGAGCGCGTAAGCTTGCAAGACCTGACGCCGAACTCCAGGTTCGACCGCGAAGATCGCCGTTCCGGCTTTCGGCCGCAGTTCGAGCCACCGCCTGAGATCGGGAAAATCGGAGCTGTCCTCCAGATCGATATCGACAATCGTGTATTTTGCAGGTTTCGCCTGCGCAAGATTGCGGCGCGCAAACGATTGCGTCACGAACATGCCGGCCAAATGGCGGGCAATGTCTTCGGCGCGGCATTGCGAATCCGAGATAATGGAGATTTGATCCAAGGTGGCGTCCACGGCGATTTTTACCGCAAGTTGTTTTTACGGTACGGCTCGACGGACCCTCTCGGGCCTTCCACTCGTTTCCTTTTGGCTTGCCGAGCCGGTGTCTCGACCAGGCGCGCACACACGATCGCGGGGTCCAGACACGCCGCTTCACAATGATCCGGAATTATTTCTTCCGGATTAAGATTCAACGCCGAGCGGCCCTCTACCTCCTGTTTATGCTCTCCCGACGACGATATCGATGGTTGCACCATACGCGGACGGATTGGATTTTTCGAAGCGCTGCGGCTTGGATGCCAAATTATCGGACTGCAGTCTTGTCGGCGAATGAGGTAATAGCTATGCGCGAAATCCCAACCGGTACCGCAACGGACTGGTTTTAAACCGCGTGCGGAAGTGGTGGCGCAATGCGTCCGCCGATCCGAAGCCGACTGCCACAGCCACCTGCTCGATTGACATAGCTGTCGCCTCCAACAGGTTACGCGCCTGTGCGGTGCGCTCACGCAGAACCCATTTGCCCGGCGAAACTCCAGTTGCCTCCTCGAAGCGCCGAATAAATGTCCGTCGACTCATCCGAGATTTCGCGGCCAAGTGTGCGATGGTCAGTTTTTCTTCGAGATGGCCCCGAATCCAATCTCGCAATTTACCGAGCGAATCGCCTTCGGCCAACACCGGACGTGGAATGAATTGTGCCTGTCCGCCCTCACGGTGCGACGGAATCACCAAGCGGCGGGCCACAACATTGGCAATTTCTGGTCCGAAATCGCGCCGGACAATGTGGATGCATAGATCAAGCCCGGCAGCCCGTCCCGCCGAACTCATGATGTCTCCGTCGTCTACGTACAAAACGTTTTCATCTACGCGCAACAAAGGATATTTGCGCGCAAGCGCTTCCGCGCTGGCCCAGTGGACGGCGACGTGCCGACCGACGAGCAGTCCGGCGGCCGCCACTACAAAGATGCCGGAACAGATCGATGCAATACGGGCGCCGCGTGCGTGCGCGCGTCGAAGCGCAGCGAGAAGCGCAACCGGCGGCGCTGCATCAATGTCCTGCCAGCCCGGAACGATGATCGTTCCCGCACGGTCAAGAAACGACAATCCGGCGTCAGCGACGATTTTGATGCCGTGGCTGGCAGCCCGCTGCTTCCTTGGCGCATCCGAGCAGACGACGACGCGGTACCAGTCTCGACCCATATTCGGCAGACCAAACACCTCGACGGCCATGCCGAGTTCGAATGCGTTGACGCCATTATAAGCAAGGACCGCAACCGTCATGTTGCGCGGTCGTCTCAGCCGTTGTCGGTCGACGTCGTTTGTCACGATTTTTATGATAACTGTCATTCATGCCACTGGTCAATTCCGCTTCTTCCGCCCACGTTCAGGCGGGAAAAGGCCGCAACGTTTTCGAGATGCTTCCCGGTAAATGACGGACGAGAACCAGTCGATGCAACGGCAATCAATTTGGTCGGTCACGAGCGAGGGCCGGCATCTTTGGCCTAACACGCTCGCGCCCAAAAGTTATCTCACCGGCGTCGTTTGCTGTTTGACCGCGACCATCCTGTTTGGTCTCATGTTTCCGGTAATGACAAGCGCCCTCACGCAGGTCGATCCATTTACTTTCACGTCTTTACGCTATGTGATTGCTTGTGCGGGCTCGATTGCCCTGCTGCGCTTTATCGAGGGACCGGGCGCCCTGCATCCGCAAGAGGGATCGTTGGGCCTTGCGTGGCTCCTTGGCTCGATCGGCTTTGCAGGATTCGGCTTTCTCGTTTTTCTCGGCCAGCAAATCGCCGGACGAGAGGGCGCATTGACCACCTCGATTATGGCCGCCACCCAGCCGATGCTGGGCGTTCTCATCAATTCGATCTTAAGACGCGTCTTGCCGCCACGTTACACTGGCCTATTTGTCTTGCTGTCGTTTTGCGGCGTGGCTTTGGTCGTTACCAAAGGAGATCTTGGAAGTTTGTTGCGCGAGCCGCAGAACTATGCCGCCAATTCGCTTATCATACTGGGGATGCTGTGCTGGCTGATCTATACGTTCGGCGCGACGTATTTCGCGGGCTGGTCAAGCCTGAAATACACAACGATGACGATGTGGCTCGGACTAACAACCATTATCGCGATCAATCTGGTGCTTATCGCGACGCACGCTATCCCCATGCCGACGACCGTCCATATTGTCGCGATCGTCCCGCACCTCCTTTACATGAGCTTGGTGGCCAGCGTCATGGGAGTTTCCTGTTGGAACATCGGTAACAAGATCATCACGCCGCTAAATGGCGTATTGTTCATGGATGTCGTTCCGATCACAGCATTTATCGTATCCTCGGTTGCTGGCGTAGTCCCGACCCACCTTCAAATTGTGGGTGCCTGCATAACTGGTACGGCGCTCATCTTGAACAACTTCTACCTGCGACTTCACCCATTACATCCTCAACCGGTCAGCAAACAGGAGCGATTACACGGATGAGCGAGCGCGACGTAATGAAGCGCTGCGCCCCTCGATCCCGCCGAGATATGCGCGCGTATTGGTAAGTGGATCGAACGCGTTGGCGGACGCCCCTCGATGAAGGCGCGATCGAAAGTTATCGGGGACCTGACCGATTCGAGACCAGGATCAATCGGGTGGGAAAAGCCGCATCACCGGGTCAAGCGGCGACGCCCTGGAAATCGGGCACGGCGTCGCGCAGCACGCGGTAGATCGCTTCGCGCTCCTCGCGCGCGAGCCCCTGATCGAGCATGGCGAGCCAGCCGCGCATGGCTTCGATCGACGGCTGCACCGGGCGGGCCGCGACCACCCCGACGATGCCGATTTCCACTGTCGGCTCGCCGCGGGCGAAAAGAACTTCCCGCCGGCGCTCGCCGGGGCGCACGCCGGTGAACACGATATCGATGTCGCGGCCCGGCTCGAGGCCGGCTAATCTGATCATGCGCTCGGCGAGATCGACGATCTTCACCGGCTGCCCCATATTGAGCACATAGACCGAGACGTCCGAACGCCCCGGTCCAAGCGCGTGGCTCGCGGCCGTGACCACGAGGTCGCAGGCCTCGCGGATGGTCATGAAATAGCGGACCATGTCGGGATCGGTGACGGTCACCGGGCCGCCGGCATCGATCTGCGCCTTGAATTTCGGAACCACCGAGCCGGTGGACGCAAGCACGTTGCCGAACCGCACGGCGATGAGCCGCATCGGCCGCCGTCCCGGATGGGCGCGGCGCGCGAGATCGGCGTCGAGCGACTGGCAATACATCTCGGCGAAGCGCTTGGTCGCACCGAGAACCGAGACCGGTTCGATGGCCTTGTCGGTCGAGATCATCACCATCGCCGCGGCGCCCGCCGCCGCCGCGGCGTCGGCGACGTTGACCGAACCAAAGACGTTGGTCTTGACCCCCTCCTCCCAATCCCGCTCGAGCAGCGGCACGTGCTTGAGCGCCGCGGCGTGAAAGACGATGTCCGGCTTGAAATCGGCCATGAGCCGGAACAGCCGCTGGCGATCGCGAATGTCGGCTATGCGTCCGCTGATGGCGGGCTTCGACTCCTTGGTGGCGAGAGTTTCGAGCACGGCATGCAGCGCCGGCTCGGAATTTTCGATGATCAACAACCTCGCCGCGCCGAACGCGCTCACGCGATCGCAAATCTCCGAGCCGATCGAGCCGCCGCCTCCGGTCACCGCAATCGATCGGCCCTTGAGAAACGTTTCCAGCCGGGCATAGTCGATCTTGACGCTCGGCCGCAGCAGCAGGTCCTCGACGTTGACCGGCGCCAGCCGCGGCACCTCCCCGCCGTCGCCGAGCGACGGCAGCCGACTGACCGTCAGACCGAGACGGCGCGCCTGCATCAAGGTCGCTTCCGGCTTGGCCTCCGGTTCGAAGGCGGACGGCGTGAAGATCACGCGCGCGATCTTGCTGCCGTGTTGCTCAAGGTCATTGACGACGCGATCGAGGCTATCGAAGCCGCCGAGCACGTGAATGCCGCGGATCGCCTGCCCCTGATCGGCCTTCGACGGAGAGAGAATGCCGACCGGCCAGATTTTCTTGACCGCCCCGCTTTCGATCGCCCGCAACAGGACCTCGGCGTCCGCGGCACGCCCGAGGATCAGCGTCGGAATAGCCTCCGCCAACCGGGCGTGGTGTCGGGTGCGGGTATAGCGGAAGTAGCGATACGCGATCCGCGACCCGCCAAGAAACACCATCTGCAGGATCCAATAGAGCACGATCGTGATTTTGCCGAAGAAGAACTGCCCGAGCACGTTGGGCGCCACCAGCACGTAATCGAGCACCAACAGCGACACGGCGAGCACGGTCGCCGCGCGAAAGATGTTCATCAGGTCGGGAAGCGAGGCAAACCGCCACTTCGATTCGTAAAGGTGAAACAGGAAATAAACGATCCCCGCATAGACGATGAATCCGGGCAGGAACGTAAACAGTGCCTCGCGCCGTTCCATGAGGCCGATCGCCTCGAAACGGATATAGAAGCTCGCGACAACCGCCGCCGCGGTCGCGCAGAGATCATGCGCGATGATGAGAACTTTGCGCGGGCTCATATTCAGTCCGAGCTTACTGGAACCGTATTACCGGAACATCCCCCGGAATGTCCTCATTTCCATACCGGGCTTTGAACCGCGGCGCCACCCCCGTCGCCATTCGCGGTCTGGCGCAGCTAATGCGCCTGGGCGCCGAGCCGGCCGCGCGAAATCAGCATCGACACCGCCTCGGCGAGTGAGGCGGATAGTTCGACGACGAAGCCGTCCGTGCCCAGCGCTTTTGCGGCATCGCCGTCCGCACCGATCGTGCCCGTCGAAATCAGAATGCCGCCGGCGAGCCGCGCATTGCGCCCAGTCGCGAGATCGGGCGCACGGTCGCCGACGATCCAGGAGCGCGAAAGGTCGAGATTCATCCGGCTTGCGGCGGTGAGAAGCATCCCCGGATTCGGCTTGCGCCAGGGATGATCGGCGATATTGAACGGCGCATATCCGTCGCGGTGATGGGCGCAGGCAAACACGGCATCGAGGTGCGCTTCGGCTTTCGCCAAGGCAGCCGCGAGCGCGGCCTGCACCGCTTGGAAGCCGTGCCAGTCGTAATAGCGCCGCGCGATTCCCGACTGATTGGTCACGAGAACGACGGGAATTCCCAGGCGGTTGCAACGCGCGATGGCCCCGTCCGCGCCGGCAAGGAGGCGCAAGTTTTCGGCCCGACCGAGATAGCGCGTGTCCTCGACGATGACGCCGTCGCGGTCGAGAAACAGCGCCGGTCGCCGTGCAAAATCCGCGGCGGAGATCTCGCACCAGAGACCGCTGTCCGCCTCCCATGGGCCGAGCTGCGGCGGCGTGGCGGTTGTCATCGCTGCCCAAACCGGTCGCCGTTGTCCGCCGCCGTCAACATCGAGGTGTCGGTCATTCCGTTGTTTCCGGCCGGGCAACGAGAAGCTGAAATGCCGTGCAGGAATGACAAGAATTTTCCAAGCCGGTCAAGCTCGCTCCCGGTCGCCATTCGCCGCGACGGCCGCCACTTTTTTGTTGCCGGCTGTGCCGGCACCGGCCGATATAGCGGACCGAACCGTTGCGGGCCAGATTTCAGGCGTCGCCAAGCGAACCGGCTCGGGGGAACCGCATGACCTGGTCCGACATCGTCCTGGCGACCCTGAAGGAGAACGGCCTCCGCCTCGTCGCCTACGTGCCCGACAATATCCTCGCGCCGCTCGTCAGCGGCGCCGCAACGGACGACCATTTCATCTCGGTCGGCGCGACGCGCGAGGACGAAGCCGTCGGCATCGTGACCGGCGCCTATATGGCGGGCCTACGCGGCGTCGTCATGATGCAGACTTCGGGCTTCGCGCTCATCGCCAATGCGCTGGCCACGCTGGTCGTGCCCTATCAGATTCCGGCGATCCTGATCGTCTCGGAACGCGGCGTAATGGGCGAATTTAACGTCGGCCAGGCGCTGGTGGCGCGCACCCTGCGGCCGACGCTCGATACGCTCGGCATCGTGCATCACACGCTGGCCGAAGCCTCCACGCTGCGCTTTGTTCTCGATTCGTCGATCAAGCAGGCGTTCACGACGCAGGCGCCGGTCGCTTTGATTCTGTCGCCGCTGCTCACCGGCGGCAATCCCGCGGCGCGCGCGCAACTGCTGTAGCGAGGAAAATGCCGGCGTGACGAACGACAGGCTTTCGGCAAAGACGCTCGGCCGCACCGCGCTCACGCGGCGCCTGGTGCAGCGACTCGTGCATGAGGAGGCGGTGATCGCCGGCATCGGCAACGCCAATTTCGACCTGGTCGCCGCCGGCCATCGCCCGCAGAATTTCTATATGATCGGCAGCATGGGGCTCACCTGCCCGATCGCGCTCGGCGTGGCGCTGGCGCAGCCCAAACGCGGGGTGATTGCGCTTGAAGGCGACGGTTCGATCCTCATGGCGCTCGGCGCGCTCGCCACCATCGCCAACGTGAAGCCGGCCAATCTCACCGTCATCATCTGGGACAATGGCATCTACCAGATCACCGGCAAACAGGCGACGGCGACGGCGGGAGTGACCGACATCGTCGCAGTTGCGCGCGGCGCCGGCTTCCGGCACAGCGAATGGGTGCGCGACGAAGCGCATTTCGATCAACTGATCGACCGCCGCTTCGAGACCGGCGGCCCGGTGCTGCTGGCGGCGAAGATTGACGATCAGCCCGGTCGAGGGCGGCTCATGCGCGACCCGCCGTTGATTCGCCACCGCTTCATGACGGGACTGGGAGCGAGCGGCGGAGCCGCGCCCGACGCGTCGCTCATTTGCTGATTGCGTCCCGGATGCAGCACAGCGCCATAAGCGCGTTCTCAAGCTCGGCGTGCGCAATGATCCCGGGCCTGCAGCGCATCACTTGGCTGCGCTTCGCGCCGCGGCGGCGCCGCGTGCGTCACGGGCCGGTCCTTCTCCGTCATTCGGGATCGATGATGCCGACACCGTTTTCCACGCGAAACGCGCCGTGGCAGGCCATGTGATACTTGCGGCCGACGACGGGCATTTCGTCATCGCGGCTGAAAGAGGGAACGTTCACGACGAGATGTTTGACCAAAACTTCTTCGTATCCGGCGCCGCGCTCGAAGATGACGCGCCATTTCCATTCGCCGCCCGGCGTCTCGCCGGACATGGTGTTGTATCGGTAGCGGATGAATTCGCGCATGAATGACCCCCCCGATCCCCTCGCCATTGTGAGACTTCTATCAATCCGGCTGACGAATTCCCACGGGGATCACGCGTCAAACCGCTACATTGCGCGACGCCGCCGGCCAGCCTCACCCGGCGGGCGACGACTCCGGCGCTTGATCGCGAACCCCGATTATAATCGACGGGGCCGCTAGCGGCCCGGAAAATGCTTTTCGAGCCCTTGCCAGCCTTCGAAGTAGTCGCGCTGAAGCTCGGACGATTCCGCAGCATAGCGCGTCAGCCGCATGGCGAACCGGCTCTCGAACATGAACGCCATGGTGTTCTCGATCTTGTGCGGCTTCAATTCCGCCTTGGTCGCCCGCTCCCAGGTTTCGGCGTCGGGGCCGTGCGCGGTCATGCAATTGTGCAGGCTGGCGCCGCCGGGCAGGAAACCTTCCGCCTTGGCGTCATAGGCGCCGTAGAGGAGGCCCATGAACTCGGTCATGACGTTGCGGTGGAACCATGGCGGCCGGAACGTATCCTCGCCGACAAGCCAACGCGGCGGGAAGATGACGAAATCGACGTTGGCCGTGCCCGGCAAATCGGAGGGCGCGGTGAGCACGCTGAAGATCGACGGGTCGGGGTGATCGAAACTCACCGTGCCGATCGTCATGAAGCGCGCAAGATCGTATTTGTAAGGAACGAAGTTGCCGTGCCAGGCGACGACGTTGAGCGGCGAATGGTCCATCTGCGCCGCCCACAGGTTGCCCTGGAATTTTGCGACCAGGACGGTCGGCGCCTTGGTGTCCTCGTAGGCCGCGACGGGAGCGAGAAAATCGCGCGGGCTGGCGAGACCGTTGGCGCCGAGCGGGCCAAGCTCGGGCAGCCGCAGCATGGCGCCGTAATTCTCGCAGATGTAGCCGCGCGAGGGGCCGTCCGGCAGTTCGGTGCGGAAGCGCAGGCCGCGTGGAATGATGACAATCTCGCCGGGCGCCGCCTCGACCACGCCCAGCTCGGTGACGAAACGGGCGCGGCCCTGCTGCGGCACGATGAGCATTTCTCCGTCCGCATTGTAGAAGCAACGGTCGGTCATCGAGCGATTGGCGGCATAGATGTGGATCGCCATGCCGCGTTGCGTCGCCGCGTCGCCGTTGCCGCCGAACGTGACGATACCTTCGACGAAATCGGTGGGCCTTTGCGGAATCGGCAGCGGACTCCAGCGCAACTGCGTCGGCGTCGCATCGACGTCCTGGAACGGGGCGCTGCGGATCGTGCCGTTGTCGATACGGGTGTAGGGCCGGTGCACGACCGAGGGCTGGAGGCGGTAGGTCCAGGTGCGCCGGTTTTCCGCGCGCGCGGTGGTGAACGAGGTGCCGGAAATCTGCTCGGCATAGAGGCCGTGCGACGGCCGTTGCGGCGAATTGCGGCCGACCGGCAACGCGCCGGGAACCGCCTCGGACACGAAGTGATTGCCGAAGCCCGATTGGTAGCGGAACGACGCTTTGCTCGGAGCTTCGCTTTCCGGCTTGCGGACTTTCACGTCGACTGTTGCGGCGTGTCGTGCGGTTCGGGTCATGGCATCTCCACCAGGCGGCCGCGTTGCAGGACCCGCCGGCCATTGGTCACGATCGCAACTAATATCCGCTTTCCGCCGCGCCGGTGCAAGTTGTTTGAAACGATTCTAATCCGTAGGGACCGCGAGTTTCAAAGCCACATCAGCGCCCTATCTCGGCTCGGTAATCGCCGTGAACGATCGCAACGAATTCTTAATCTTTCCAAAAAAGCGCCGGCTTGGCTCGGCATCAGCGCCCCGTCAGTGAGGGGACTTCTCTCATCCGATCAACGTTTCGGCGTCCGCCGACGCCACGGCGGCACCACAATACTGCGAGGGGGCGCATGCGACCAATTCTTGCGCTGGCCATCTTGTTGCTTGGTCTCAAGGCCGCGGCGCCCGAATCCAAAATTCAGGATTCTCTCCTCGTCGCCGACGCCAGTCTGTCTTCGGCGCCGGTCGAGGTCGGGCGCCCGACGGGCGATTTGGCCCGCGAGATCGTTTTGGCCATTCCGGACGCCGAACCATCCGAGCAAGCCCACGATCAGGGAGAGGATGCCGTTGAGCCGCCGGAATTCCCGGCGCCCGCGGGCGCGGACGTGGTTTCCGACGAAGCCGCGTCGGAGTCGCTCGATGCGCTCTGCAATGCATTGCTCACCTCCGCCGAAAACAACGACCTCCCGGTTCCCTTCTTCGCCAATCTGATCTGGCAGGAGAGCCGGCTGCGGCACGACGCCGTGAGCCCGGTCGGCGCCTTGGGCATCGCCCAGTTCATGCCGCGGGTTGCGCGTGCGGCCGGCGTCGGCGATCCGTTCGATCCGCGCCAGGCGATCCCCGCCTCGGCGCGGCTCCTGCGCGCCTTGCGTGACCATTTCGGCAATCTCGGATTCGTCGCCGCCGCCTACAATGCCGGCGCCCGCCGGGTCAGCCAATGGCTCGATCATCATCGCGCTTTGCCGCGGCAGACGCGGACCTATGTCGAACGCGTCACCGGCCTTTCCGTCGAGGAATGGCGCAAAACGCCGCCGAATGATTCCGCGTTGACCTTTGTGCGCCGCTTGCCCTGCCGCCAGATGCCGGGCTTCGTTGACGTGGAACAGGCGCGGCTGCAGCGGACGCGGCAGGAGGCGCAGACGCAGCCGCTCGCGCAAGCGCAGCCGGCCCGGCAACCGCCGCCGGGCGGGCCAGTGTTAGCGCCGGCCCGGCAGGACGCGCAGGCGCGAGCCGAGCGACAAATCGCGCAACAAGCGGAGAAAACCCTCCCCCATGCGCACCGGCGGGTCAGCGGGCACAAGCACGCGCGCGGGCCCCTCCGATTCGCGGCGCTTGGCAGAACCGGACGCACGCCGGTCCGATCCGCGGCGCTCGGCAAAATGGCGCGCAACCTCCACCGCAGACGCGAGGCCGCGCACCATCAGCACCCGGCGCGCGCGAGGCGCAGAATCGCGCGCGCAGACACATTGATCGCCGACCGAATGACGCCGGCAAGATTTCCGGTCGGGTAAATCCAAGCTGACGGATTGTTCCGGGTTTTGCTCCCGCTCAACCGGGCTGCAACGCTGCAACCGTTCACGCCGCGAGCAATTTTTGCACTTCGTTGACGAGTTCGCGCAGGTGGATCGGCTTGGAGAGCACCTTGGCGTGCTTGGGCGCGGTCGAGTCGGAGTTGAGCGCGACCGCGGCGAAGCCGGTGATGAACATGATCTTGATGTCGGGATCAAGCTCGGCGGCGCGGCGGGCGAGTTCGATGCCGTCCATCTCCGGCATGACGATATCGGTGAGCAAGAGCTCGAACGGCTCCTCGCGCAGGCGTTGATAGGCGGCGAGCCCGTTGTCATAGGAGATGACCTCGAAGCCGGCGTTCTGCAGCGCCTTGACCAGGAATCGCCGCATGTCGATATCGTCTTCCGCAAGCAGGATTTTGGGCATGGTTCCTCGAACCGGCCTCGGCCGGCCCCCTAGATTCCATAAGCCGGATGCCGGGTAAACATGAAGTGAAGGTTGCGCTCGGCGGCTGCCGCCGCGCTATGGACAACGGCCGTCCGCTAGGGGACGATGCCGCGTCGCGTTTGCGTCTCCGGAAGCCCCGCCAGGCGTCATGTCGGAATTCCAGGACGAATTCGATCCTCCGTTCGAAGCCATCGAGCCGGCGCAATGCCGCGGCCCGCTGCTGTTCAATTCGCCCCATAGCGGCCGCATCTACCCACGCGAGTTCCTGCTGGCCTCGCGGCTCGATCTCGCCACCTTGCGCCGCTCCGAGGATTCCTTCGTCGACGAGTTGATCGCCGGCGTGGTCAACCGCGGACACCCGCTGGTGCGGGCGCATTTCCCGCGCTGCTATGTCGACGTCAACCGCGAGCCCTACGAACTCGACCCGCGCATGTTCGACGGCCGCCTTCCATCCTTCGCCAATACCCGCTCGATGCGGGTCGCGGGCGGGCTCGGCACGGTGGCGCGCGTGGTCGGCGACGCCCAGGAAATCTACGATCAGCGCATTTCCGTGGCCGAGGCGCTGCGGCGGATCGACGGCCTCTACAAGCCGTATCATCGGACGTTGCGGCGCGTGTTCATGCGCCTGCACCGCGACTTCGGCGCCGCCACGCTGATCGACTGTCATTCCATGCCTTCGACGACCGGCACCAAGGACGAGCGCCCGCGCGCCGACCTGGTGCTGGGCGACCGCTACGGCACGAGCTGCGTTCCGGTCATTACCGAAACGATCGAAGCGACCATGCGCGGCTTCGGCTACGTGGTCAGCCGCAACAAGCCGTATGCCGGCGGCTTCATCACCGAGCACTACGGCAATCCGACCGCCGGGCTGCACGCGATCCAGCTCGAGATCAACCGCGCGCTCTATATGGACGAGCGGCGCTATGAGCAGGCGGCGTCCTTCGACAAGCTCGCGGCTGAATTCGCGATTTTGGCCGACCGCCTCGCCGCGATCCCGATCGAAGAATTGCGGCCCTACCGCGCAGCCGCGGAATGAGCCGCAACGGCGGCGCGGTACAGCCCCGGCGTTTGTCCATGAAAAAAGGCCGCTCGCGGTTGCAAGCGGCCCAAGTCTAGGGAGGAAACGCCCAAGGAGGGCGACGGTAACGAGAGAGAGTCTCCCGCTACCGCACTGCAGCAATATACACCGCGCCGCACAAAGCACAAGTGGTATTGACCTATTGTTCCTGAATATCCCCCAAAAATTCCCGTAGCTGGCGCAGG
>JASHPW010000074.1 GCA_030037895.1 Xanthobacteraceae bacterium | reverse complement strand
GCCATGCCGGAAGTCGACAGGGAAGGGGAGCGCTATTCAGCCGATCGGCCGCAACAGACTCCGGGCTTTTACCTCAAGGGCTCCCACCAGCTCGACTGGGGGATGAAGAACCGCCTCGCCCGCGTGTTTGCGCCGGCAACCGGCCGCACCGTGATGCTGGCGATCGACCACGGCTATTTTCAGGGCCCGACCAGCGGCCTCGAACGCATCGACCTCTCGATCGTGCCGCTATTGCCGTCCTGCGACGCGCTGTTCTGCACGCGCGGCATTTTGCGCTCGCTCATTCCGGCGGACTCGACCAAGCCGATGGTACTGCGCGCGAGCGGCGGGCCGAGCATCCTGCGCGAGGAACTCTCCGACGAGGAGATCGCCATGGACATGGACGACGCGGTGCGATTGAACGCCGCCGGCGTCGGCATCCAGGTGTTCATCGGCGGCGAATTCGAGACGCGTTCCGTCCACAACATGACCAAGCTTGTCGATGCCGGCCTGCGGGTCGGCGTTCCGGTCATGGGCATCACCGCCGTCGGCAAGGCCATGGTGCGCGACGCCAAATATTTCCGTCTCGCCTGTCGCATCATCGCCGAGCTTGGTGCGCAATACGTCAAGACCTATTACGTGGACGACGGCTTCGAGACCGTCACCGCCTCCTGCCCGGTGCCGATCGTGATGGCCGGCGGGAAAAAACTCGCCGAGCTCGACGCGCTGACCATGGCCTACAACGCCATGCAGCAGGGCGCGGCCGGCGTCGACATGGGCCGCAATATTTTCCAGTCGCAAGCGCCCAAGGCGATGATCGCCGCGGTCAACGCCGTCGTGCACGAGAACGCGAAGCCGAAAGACGCTTACGACTTGTTCAGCTCGCTCAAGGCGAAGGGGTAAGGCTCGCGTCATTCCGGGACGTGGCGAAGCGGCGCGTCCGGAATGACGGCGGCGGTTCACCCATATGTCCGCTGCGGCGCGGAACCGATCAGGATCCAGGCCAGCGAGCCGGCCGCGACCGCGCCGCCAAGCGCGGCCAGCACCTGCGCGATCCAGGACGCGCTGCCGACCGGGCTATCTTTCTGCGGCGGCGCAGCTTTCATGGAATCCGATTTTGCCGCCGCCCCGACGGTGTCGCCGGGCGCGGGCGCGCTTGTTGCCGCAGGGTCGGCCGTTGGGGTGGTCGGACCCGCAATCCTCGCCGCTGGGCTGTCTTTTGCCGCGGCGCCGGCACCGGCGGCAAGATCGATTGCGTTGGCGCGATCGGGAGAGGCCACTTGCACCGTCCGACCGCCGACGACCAATTCGCTTGGGACAGGCATAGTGGAAGCCGGCGCCGCTGCTGGCGATTCAGTCGTCGTGACATTCGCCGCTGTGGCAGTCGGGACGGCCGGCCAAATGTTTGCAGCCGACATCGTTGCTGCAGGGGGCGTCACTTTAGCGGCCGCAACCGGCCGCTTCTTCCATCTCCTCCTCAGAGCGGCGATATGGGATTTCCTGTACCTCCTGCTTAGTCTTCTGCTCTTGAAGTGGGTCCTCGTCTTCGCCTGGCTCGGTTGGGTGAGGACGTGCAGCAGCGGGATAGGCTTGCCCGGCGCCGCCGTATCGGTTGCGGTTTGCGCCTGCGCGCCGCCGGTCGCCAGCACCAGAAAAACCGCGCCGGCGGTGACAATGCGGATACTCGGCATTGCATCCTCCATTGCTGGACTATGCCTGCGCATAGGGGACAGGCCGGCGTGACCTCATGGTGACGCAATTGGGGATTTTTTCGCGCAAAGCGCGGACAAAAAGCGGCGCGATTAACCCTTCGCGACCGCGTCATGGCGGAGTTGGCCAGGGGCCCGCGCCGCCCACGCTCCGGAACGACTCAAAGTTCGGTCCAGGCCGTCGCGCAATGGCGCAAGCTCGGCTAAGCTATGCGCGCACGGTCGTCGACTGCCTCGCATTGGGATCACCTGTCAGGAGCATACAATGCCTATCGACTTATCGACGGTGAATTGGGTCTTCGTCGGCTTGATGGCTGCGCTTGCCTTCGTCGCGGCACTGTTCGGCAGCCTGATTGCGTTCAGAAATCGTTTCGTCGGCGCCATCATCGCCGGAATCCTGTTTGCCATTGGCTTTGTCGCCTGGAACTACTATCCGCACGGTTTCGGGCTCCCGATCGTCAAGACGATCGGGCTGGATGGGACGGCGAACGGAGGCTAGTTGACCTTTCCGCCATGCCCCGGCTATGGCTAGCCGGCCGTCAGCCGGAAACATGGAGCCGTCATGAACAAGGTTTGTGCGGACGCGCGCTCCGCGTTGGCCGGCTTGCTCAAGGACGGCATGACCATCATGGCCGGTGGCTTCGGCCTCTGCGGCATTCCCGAGACCTTGATCCTGGCGATCCGCGATTCCGGGGTGAAGAACCTGACCGTCGTCTCCAACAATTGCGGAGTCGACGGCAAAGGTCTCGGCATCCTGCTCGACACACGGCAGATCAAGAAAATGATCGCCTCCTATGTCGGCGAGAACAAGACCTTTGCGCAGCAATACCTCGCCGGCGAGCTTGAGATCGAGTTCAACCCGCAGGGTACGCTCGCCGAGCGCATCCGCGCCGGCGGCGCCGGCATCCCGGCGTTTTTCACCAGGACCGGCGTCGGCACCGTGATCGGCGACGGCAAGGAAGAGCGCCAATTCGACGGCAGGCGCTACGTGATGGAACGCGGCCTCCTCGCCGATCTGTCGATCGTCCACGCCTATATGGGCGACACCGAAGGCAACCTCGTCTACCGCAAGACCGCGCGCAACTTCAATCCGCCGATGGCGACCGCGGGGAAGGTGACCGTGGCCGAGGTCGAGCACTTGGTGCAACCGGGCGATATCGACCCCGACCACATCGTCACGCCCGGGGTCTATGTGCACCGCATCGTCCACGTGCCGAACGCGGTGAAGCACATCGAGCAACGCACGGTGCGCAAACGCGAGAAATCGGCCGCTCCAGCCGGAACGGGAGTGGAGGTCTGATGCCCTGGACCCGCGAGCAGATGGCGGCGCGCGCCGCCAAGGAGCTGCAGGACGGCTTCTACGTCAATCTCGGCATCGGCATTCCGACGCTCGTTTCGAACTACATCCCGGACGGCGTGGGCGTGCAGCTGCAATCGGAGAACGGCATGCTCGGCACCGGTCCGTTCCCGTTCGAGGGCGAGGAAGACGCCGACCTCATCAATGCCGGCAAGCAGACCGTCACCGAGCTGCCGACCACCAGCTTTTTCAACTCCGCGGATTCGTTCGCCATGATCCGCGGCGGCCACATCGACTTGGCGATCCTCGGCGCCATGCAGGTGGCGGAGAACGGCGACCTTGCCAACTGGATGATTCCCGGAAAGATGGTGAAGGGCATGGGCGGCGCCATGGATCTGGTCGGCGGCGTCAAGAAGGTCGTGGTGGTCATGGAGCATGCGGCGAAGAACGAGCCGAAGCTCCTGCACCGCTGCACGCTGCCGCTCACCGGCGCCGGCGTTGTTGACATGGTGATCACCGACCTCGGCGTCTTCACCATCGACAAGAGCGGCGGCGGCCTCACGCTGATCGAGCTTGCGCCCGGCGCGACGCTCGACGAGATCAAGGCCAAGACCGGGGCGAGCTACAAGATCGCCAACACGTTGAAGCAATAGAGCGCGTCCGGGAAAAGCGGGCCGGCGGGCGTTCTACGCGCGCAGCGGATCGATCACTTCGAGAAACGGGAAACGGTGAAAATCGGTGTCCCGCGTGCAGATTTGCCTGATGCCGTGCTCGCGCATGAGGATCGCCGTGTGCGCGTCATGGAGGATGTTGCCGGCAAGATGCGGCAACTCGGCGATCACCTCGCCGGCGACGTCGGCGTGGCGTTCAGTGGGAACGAGGATGCCAAGGCCTGGGGAAGCAAGCAATCCGGCGACAAAACCCCAAGCAACCGACGTCGTCCACGGCCGCGGCAGGATTTGTGGATGGGTCGACACGCGCAAAAACTCGTAAACGATCGACCACGTGAGATACCATGCATCAGGTCGTCGCCGTTGCCGGTCAAGCCAGTCACGGCAAGGCGCATGAAATTGTGTCGTTGAGTTGGCCGCATACACCAGCACATTGGTGTCGACGGCCAGCACTATCGGCCTTCCATGGCGTCATACAAGGCGTTTCGATCGGCGATGTCGACGAGGGGCTCACCGCCATCGAACGTCGGCAAAGCGGGCAGCGTTTTCCGCTTCTTTTGCGAGCGCAACAGCAGCCGCAGCGCCGTCTCCACCAGTTCGGACATGGTGCGGCCCTGCCGCGCAGCCTCGCGTTTCAGCTCGGCCATGACGGTGGCGTCGATGTTCAGCGTGGTCTTCATATGGAAAGCCATATCATGGATATGGATGTACGGCAACATCGATCCGCCGCCGACGCCGGGCGAACGGCGCCGTTGCCGCGGCGCCGCCGCGCGCGCGGCGGTCGCGGCGATGCTTGCCTGCGGCGAAAGTCGGAGCATGCGTCAATCGCCCGCTCTTTACGCCCGCTTCGCAGCCGTCGAGAATGCCCGGGGAGCACGTCGTGCGCACAGGCCCGATCCTTGAGACTGAAGACCTGACCAAGGAGTTCGCCGGCTTTGTCGCGGTGCGCAGCGTGAATTTGCGCATCGAGCGCGGCGCCATTCACGCCTTGATCGGGCCGAACGGCGCCGGCAAGACCACGTGCTTCAACCTGCTCACCAGGTTCCTCCAGCCCACCCGCGGCCGCATCGTGTACGAGGGACGTGACATCACCGCGCTCAAGCCGGCGGACGTTGCGCAGCTTGGGATCGGGCGCTCGTTCCAGATCTCGGCCGTGTTTCCGCATCTCACCGTGCTCGAGAACGTGCGCATCGCGCTGCAACGCCGGCGCGGCAATTCGTTCGACTTCTGGCGCTCGAAACGCGCGCTGCGCGCGCTCGACGGGCGGGCGCTCGCGCTCATCGCCGATGTCGGTCTTGCGTCCCATGCCGACGCGCCGGCGGCCGAGCTGCCTTATGGCCGCAAGCGCGCACTCGAAATCGCGACGACGCTGGCGCTCGATCCGGAACTCCTGCTGCTCGACGAGCCGACCGCGGGCATGGGGCGCGAGGACATCGCGCGCATCAGCGCGCTGATCAAGTCGGTCGCCGCCGACCGCACGGTGCTCATGGTCGAGCACAATCTCAGCGTCGTCGCCGATCTTTGCGACCGCATCACGGTGCTTACCCGCGGCCAGGTGCTGGCCGAGGGCGACTACAAGACGGTGGCGGCCGATCCGGCGGTGCGCGAAGCTTATCTCGGGACCGGCCATGCCTGAGGCGCCCGCCCTTCTCGCCGTGAAAGAGCTCGAGGCCTGGTACGGCGAATCGCACGTCCTGCACGGCGTCACCCTCGATGTGCGGACGGGCGAGGTGGTCACGCTCCTTGGACGCAACGGCGTCGGCAAGACGACGACGCTCAAGGCCGTCATGGGCATCATCGAGAGCCGCACCGGCTCGGTGCGCTTCGAAGGCAAGGAACTGATCCGGCTGTCCTCCGACGCGATCGCCCGCTCGGGCATCGCCTTCTGCCCCGAAGAGCGCGGCATCTTCTCCAGTCTCGACGTCAAGGAGAACCTGCTGCTGCCGCGCCAGGTGCGCCCCGGCGGGCTCGATCTCGACCGCATTTTCGCATTGTTCCCCAATCTGCGCGAACGGCTCAACAGCCAAGGCACCAAGCTCTCCGGCGGCGAGCAGCAGATGCTGGCGATCGGCCGCATCCTGCGCACCGGGGCGCGGCTGCTTCTGCTCGACGAGCCGACCGAGGGCCTCGCTCCCGTCATCGTCGAGCAGATCGGGCGCACGATCGGCGCGCTCAAGGCGCAGGGCTTCACCATCCTGCTGGTCGAGCAGAATTTTCAATTCGCGGCCGCACTTGCCGACCGTTACTACGTCATGGAACATGGCCGCATCATCGACCACTTCGCGGCCGCAGACCTCAAGGCCAGTACGGAAAAGCTGCACGACTATCTCGGAGTTTGATACCAAGGAGAAGAAGGGGGCTTTTGCTCGGCTTGCGCCGGGACTCGGCCCCGCAGACAGGGAGGTTGGCAATGAAATTCGCGGCCACATTGGCTTTCGCGGTCGCCGCGCTTTTTGGCACGGCGACGGCGCAGGCTCAGGACAACGTCGTCAAGATCGGCGTGCTCACCGACATGTCGAGCCTCTATGCGGATATCGGTGGGCCCGGCTCGGTCGCCGCCGCCAAGCTGGCGGTCGAGGATTTCAATCCCGCCGCCCACGGCATGAAGGTCGAGGTGGTCAGCGCCGATCACCAGAACAAGCCCGACATCGGCGCGAGCATCGCCCGGCAATGGTTCGACGTCGACCATGTCGACGTCATCGTCGACGTGCCCACCTCCAGCGTCGCGCTGGCGGTGAGCGAGGTCGCGCGGGAGAAGAACAAGGCGTTTCTCGTCTCCGGCGCCGCGAGTTCCGACCTGACCGGGCCGAAATGCTCGCCCAACACCATCCACTGGACCTACGACACCTGGATGCTGGCCAACGGCACCGGCAAGGCGGTGGTGAAAACCGGCGGCGACACCTGGTTCTTTCTGACCTCCGACTACGCCTTCGGCCACGCGCTCGAACGCGACACCGCGGCGGTGGTCAAGGCGAACGGCGGCAAGGTGCTGGGCCACGCGCTGCATCCGATCAACACCAGCGACTTCTCCTCGTTCCTGCTGCAGGCGCAGGCGTCGAAGGCGAAGATCATCGGGCTCGCCAATGCCGGCGGCGACACCATCAACGCGATCAAGCAGGGCGCCGAATTCGGCATCACCAAGGGCGGGCAGCACTTCGCCGGCCTGCTGGTGTTCATCAGCGATGTCAATGCGCTCGGCCTCAACACCGCGCAGGGTCTGGTTCTGACCAGCACCTGGTATTGGGACATGACCGACGCCAACCGCGCCTTCACCAAGCGCTGGCAGGTTTCGCTGCCCGGCAAATTCCCGACCATGGTGCAGGCCGGCGTCTATTCGTCGGTCATCCACTATCTGAAGGCGGTCGCCGCGCTCAAGAGCGCCGAGGACGGCAGGGCGGTCGTGGCCAAGATGAAGGAGATACCGACCGACGATCCGCTGTTCGGCAAGGGCGTCGTCCGCGCCGACGGGCGCAAAATCCACAACGCCTATTTGTTCGAGGTGAAGAAGCCCGAAGAATCGAAATATCCGGGCGACGATTTCAAGCTGCGCGCCACCATTCCGGCGGACGAAGCGTTCCGGCCGCTCAAGGACGGCGGCTGCCCGCTGGTCGGCGGGTAGATGCAACTTTGATCGTCGCCGCCGGGCTTGACCCGCTGCTCCACGCTGACGCGCGGCAAAATGAGCCGACAGGCTTATAGCCAACCGCGTGTCGGCGTGGATTGCCGGGCCGAGCCCGGCAATGACGAGTCGATGGACTGGGAGAGAGCGGGGCCGGCCAAGATATGTTTGAAATCTTCGGCATCCCTTCGCAGGCGCTGTTCGGGCAATTGCTGCTCGGCCTGATCAACGGCTCGTTCTACGCGCTGTTGAGCCTCGGGCTCGCCGTCATCTTCGGCATGCTCAACGTCATCAATTTCACCCACGGCGCGCAGTACATGATGGGCGCGTTCGCCGCCTATCTGCTGCTGCAGCATGCCGGCATCGGCTATTGGCCGGCGCTGGTCATCGCGCCGCTCCTGATCGGCGCGACCGGCGTGGTGATCGAACGGCTGTTCCTCCGGCGTCTGCGCAAGCTCGACCCGCTCTACGGGCTCATGCTCACCTTTGGGCTGGCGCTGGTCATCGAAGGCTTGTTCCGCAACGTGTATGGCTCTTCCGGGCTGCCCTATCAGGTGCCGGAATCGCTGGAAGGCGGCCGCAATCTCGGCTTCATGTTTCTGCCCAACTATCGCGCCTGGGTGATCGTGCTTTCGCTCGCGGTGTGTCTTGCGACCTGGTACGGCATCGAGCGTACGCGGCTCGGCTCGTATCTGCGCGCCGCCACGGAAAATCCGGTGTTGGTCCGCGCCTTCGGCATCAACGTGCCGCGCATGGTGACGCTGACCTACGGTTTCGGCGTGGCGCTGGCGGCGCTCGCCGGCGTCATGGCGGCGCCGATCTACAACGTCTCGCCGCAGATGGGCTCCGACCTCATCATCGTGGTGTTCGCGGTCGTGGTGATCGGCGGGATGGGCTCGATCATGGGAGCGATCGTCACCGGCTTTGCGCTTGGCGTCGTCGAGGGATTGACCAAGGTGTTTTTTCCGGAAGCGTCGAACACGGTGATCTTCGTCATCATGGCCATCGTCCTGCTCGTTCGGCCGGCCGGTCTCTTTGGACGGACCGGGTGATGGAACGCGTCCTCGATGAGCCGGTGTTGGTGCGCCGCCGAAACGCCGGCAGAAGCGTGGGCGCGGCCTTCGCCGTCATGGTCGCACTGCTCGCCGCGGCGCCGTTCGTGGTCTATCCGGTCTTTCTCATGAAGGCGCTGTGCTTTGCGTTGTTCGCCTGCGCCTTCAATCTTTTGATCGGCTATGTGGGTCTGCTCTCGTTCGGCCATGCTCTGTTTTTCGGCTGGGCGAGCTATTTGACCGCCTATGCCGCCAAAGCGTGGGCCTTGCCGCCGGAGCTGGCGATCATCGTCGGCACGGCGACCGCCGCCGTGCTCGGAATCGTTGCCGGCGGGCTCGCCATTCGCCGCCAGGGCATCTACTTCGCCATGATCACCCTCGCCTTGGCGCAGATGATGTATTTCTTCGCGTTGCGGGCGAAATTCACCGGCGGCGAGGACGGCATCCAGGGCGTGCCGCGCGGCCGATTGTTCGGATTTTTCGATCTCGCGGACAAAACCACGATGTACGTCTTCGTCCTGGTCGTCGTGTTGGCCGGCTTCCTGCTGATCTACCGGATCATCAATTCGCCGTTCGGCGAAGTTCTCAAGGCGATCCGCGAGAACGAGCAGCGCACGATCTCGCTCGGCTACAAGACCGAGCGCTACAAGCTGTTCGCCTTCGTGCTCTCGGCAACGCTGTCGGGGCTCGCCGGATCGCTGAATGCGCTGGTCTTTCAGCTCGCATCGCTCACCGACGTGCATTGGACGATGTCGGGCGACGTCATGCTGATGACGCTCATCGGCGGCCTCGGCACGGTGTTCGGACCCGTTGTCGGCGCGTTCCTCGTCGTCGCCATGCAAAACTATCTGGCGTCGTTCGGCCAATGGGTGCTGGTGATTCAGGGCGCCGTCTTCGTCGCCTGCGTTCTGGTCTTCCGGCGCGGCATCGTCGGCGAGATCGCCGCCGCCTTGCGCGTGCGACTTTAGATCGTTTCAGTTTTGCACGAAGTTATCCACAGAGAACGGCAGCCGCGATCCGAACCGTGCACAGGGACGTGTGCATTTGCCTCCGCATTTTTGTTGCCGCGCAAATGTTTGCAAGTGAACATTGTGAGCCCCGATTCGACGGGGGTTTCTGGCCACTTCATGGCTGCACGGCAACCCGGCCGGTACGACAGCGTCGCGCGCGAATGGCTCGCACTGGCGGAACGTCGCACGGCGCACGTCATCGACCTCCGCGACAGCGGCCGCTGGCGACACTATTACACGCCGGCGGAACTCAACGAGGTGTTGCGTGAGGCCGTCCGCGGCCGCGACGAGTGGGCGAGAATCGCCGGCCTTTCGCGACCGGAGGACGGCACGCCGGCCTGACGCCGCCCCAACTTTCAGCGCACGTGGTTGCCGCCGATCGACAATTGCGCGTAGCGGCCGGCGCCCTCCTTGCTGAGATCGCCGGTGACCGCCTCCTTCCGCTCCATGCCGACAATGCCGCCGCGGCGGACATTGGCGATGAGATTGTCGGCAATCACGGCGGCGCCGGCGCCCGGCGCGACGGAAACCGCGATGCCGAAATCGGCGCCGCGGATCACGTTCGAACTGACGGCGACGTCGCGCAGATAGGGTCCCCAGCCGGCGGCGATGCCGATATTCGGCGCGTTTTCCACGACATTGCCGGTCACGACCGTGTCGGCCTCGACGCCGATGCCGATGCCGGCGCTGTCGTTCGGATCGGTGCCGGGCGGGCGCCGGCCGAGGAGATTGCGGATCAGGTTGCCCTGCACGACGGCGAGCCGGCCGCCTTGGTTGAAGTTGGTGACCGATACGCCGATCGCCGCGCCATCGACGATGTTGCTCGCGATCACCGCGCCTGCGAAGCCGAACTCGGCATAGAGCGCAACCTCGCCGATCCCGGTGCAGGTGTTGCCAGCGATCTGCAAATTGGACGCCGTGTTGCCGCGCACGGCCGAGAACGCGATGTCGCGGATGCGATTGCCGCGCACGATGACGTTGTCGGCGCGGAACACATTGACGGCGTTGCCGTACTCGCCGGAGCCGCCGGCCTTGTTGGCGACGCCGTCGATGCGGTTGTCGACGACGAGCGTGCCGTCGTCGCCCGGCGCGCTGCGCCAGATGAGGATGCCGCCGTTGCCGGCGCCGTGCACGGTGTTGCCGGCGATGCGCAGGCCGCGCGCGTCGAGCGAGAAAATGGCGGCGTCGGCGACGGCACTGATCGTGTTGTCCGTCACCTCGCCCTCGATCGCCTCGAGCGTGATGCCGTTGCCGCCGGCATTGACGATCTCGCAATCGGCGATCCGCAGCGCGCGTCCTTGCGCGACATGCACGAGGCCGCGCCGCGCCGGGAGCGGCACGTTGTTGCCGTCGAAGACGAGGCCGCTGAGGCTGATGCGATCGCTGCCGGTGGCCGACATCATGGACGGTCCGCCCGACATGACGATGCGCGTCGCCCCCGCTCTGCCGGCGATGGCTGCGGAGGGCGGCAATCGCAGCGAACCGGCACGATAGGCGCCCGGCGCCAGTTGCAGCACGGCGCCGGCGGCGGCCGCGCGCTCGATCGCGCGCTGCAACGTCTGCGACTGATCCTCGGCGGCATTCGGGCGCACGCCGAACGCGGCGGCATCGATCTTCGATCGCGGCGCGATGGCGTGACCTGCCGGCCCGGATTCCGCCGCGACCGCGGGTTTCGCCGCGGCGGCCGAGGCCGCACCGGCGGCACTGGCGCCGGCGAGGGCGGCGAACAGACGGCGGCGATTGATGTTCATCGGCGCACTCCTTGCAAACCGCGACATAGGCGCATCAAGCCTCGTGCCACCAGACCGCCCCGGTCCGGCACGGAGGCCGATTTCACCGGCAAGGTTAACGGCGGCTCGCGGCGATGAGTGCAATGAGCAGCCGTTCGGCGGCGCTCATGAGCTGCGCAAGCGAGGGCGAACGGCGCCTTCGCCGGTGAATCGGCCGCGGCGTGATTGGGATCGGCGGAACATGAATGAACTGGACCAGCGGTCGGCCGGCGCGCGTGCGCTCCAATGCGCGCCAATAGGCGTAGTTGCACAGATAACGGCCGGCCTCGCGCGACGTCCGCGCCGGCACGCCGCTCGAGCGCGCCGCGCCAAGGAGGGAAGCGGCCGGCGCGCGAGTTTTCTGCGCCGACGGCCCGCCAAGCGCGATGATACTGCGCGGCGGGCGACATCCGCGCGCATCGGGGAACAGAACCGAGACGGCGTTGCGCGCCCGGGTCTCGATGCACAGCTCGCGCCTGCGCCCGGCAAGGCCGAACATCACAACGATATCCGGCGCCCCGGCAAAGAGCCTCGGCAGGTCATGATCGACGGCGGCGTAGGTCGTGGCCAATATGTGCGTTGCCCTGACGATGTCGGCAAAGGCCGGCCGCCGTCTGCGGGCGAGCGCCGCCGCCAGAGCCGCGCTCGGGTTATGCGGCGCGCCGGGGAACGGGCCGAAGCCGATGAGGAGGACGCGCATTCGCCTCACAGCCCGAGCAGGTCGGCCAGCTTGTCGACGGCCGCGGCCGGCGCCAAGGCTCCGGCCGCGACCTCGGCCTCGATCCGCGGCAGCGCCGCCTTCAGCGCCCGGTCGGAGCGCAACGGCGCAAAGAGGCGCTCTTCGAGCATGGTCCACATCCATTTCACCTGCTGTTCGCCGCGGCGCGCGGCCAATTCGCCCGACGCCGTGAGCTTGGCGCGGTGATCGAGCACGTGCGCCCACAGCGCCGCGATCCCGTCATGGGTCAGCGCCGAATAGGTGACGACCGGCGGCGACCAGTTCGGCGAACGCGGCGAGAGGATGTGCAGCGCGGCGCGATACGCGGCCGCCGCGGCCTTGGCGCGTCCGATATTGTCGCCGTCGGCCTTGTTGATCGCGATCATGTCGGCGAGTTCGACGATGCCCTTCTTCAATCCCTGCAGCTCGTCGCCGGCGCCGGGAAGCATGAGCACGAGGAAAAAGTCGGTCATGTCCGCGACCGCGATCTCCGATTGGCCGATCCCGATCGTCTCGACCAGCACCACGTCGTAGCCCGCGGCCTCGCATAGCAGCATGGTCTCGCGCGTCTTCGCCGCCACGCCGCCGAGCGTGCCGGAGGCGGGGGAAGGCCGAATGAAGGCGTTCGCCTCGTTGGCGAGGCGCGCCATGCGCGTCTTGTCGGCGAGAATCGAGCCGCCGGTGCGCCGCGATGATGGATCGACCGCGAGCACCGCGACCTTGCGGCCGTCGCCGGTGAGCATGCTGCCCAGCGCATCGATGGTGGTCGACTTGCCGACACCGGGGGCGCCGGTGATGCCGACGCGGACCGCCTTGCCGGTGGCGCCGAGCAGCGTCTGGGTGAGCGCGGCGGCGGCGCGGCGGTGGTCGGCGCGCTTGCTTTCGATGAGCGTGATCGCGCGCGAGAGCACGGTGCGGTCGCCGGCGCCGATGCCGCGCGCGAGGCGATCGACATCGAGAAATGGAACGGGCGAAGCCATGATGTCTCATCGGGGAATGTGCCGAGGCCGTCAAGCCGCCGCAAAGCCCGCCGTGACGCGCGCGTCTTTGTTACATTTACATTTTGCGCGTTGTCATCGGGCTCACGCCGGCCCGATTTTTTCGCCGAATGACCCTGATGTCGCCGAATTGAAGCCGCATCGCGCGACTGTCATCGGCGCCGTCGGTAACAGGACGGCGCACGGCGTCGGCTTCGCCCGTCCGCAAACGAAGGAGGCACCCGATGAACTGGGATCAGATTCAGGGCAACTGGATGCAATTCAAGGGCAGGCTGCGGCACAATTGGGTTAAGCTCACCGACGAGGACATCACCCGCATCAATGGCCGCCGCACGGAATTGGTCGCCCGATTGCAGGAGCGTTACGGCTTTGTCAAAGCCGAGGCCGAGCGCGAGGTCGATGCCTGGATGAAGACGCAGCGTCACGCCGCCTGAGCGGGACGGCGTCCACGCTCCGGTGGAGAACTCCGCTAGCGCGGACACGAGGGAAGCGGCCGGCTTGCCGTTGAGCCGCGACCGCTTCAATCGGCCGTTTCAGCGTTTATCGCCACAGCTCGCGGCTCGCCAAAGCAGCGCCCTGGGACAAAGCTTCGAGTTTTGCCCAGGCGATCATCGGGTGGACGCGTCCGCCGAGGCCGCAATCGGTCGAAGCAATCACGCGTTCCCGGCCGACGTTCTTGGTGAAGCGAAGAATGCGCTGGGCGACCAGCTCGGGGTGCTCCACCACGTTGGTGGCGTGGCTGACCACGCCGGGCAGGATGAGCTTGCCGTCGGGAAGCTTGACGTCCTCCCAAACGGTCCATTCGTGCTCGTGGCGGACGTTGCCGGCTTCGAACGAATAGGCCTGGCACTTGACGGCCAACATCACGCCGACGATGTCGCGCATCGGAATATCGGTCGTATGCGGGCCGTGCCAGCTCCCCCAGCACAGATGGAATCGGATGCGGTCATCCGGCAGTCCGCGGATGGCGTGATTGAGAGCTTCGATCCGCGCCATGGTGAACTTCTGGTAACCTTCGACCGACGGCTCGGGATTGATCATGTCCCAATTCTCGGCGATGGCCGGATCGTCGAGCTGGAGGATCAAGCCGGCGTCGATGATGGCCTTGTATTCCTCGCGCATGGCCTCGCCGACCGCGTACATGAACTCTTCGTCGGTCTTGTAGTGCACGTTCTTAAATCGCGCGGCGCTCGCCGGCGCGACCGCGGTCATGAAGCCCTCTTCGACCCCCGAGGCTTTGAGCGCGGCCTTGAAATTGTCGATGTCGGCCTTGATCGCTTCCCGTCCCTTGTAGAAGACCGGGCCGGTGCAGACCGGCCAGTGCGCCATTCCCGGTCCGGTCGTTACTTCGTCCTTATAGACCGGCAGGAACTTGGTGCGGTCGCGCCGGTCGGCAAAGCTGGTGAGCACGACTTCGCCCGGGTGGCCGCGCTTCGGCGGCCCTTCGTAGAGGCCGGGCCCGGCCAGATCGAGCCCGCCCAGGCGATTGAAGCAATAGCTCCACCACGCCCGATAGTTCACCTTGTGCCCCATCGCCTTGCCGAACTCGCCGTCGCCCGGGACATCGATGCCGATCGCCTTCTGGCGGCGCACGACGTCCACCACGGCGGCCTGCAGCAACTCCTGGAAGCGTTGGTCGTTGGCGACCGTCGGATTGGCCTCGCGGCCGCGATTGGCTTCGATCAATTCGTCAGGGCGCGGCAGGCTGCCGACCTGCGTGGTCAAGATGTGGTCGCGGCTCATGCGCATGGCGCGAGGGGTCCTTTGCCGGCGACGGACGACAGACAACGGAGAACAGACGACAGACAACGGAAAACAGACGACAGATAAGGCGTCCCGTCTTCGATCCGTCCTCTGTCCTCCGTCCTCCGTCGTCCGTCCTCAGACGGTCACGAACTTCTGCTGTTTCGTCGACTCGACGAAGCCGTAGAACACCTCGTTGATCTTGCTCCAATTCGGCAGCTTCTTCACGTTGTTGAGCCAGCGCTGCACGTTGGGGTAGGCCGAGAAGTCGACGTGGATGGCTTCGCCGAGGGTCACCAGGGCGGCGCCGAAATAATCGGCGATCGTGATCTGATCGCCGCAGAGATATTGCTTCTTCGGGCCGATGAAGTGGTCGTTGAGGACCTTCAGCCATTTGCGGGCGTTGCGCTGCCCAAGCTCGACGGTGGCGGCTTGCGCCTCCTCGCTGCGCCGCTTGTTGTTGGGAAATACCTGCGGATAGCAGAGATTGTAGGCCCAATCGCGATAAAAATTGGTGTTGATCCAGTCCATGACCTCGTTGACCTTGGCGCGCTGCTTCAAATCTTTCGGATAAGCGGGCGAGCCGATCTTGTCGGCGAGGTATTTGAGGATCGCGGAGCTTTCGGTCAGGCGCAGGTCGCCGTCCTCGATCATCGGCACGAGGCAGCTCGGATTCATCTCCGAATAGGGCGGCTTCATGTGCTCGCCGGTGAACAGGTCGACGGTCACTTCCTCGACCGGAATCTTGTTCTCGGCGATGAACAACCGCACCGGACGGCTGGTCATCGATACGGGGTGCATGTAGAGCTTCATGACATTTCCTCCCAATCACGCGCTCGCTGCGGGACGTTCTAAAGCTTTTTTCCGATGGGTGGAATACCGCCCTGCCCGGCAAAAAATCGCAGCCGGGACGGAGTGGGCGACTGCCAACCCGTCGCGGTCGGGCGCCGTGATCGCGCGGCCAGCCGATCGAGCGGGCAGCATTCAGCGATGCGGCTTCGCCTTTGCCACCACCTCGGCGATGAAACGCGGGTGGGCGAAGGCGGCGACGTGGACCTCGGGCGTCCAGTATTTGGTCGGAAAGCTGCCCGCCTTGCGGTAGCGGTCGGCCAGTATTTTCGCCGGAGTTCGGCGCAGCCGCTTGTCGTCGGTCGCCCAGCCCATGGCCATATGACCGCCGACATAAGTGGGGATCGCGGCAACGTAGCAGGTGCCGTCCGCGAACAGCCGGCGGAATTTTGCGATGCTCGAGGCGAGTTCGCCCGGCTGAAAGATCGGCACGCCGTTCTGCGTCACCAGGACGCCGCCCTTGGTCATGCAGCGCTTGCAGGCGGCATAGAACCTTTGGCTGAACAGGATCTTTCCCGGCCCTTGCGGGTCGGTGGAGTCGACGATGATGACGTCGAAGCGCCGCTCCGTTCGGGCCACGTATTTCATGCCGTCCTCGATCACGCTCTCGAAACGCTTGTCGGCGAAGACCGGCGTGGTGAACTCCGGAAAATGCTCCTTGGCGAACGCGATGACGGCGGCGTCGATCTCGACCTGGGTGAGGCGCCGGACCGTCCGGTGCTTCAGCACCTCCTCGGCGATGCCGCAATCCCCGCCGCCGACGATCAGCACCTCGCGCGCGTTGCCATGGGCGAACAGCGGCACGTGCGCCATCATCTCCTGGTAGATGAACTCGTCGCGCGCGGTGACCTGGGTGGCGCCGTCGAGCATGAGCATTTTGCCGAAGAACGGGTGCTCGAACAGCACCAGGTGCTGATGCTCGGTCCGCTGTTCGTAGAGCACCTTGTCGGCCCGATAGCTCATGCGAAAGCCGAAGTCGTCGAACAGGGTCTCGGGTATCCAGCGCTTTTCAGCCATGAGGGCTCCTCGATCGGACCGGAGAAAGAAACGGCCGGGACCCGACCCGGCCGTTCATAGCTTGGTCGAGCGTCGGCGGACTTAGTCGTCGCCGCGGCCGCGCAACAGCTCGTTCACGTCGACGCGCTTGGCGGAAAACGCTTCGCGCACCACCGGGATGCACTTGTCGGGATCGGCCGCGCCGCACATGAACACGTCGAGCGCGGCATAGCCCGCCTCCGGCCAGGTGTGGATGGAGATGTGGCTCTCCGCCAACACCGCCACGCCGGATACGCCGTTGGGCTGGAAGTGATGCACGTGGATGTGCAGGAGCGTCGCCCGTGCGGCCTCCACGCAGCGTCGCAGCGTCGCCTCGATGTGGTCGATATCGTTGAGCCGCTCGGCGCCGTGCAGATCGACGATCAGATGCACGCCGGCACAGCGCACGCCGTTGCGGACGGCGAAGTGGTCCTGGCGATCGTCCGCCGGCGCCGGCGCCGCCACCTTGAGTTTGGTCTTCCTGTCTTCCTTTCGGGTGGTGCCTGGGAGTCCCAAGCCCTTCCCCGATCGCAAGAGGGCGTTCTGGCTCATGCCGTCCCCCCCAACCAGAGATGAGAACCCGAGATGCCGGCGAGCCGGCGCCACGGAAAGCGAAAGCCGCCCGATCGGGTCCACGCGGACTGATCAACAGCGGCAAGGTCCCCACATAAATGCAAACCCCCCGGAGTCAAGCAAATTCTCCCGAAAAATCCGTAAAGCTTGTGCGCGAGCCCGCGTGCGCGGCGGCCGAGGAAAGAATGCGCCTTCGCCGAGCCGGTCGCAGCGCGATTGCCGGAGCAGCGAGCCCGATGATCTGGTCGCGCTATCGCCGGGCGGCGCGCTCGGCCATGGCGCCGGCGGCGCGATTGCGGGGGGCGATCGGCGCGACCACCGGCGCGGTCATCGCCGCGGAGGCGCAACGGCGTGCCGGCGGCTATTATTGGTGGCGCGGCGGTTGCTACTACCGCTATCCCAACGGCTCCTGGCTGCAGGTCCAGCCGGGCTATTGCGCGAACTGAGCGCGATGATTTCGGTCGGCGGGGCGAAACTTTCCGCCGACCGAAGCGCAGCCGTCACCCTTGACCGAGGACCGCAACCGGGGGCGGGACCATCGGCTCCGCCGGCTTTTTCACGCGGGTGCGGAAGAAGCCGAGCACGCGGCGCGCCGTGTCGGGCTGCAACCGGTTGAAGCTCGCCAGCGCCTGGTCGAGATCTTTCGCCGACATGCCGCGGTCGGCGGCCCGCAGCAGCAGGATGACCTTGGTCGTCGTTGACGAGAGCCCGGCCACCTTGGCGAGGATGAGCACGATCTCGGCGCCGGGATCGAGCAGGGCGCGCTCGACCACGTCGATCGGCGTGTCGCACAGGATCGACAAGGCGATCGCCGTTTCCTCGAACTTGCGCTCGCGCGCATATTGGTAGACGTCGGCCTCGCCGATGCGGCGGAGGCGGTTCTGCCGCTCGACCGCCGTCTGCGCGGCGGCGAAATCCGGCGAGGCGTTGCGGGCCTCGTTGCGGATGCCGCCGACGACCTCGGCCACGACGCCGTCGATGGCGGTGCCGGCTTGCGGATTTTCGGCGGCCAGGCGCGCGCGCACTGCGCTCGAAGCTTTTTCCAGAAGCATGAGGAAATGCGGGCGGGGAATGTCGCCGCGCATGCCGACTTCGGTCGCCAGGACGTCATCGCCGGCGGTGCGTTTGACCAGCATGCGGAAGCCGGCATCGGAAAAGCGGGCGCCGTTGTTCTTGACCACCGTGTGAACAACGTCGCGGTCGCCGCGTTCGACCAGCACGTCGGTGACCGTTTCGCTCAGCGATTTGCGCTGCGCAATGGCGGCCAGGTGCTGCTGGCTTTTGCTGGCGGCGTTGGCGAGCAGGGCGCGGTCATCGAGCCGTTCCGACTGGCTGAGCACGGGGCGCGCAACTTCGATGTCGTCGTCGAAGGCGAGCAAATGCATCACGTTGATGGGGGCGTTGGCGATCGGCGCCAGGCGGAGCGCCAGCTTGGCGCGCGCCTTGGCCTCGATCGCGGTCACCAGGCGCACCATGACGTCATCGAACACGCCGACCTGCTCCTCGGAATAACGCGGGGCCCCGCCGACGAAGAGATCGGTGACGCGCGTGAGCATCTCGATGCGGCGCGTGTTGGTGCCGGAGGCGAGTGCGGCTTCGAGTTCGTCGATGAGAGGAAGGGTTCGAATCATGCCGGACGCCGCCACGCCATTGAAACGCCGACAAGAATGCCGCGGGAACGGTGAACAAAGCCTTGCCGGGGCCTCGCCGGGCGGGGCCCGGTTAACGAAATGATGACTGGCGTCGTCATTATTTGCCGGCCCGGCCCAAGCCGGAAATAGGGCAGGCGGTTCCGCTCCGAGCTAACGCTCCCAGGTCGTCAGCGTAATGCCGGCGGCCGCGTCCAGGTCGCGCCGCGCGCGCGGCCGCAGACCATGGTGGATGAGCGCGTCTTCGGGCGTCGTCGTCGGTCCGACCTCGGCGAACAGCGGCCGCCCGCCGGGAATTCTGACGCCCGCGGCGCGCGTGAGGTGGAACGCATCATAGAGCGGGAGGAAGAAACTGAATACCTCGGTCCCGCCGATAACGGCGATGATGCCGTCTTCGGCGCCGAGCGCCGCGAGGGCCTGCGCGAGCGTCGCGCCGGCGGGATTCCACAGCAGCGAATTGGCGGGCGACGGATCTGGCGCGATGGCGGCGATCCGGCGCGTCAGGATCAACCGCTTGCGGCGCGCGGCCCGCGGCCCGCCTTCGTGCGAGCGCCGTCCGTGCACGACCACGCCGGCGCGATCAAGCGCGGTTTGCAAGAATCTCTGATCGGACTCGTTGTGGAGCGTATCCGGCATGTTGCCGGCGGCGTCGGCGATCATGCCGTCGGCCGAGACGATGGCGTAGCCTTCGATGTGGTGCGGACCGATCATGCCGCGACCATAGCGAGCCCGCCACAGCGAGTCATTGCCGGCCAGCGGCGCGCGAACGGCCGTTTCGCGCACACTTGCCTTGTCGGCGGCAAACGCTTATTCGCAATTCGAACGAAGGTTTGAAAATGGACCGGCGATGACGCGACCGTCCGAGATCACCCGCGAGCGGATCATGAAGGCGGCGGTGCGGTTGTTCGCCGAGCGTGGCTATGAGGCGACGAGCGTGCGCGCCATCGTCGCCAAGGCGCGGGTCAACCAGGCCGCGATCAACTACCACTTCGCCGGCAAGGACGGGCTCTACCGGGACGTGCTGCGCGCGGCGTTCCGCGCCCTCACCGAGCACCAGCTCGTTCACGCCGCAGAGACGAAGGCCATGCCGCGCGAACAGGCACTCGGCGAGTTTGTCCGCCACCAGCTGCGGCCGCTGATCGCGCGCGACGAGCTCAGTCGCCACATCCGCATCTTCAACTGGGAATCAGTGCGTCCGACGCAGATCTTTCACCAGCTTCTCAGCGAGGAGGCGGCTCCCTTCATGGGCTTGGCGGTCGATCTCGTGCGGCGCTTCCTGCCCGATGCGGATCGGCGCACGCTCGCGGTCGCCGCCGTCTGGCTCATCGGCCAATGCAGCGTCTTCGTGCGCAATCGCGAGCAGCTCACCGGCCCCCCGGTCGCGCTTGCGCTCGATGAATCGGCGGTCGAGCGGCTCGCGCAATTGCTCAGCCGCTGGGCGATCGCCGGCCTGACGCCGGCGCCGTGAGCGGTTGCCGCGGGAAATTTTCGTCGCCGCCGCAAAAATTCCTTGTTCCCGGCCTTTCGCCGCCCATAACGCATGTTTGAAATTCAATCAGCCGTTTGAAAACTGATCGGTCTGAGGGGAAATCATGCCATACGATGCGCCGTTGCCGGTGCGCTTCCTCAGCAAGCTCGTGCTCGACATATTGCCGGCTGCGCTGGCGAGCGTGATCGGCGGAGTCCTGTTCGCCCAATACCAGGTGGGTCGCCCGGCGGCCCGCGCGCCCGCCATCGAGCAAGCCGCTCCGGCCTCTGCCGAGATGATGCGGCTCGTCCGCGACGAGCACGCCTTGATCGCGGATTTCCTCAAAGCCGAGTTGGCGGCCGAAAAAAGCCGGCTCGCGGAGGAAGAAGGGGCCCGGCGCGTTGCCGCCGCGGCCAAACCGGCGGCGGCAACGGCAGCGGGCCACGTCGCTGCCGTGCCGGCCGCGCCGAAAGCGGCCGTGCCGCGCGGCCGCCGCATGCCTGCCGCCGTCGCCGCCGCGTCGCCCCCGCCGTTGGCGATCATACCGGCGCCGCAGGACGAAGGCGCCGAGCCGTCTCCGGCGCGCGATCCCGGCTCGCTGCTCGCCAAGACCATCGACATCAAGAACCGCGTCGTCGGTGTCACGCAGTGGGTGGTTGGCGCGATCGGAGGAATCCCTTCCCGGATCGCGTCGATCGGCGGGCGAATCGTCGGTCTGCCCACGAGTTCGTCTTCGGCTGGCTGGCGCGTCAGCGCGTTGTGGTGAACGATTTCGCCGTCGCGGCGCCGTGCCGGCGCGACCTGCGTCCTGCGCGGCGATGCCGGAGCGCGATACCGGCAAAATCAAAACACGGCGATCGGGCGTTGTCATAATCACATGCATCAAAGCATCACATGCATCAAAGCATCACATGCATCAAAGCATCACATGCATCAAAGCATCACATGCATCGAAGCGCGGTTCGCTAACCGCATTGTGAGTGGATCGAGGCGCCCGTCGACAAAAGATCGCCACCATGGGCTGCTCGGCTGTGCGCGCAGAAGGACAACCATCCCGGCTGTTCACAGCAAAGAGGAGCCTTCTATGTGCGACTATAGTCTGCATCATGTCGCCAGCCGACCCGCCAAGGTCGGAGACAAGCTGATCACCGCCAAGTTTATCAACACGCCGACCGGCGGCTTCTCGGCGGTTGATCATCCGAGCGTTGCCGTCTGCCTGCTTCCGGGCACCGAGCTTGCTTTCGAGCGGGATGTCGAATGCGAACCGGCACTCGGCATTCTTCCGACCCGCAAGCTCGGCCAGAGGCTGGCGCGGTTCCGGCAGGTCAATGTGGACCAGCCCTGCGTCCATCACGACGCGCTGGAATTTCCCGACGGCAAAATCGTCCTGGTGACGCGATTGCGCGAAGGCCAGCGCGCCACGGTGCTGCAGATGCCGGCCACTGCGGTCGCGGCGAAACCCACGGTTGAAGCGGCACGCGAACGGCCGCTGTCTCTCGTCGAGTAGCCGAGCTACGCGGTGTAACGCGATCATCGAGGAGAGCGGGCGTCGGGATGCGTAACGGCAGGAGCGACCGACAGACCGCCGAGCGCTCCTGCTTCTCTTTCTGCGCCGTTCCTCAATCGGCGTTGATCCTCGGTGAGCCATATTTCCCGGGGAAAAGGAACCGTCTTCGCAGTCGTCGCGTTCTCAGCTTCAGCGGCGGTTTGAGCGTTTGGGTGCGGGGCAGCGGTTTCTCTGCCTCGGAGGTCACGTATGCGATCGGCCGGGAACTTCCATCCCGAATGGGGTTATCTCGCCCCCGCACCGAGTTTCATGCGGACAGCGCGTATCGTTCTCGTCGCCATGGCGGTCGGCGCGACGGCCGGCGCCGGCGTGGTCCTCTCGCTGGTCGGGCGTCCGACGGCAGCGGGCGGCGAAGAATCGGTCGCGGTGCGGACGTTGGCGCGGCCTGTCGATGCCGCGTCGATGCCTGTCACCGCGGCGCGGCTGCAAGCGCCGGCGCAAGGACGGTCGGACGTGTCGTCGCAACCGCAAGGGCCCGCGGCAAGCGAGTCCGGCACCAGCTCGACCGCACAGGCGCCCGCCGGCATGGCCGCGCTGGCCGAGGCGTCGGCGGCCCATGATGCCGCGCCGGCGATAACAGCGGATGGATCGACGGCCACGGGCAGCCTCGCGCCCGCGGCCGATACGGTGCATGTGCCAAGAAAGGCAATCAAGAAGCACCGTTGGGCGTCGCATTACCCCACGCGCGGCGGACCGCTCGACCGGCCGCGCGGAGGACCGCTCGCGTTGCTGCGACGCGACTATTCCATGACCGGAACTTCGCGCAGCTCCTATTCGAGCTATTCGAGCGGATATTATCGTGACGGTTGGTGGGAATGGTAAGCGTTTGTCGAGCCGGCTTCGCGCGCTCGGCGCGGCTTCGCGGTCACCCTCTTTGCCAGGATTGGCGATGTGCGCCCGATAGCCCCATTCCACGGGGCGGAGGCGTCAGCGCAAAGGCATGGAGATGCCTGCTATTTGTTACGGGCATACCCGCAGCGCGATCGCGTTGTCGAGCGCAATCGAGGCCGCGGTAAAGTCCGGCAGTCCCATGACGATCTTCGTCCATCCGCTGCCCCATGGATTGTCGGCACTGTCCCACCAGATTTGACAATGGCCGGTTTCGAATCTGACCACGGCGAAATCGGCGCGGGCCGAGGTTGAAGCGGCAAAACCAAGCGCCAGCACGGCGACAGCAAATACCACGCGCTTCATCGTCAACTCCCTGTGTGACTGCTGTAGCTGCGCGGAGATTTTGGATAGTACGAGGTTGACGTGGGCCAAACCCATACCTCCCAGCGGGCATTTGCCGCGCAGGTCAGTAACTCAATCGGGAGGAGATCGGATTGTTCCGTCGAAACGCGCGCTGCCGCTAAATCCTTGCCGCCCGCCGACGTCGGGCGGGCGGCAAGAGAAGCTGAGTGGGGGTTGGTCTATTTGTACCAGTCTTTGCACCAATGGTGCTTCATGGCCCACGCCCCCTTGGCCTGTGCAACTTCCCAGGTCGGCACGCGCGCCCAGAGAAGCTGCCATTTTCCCCACGGCTTGTCAGTGTGGTGGTACCAAGCCCGGCAAACGCCGTTGTCCTTGAATTTCACGACGGCAAAATCGGCGCGCGCCGGACTTGCAGCGGCGAACCCGAGTGCCAATACGCCAATGACAAACACCAATTTTCTCATTGTCAGCTCCCTTGTACCGACCCACGCTCTTTCGATAGTACGAGGCGGAACCCGAGGCAAGCCCATACCGCCACGTGGCGGCAAGCCACGAACAGGCGGCAGGGCGACAACGGAGGACGCGATGCCGGAAGTTTTCATCCACATTCTGGAAGGTCAGACGCTCGAGGCCAAGCGCGGGCTCATCAAGGACATCACCGCTGCGGTCGTGAAGAATACGGGAGTACCGATAGACGCGGTCGTCGTGTCGCTCGTCGAGACGGCGAAGACCGCGAAGGGCAAAGGCGGCGTGCTGTTCAGCGACATGGGTCCGCGCTAAGGGCATGAAGCGGCGGATGCTCGACAAAATGTCAGGATGATTTCCGGTTCCAAATCGGCGCACGGCGCCGGGGAACCGCCCGGCACCGGGAACCGCGTGCTCCGTCTTGAATTTCCTTTGGTTGCGCTGCACAATTCATTGCTGCGGTGCAATAGAGGGTCGATAATCGCCCTCTCAGAGGAGAAGCTGAAGGTGCGGACATGAGTAACGCATGGGACACGAAGGATGGACGCCGCCGGGTGAGGCGCGATCCGCCGACGCTCGAGGAAGCGGTCGCTGCGGCCCAGGGGCTCAGCGACGACGTCGAGGACCAGGTTGAGATTGTGGCGTCTCTGATGGAGGTCCCGCAGGACGAGGCGAGAGCGGCGGTACTGCGGATGGGACAACGCAAGGAGGTAAACCGCGTGATGGTTGCGAGCCGCGTCGGGTCCTCTCGCGCCGTCGTGGTCGAACGCCTGACGCCTCGCCGCGCGGTTGCCTCGCGGCGATTTGCGGGTCACTAGCTGGCCGCCGACGCGGCGGACGCGAGGCTAGAGCCAGCGTCGGCCGGGATCGGGAATTCTCCGGCTTGTCACCAGCCGATGCCACACAAAGAGGACGACGACGGCGCCGATGACGGCGCCAATGAGCCCGGCCCCCTGGTTCGGGCCGTACCAGCCGATCGTCTGACCGATCAAGGTGGCGACGAATGCGCCGGCAATACCGAGGATCGTGGTGAGGATGAAGCCCGCCGGATTGTTCGGGCCCGGCGCCAGGAAGCGCGCAATGATGCCGGCAACGAAGCCGATGATGACGATCCAGAGAATGTGCATGACGCCCTCCGCAATCACTTGCGGTGAGATTGTCGCACAAGAGTGGTGGTCAACGCCATCGATGTCTGGCGGGTTCCGGGCGCGAGCCGGTGAGGCGGCTGGGACGGGACGGTGCGTTGACCTATATTTTCCGCGTCGATCGTCAGGCCGGGCGCGAAGGGTCTGAAATGACGAAAACCCTTGTCAAGCCGCGCACCAAAGTGCGCACCAAGGTAGAGCGGCCGCCGCTCTATAAGGTGATCCTGCTCAACGACGATTACACGCCGCGCGAATTCGTCGTTACGGTGCTCAAGGCGGTGTTTCGCATGAATGCCGACCAGGCCTATCGGGTGATGATGACGGCGCACCAGAAGGGCGCCTGCGTGATCGCGGTCTACGTCAAGGACGTCGCCGAGACCAAGGCCAAGGAAGGGACGGAACTGGGCAAGCAGAAAGGCTACCCGCTGTTCTTCACGACCGAGCCGGAAGAATAGCAAGAGCGCGTCCGGGAAGAGAGGTTGGCCGCAGGACCCATTCGACCTGAAGGCGGCGTCGATCACGATATGGCGGCGCGGGTGGGCGCGATGGCGAAGGCGATCGTGAAGCAGGCGCCGCGGCCGCGCGGATGGCAACCGCACGCCAAGCGTCCGCCGAGCTTGCCGACGAGCGTGGTGACCACCTTCATTCCGAGTCCGCGGCCGGCAGCGGGGTCGAAGCCCGGCGGCAGTCCTTCCCCCTCGTCGCTGACGCGCAGCTCATGTCCGGTGTCATTGATCCGGTAAGCGACTTCGACGAGGCCCCGCCCATGCTTGGCGGCATTGGTGACCAGCTCGTTGACGATCAGGCCGATGGACTGAATCGATGCCGTGGGCACGTGGCCTTCATCTCCGCAGACCTCGATCGGCCGCTCGAGAACGGCGGAAAGATCGGCGCAGAGCCGGCGCAGGAAGTCGATGCAGGAGACGGTTTCGGCCTCCGCCAGATAGAAATGACGGTGCACGCGCGCGACGGCGGCGACGCGATTCGCGGCTTTCTCCAACTGCGCGGCGGCCTCGGTGCCGCTCTGGGACCGGCTTTGCATGATCAGCATGCTGGAGGTGAACTGGAGGCTGTTCATGATCCGGTGATCGATCTCGCGCGCCATGAGTTCGGCCTTGGTGACGGCGCGCCGCGCCGACAGGCGCAGCTCCATCTGGTCCATCACCACCGTGGCCAGGTCCTTGAGGTCCTCGATCTGCGCCTCGTCGATCGGATGGGGATCGCGGTCGAGGACGCAGAGCGTGCCGAGATTGAAGCCGTCATGAGTGGTCAGCGGGATGCCGACATAGAAGCGCAGCCCGAACTTGCCGGCGACCAGCGGGTTGCAGAGTGCGCGTGGATCGAGCCGCGCGTCGGGCAGGATATGCGGGACCGTCTTCAGGATGGCGGAGGCGCACAGGCCGGGATCGCGGCCCATTTGCTCGATCTGAAGGCCGTGGCGGGATTTGAACCAGATGCGGTCACTGTCGACGATGCTGACAATGGCGATCGGAACCGCGCAGCGGCGCGCGGCGATTGCAGTGATGCGGTCGAAGGCGCCGTCCGGCGGCGTGTCGAGTATCTCGTAGCGCCGGACCGCAGCCATGCGCTGGGCCTCGTTCTCGGGAATGATGGACTCGGTCGATGCGGACATAGACGGCTCCCCTGGCGGCAAGTCCCGTTTCTGGACTGCTCCCGTCAGTTGCACGATCAGAACAAATACACGCCATGATAGGTTCGACCATCGGCGCCGCCGCCGCGTATTTTCAGCCGAAGCGGGACTCGCAGACCAATGCCGAGAGCCTGAAAATCCGCATCTTTCATATGATCTTAACCTTGCCGGCGGTTCGCCCCGCCCGCGCATAGGCGGCTTTGCAGAATGGGTCATCGGCCGCGCATCGGATCGACCGGCGCGACCAAGGCTCGCGACCCAACGTGCGAAAGGCGTTTCACCCGGGACAGGGTCGGGTACGGGAATTGTTTCATCCTGGGACAGGACGCGGCTCTTCACTTGGCGCGTCGAGGTGAAGGCGAAAAAGCCCTTCGCCGTGGCTACGCGCCGCCGCGTTCGGCGATATGGAACGCGATCCCGAACGCCGTCATGCCGAACGCCACCGCCGCAATCGGCAACAGGATTTGCGCCGCCGCTTGCGCGCCGCTGAGCCGGCCCTGCCAGGTGTCGAAATCCCATGCCGCCCAGTCGCGGAACGACGCCGGCTGGTCGTCGCCTTTCGCCGCGCCGCCGTCAGTCGCGCCATGCCGGCGTCCGACCCGCGACAGGATCAGCGTCAGCGCCACCACGATGAAGAGGAAGCCGCTGACGATGACGAGCAGATAGTCGGTCACGCCGGCGCCGGCGAAGCTCCATACCGACAGCACGAGCCATGCCACCAATGCGATGACCGCCACATAGATGCGCGGGTGCAGCCGGCCGGTGAGCGGCCGTTGTTGGTCGTTGCCGAGATCGGGATCGTCGGGATTTGCGCTCATGGCGGCCTCCATTGACGGGGCGGCCAATTGGTCAATGTGTTCAACGCGGCGAAGGCGGCGTGCGTTCCGGGCGCCGGTTCAGAATTTTGTGAAGTGCACGCGGACGCCGATTTTGTTACATCAGGCAGCGCATCGATTGAGGGTCGCACCGATGGATCGAGTCGCCGCGGATATCTCGACTCAATTCCCCGCTTCTCCGCCTGCAACAATGCTCGGTCGCGTAGCGCCTTATGTCCTGAGCGTTCTGCGCATCATGGCCGCGCTTTTGTTTCTCCAACATGGCCTGTCGAAGTTCTTCGGCTTTCCACAGCCGACGCCGCTGCCGCATCCATTCGAGTTGGCATGGTTCGCCGCCATCATCGAGGTTGCCGGCGGCATCCTGGTGACGCTCGGCCTGTTCACGCGCGCGGCGGCGCTGATCATGTCCGGCGAAATGGCGGTCGCCTATTTCCTCGTCCACGCGCCGCACGGATTCTATCCCATCCTCAACCACGGCGAGCCGGCAATCCTGTTCTGCTTCGTGTTCCTGTATCTCGTATTCGCCGGCGCCGGGCCGTGGAGCCTGGACGCGCTCATCTGGCGGCGGAGGCGACCTTAGGGAAGGGGCGCCGTCATCCGGCGCTGCCGATCGGGACCGCTATACCGCTCTTCGTCGTAGCCGCCGCCGGAATTGTCCCGGTGCGGCAGCCGGGCCGATGTTGACAGTACCTATATGAATATGTACTAAAATAGGTATAGACATAAAGTACATATACAAATGCCGAAATATGCGGCTTTGGGCGACTATCTCCAACAGCAGCGGCGCGACGTCGTGCCGATGAGGTTTGCCGACATCGAAAGGGTCACCGGCCACAAGCTGCCGGCTTCTGCTCGCTACCGCGCCTGGTGGAGCAACAACGACTTCAACAGCGTGCTGACGAAGGTCTGGCTCGATGCCGGCTTCAAAAGCGAGCAGGTGGACATGCAAAAGCGCAAGCTGGTCTTCCGCCGCGTTCGCCGGCCGAAGGCGGCAGCCGGAGCGCCACAAGCGGCGGCCGGAAAGCCGTTTCATCCTCTCTATGGCTTTATGAAGGGCTCGATCCGCATCATGCCGGGCACCGACCTGACGCAACCGGCGGACCCGGAATGGGCGGACAGGCTTGATGCGGAATACGGGCCGGAGAAGCGGGAAGAATAAGTGAAGGCGCTTCTTCTCGATACGTGCACGCTTGTTTTCCTGAGCGAAGAGGCGCCGTTGGCGCAGCCGGCCGTCGATGCCATGCACGCCGCGAGCGAAGGCGCCGGTACGACTTATATTTCGCCGATCAGCGCCTGGGAGATCGGGATGCTGACTTCGCGGGGGCGGCTGCAAATGCTCATCAGGCCCGAGCGCTGGTTCGCGAATTTGTTCGACGTCCCCGGCGTGCGATTGGCCGCGCTTTCGCCCGATTTGCTGATCGCGTCGTCCTATCTGCCCGGCCGGCCGCCGAAAGATCCGACCGACCGCATTCTCGCCGCAACCGCGCGCGAACTCGGCGCCACGCTGGTCACGCGCGACCGCGCGCTCCTGGACTATGGCCGGCAGGGGCATATCGCGGCGATGGCGTGTTGAAGGCGAATACCCGGCCGCGTTCCGTCGTGCTACATGCTGCGGCAGGCCCGCCGCGGCCTCGATCCGGGCGGCAAAGCAGGGGTGTGCGCGATGACTCTGGTCCACGATCCGGCGGCTTGGCAAAAGCGGCTCGCCGCGCTGCCGGTCGCAAGCTATCCCGTGGGCGAGACGGTGTTTGCCGAGGGCACCAAAACCGGGCGGCTGCTCGTCCTCAGGACGGGCGCAGTCTCGATCGTCAAGAGCGGCACCGAGATTGCCAGGGTGGCGGAGCCGGGGGCGGTGTTCGGCGAACTCTCGGCGCTGCTCGATCAGCCGCATGGCGCAGATGTGCGCACGTTGGAAACGTCGGAGTTTCATGTTGCCGACGCTGCGGCATTGCTACAAGATCCGGCGGCGCTGCTCTACGTGACAATGGTGCTGGCGCGGCGCATCGACGCCGCCAACCGCGGGCTCCTCGAGCTGAAGAGCCAGCTCGAGGCCGGCGAGCCGCCGGGCCTGATCGACCAAACGCTCGACAAGATCGAAGGGCTCTTGAGCGCCATCGGCACCGGCTACATCCGCGCCGGGGCCGGGTATTCCGGCTATCCCTTTGCGTGACCGGCGTGCCGACCTGGGGCGCCGAGACTTGCTCCGGATTTGTTTCACTCAACCCCTGGGCTAGCCGAGCATGATCCGGAAATGCGGAAACCGTTTTTCCGAAAAGATCACACTCCACGCGCGCGGCGGCGCTGATCATGTCCGGCGAAATGGCGATCGCCTATTTCCTCGTCCACGCGCCGCATGGGTTCCATCCCAACCACAACGAAGACGCGATCCAGTACTGCTTCGTTTTCTCTTATCTGGTCTTCACCGGTACCCGGAAGGTGCGGCGAATCGTCGTCGCATGAATGATGCGATTGTGAGTGGCGGGGATCGGCAGCGCGATCTTACATTGGCTCTGGAACGGGCATAGGCGAAGTGCAGTCGTGGGCTGGTTTTGACGGTGGCGCGGATGATGGCGGATGAAATCTGATGACGGACGAGATCAGGACGCCCCGGGGCGGACGACAGTAACTGTTGTGGGGCGATAATGCTGGCGCGGCGCAGCATGATTGCGGCTGCCGCGGGCGCTGCGCTGACTGTGCTTCTACCGCCGCGGCCGACGCTGGCGTGGCATTCAACCGACATGACCGGCGTGTTGCCAGCGCTGGATTTCACCATGACCCGCGCCTCGGACGGCAAGGAGGTCACCGCCGCCGACTACAAGGGCAAGATCGTTCTCCTGTATTTCGGCTACACGTTCTGCCCGGATGTCTGCCCGACGACGCTGCTCAACATTACCCAGATGCTCAAGACTCTCGGCAAGCGCGCGGACGACGTCCGTGTCCTGTTCGTCACCGTCGATCCGAACCGCGACACGCTCGACGTCCTGAAGAAATATACCGACGCTTTCGCGCCGCAGGTCGTCGGCCTGCGCGGGACGCCGAACCAACTCGCAACGCTGGCCAAACGTTACCGCGTGGCCTATTCCGTGCAGCCGGCAAGCCCGGACCACCCCTATGAGGTGACGCACGGCGCGGCGGTCTATGTGTTCGGCCGCGACGGCGGCATCAGGCTCTTGTTCGTCGGGCTCGCGGCGGCAAATACAAGACTGGACGACATGACCGCCGATCTCGGTCAATTGATCGCACAATCCGGCAGCCGCAGCCTGTGGCAGCGGATTCTGCAAATGATCTGAACAGAGGCGGACGCTACTTGCCGGCGTTGCCCGGTCCCTTCACCGGAAAGTCGGCAGTCACCGTCTTGCCGTCGGAGAATTTCAGGACGATCGGCACGCTACGGCCTTGGGCCACGGCCGCGCCCGGCGACACACACATCAGGTGGTAGCCACCGGGAGCGAAGCTCACCGTCCCGTGGGCGGGCACGGCGACGCTCTTGACCGGCAGCATCTTCTCCACCCCGTTCACCTCTTTGGTCTGATGCAGCATCAGCATGCCGCAGGCCGTCGAAGACGCGCCGGTCAGTTCGATGGCCGTGCCAGTGTCGTTGTGGAGCGTGAAATAGCCGGCCGCCGGGCGCGACGCGATGATGAAGCGCAGCCATGGATTCTCGACGGAAACGCCGGCTGCCGCGGCCGGAGCAATAGCGGCGGCGATGAACCCGGCCGACAACGCCGCCCGCGCGGCGGCGCTTATCGTCGGGCAAAGCCTAGCCCGTCCAGGCGCGCGCATGCACGACCATTCTCGCACCGTCCGCATCAGCGTTTTCATCGTCCGCCTCGCTTTCCTCGACACGTCTCAGCATAGTCAGGACCAGAAGCAGGGCCAGCACGCTCATCATCGCCGGCGGTATCCAGACGATGAGGCCGCCAATCGCCTGATCGTAATGCGCTCCCAGCGCCGGATAGATGCGCCCACAGAGATCGTAAAACAAATAGAGGTCGTGCGGATTGAACGCAATCATGGCGCCGCCCAAGATCTGCGGGAACATCACCGCGATCGCGAGTGCGGCGCGCGCGCCGAACGACGCCCGCGCCGACGGCGACCGGCGCGGATCAAGCACGAGGCACCAGAACAAGATTCCATCGATGGCCATGCTCCAGTTCATCAATGCGTAGAGGGCGGGATTGATCATTGCGCGAAAATGAACAGAGGGAATGAGCCAGAAGAAAAACAGGCCGACAAACAGGACCGCCGCCAGCACCGGCTGCTGCAGGATGCGGACGACGCTGCTGACCAAAGGATGCTCGACGACGCGGCGCAGAGGCGCCGGCATGCCGCGCTTGAGGGTTGCTCCCGGCCAGGCCACGGCGATCAGCAGCGGGCCCAAATGGTGCAAAGCGACGTGCTGCATCCGATTGAACAGGAACTGATGCTCGGCAAGATACTCGAAGCGCGTTTCGAGCACGGCGTAGATGACGAAGAGGCCGGCGAAGAAGCAGATCCGCCGCGGCAGGCCCGGCCATTCCGCGGGAGCCGCCGTCAAGGCTAGGCCGCGGATGAACCACCAGGCCGCCAGCCAGACCGAGAGAAATTCAACCCAGGAGAAATCCCACGGCGCCCACGGCGGCAGCGTCGAAACCTGACTCCGGCACAACCACCGAAAGGCGAGGCCGGCTGCGGCGATAACGCCATAGACGACACTGTCCGCGTTAAGAACGGCCTTCGGAAAGGACGGAAGGGCGGCGCGGCTCTCGACTGGGATCACGATATCGGCCCTGCGGCGGGTGCGCCGCCGCTGCAACCGGATAAACCACGTCGCCGCTGCGGCGGACCGCGGCGCATCGCCGCGCTACGGCGGCAGGACCGCCCGTTGCTGGAATCTCTCATCATCGGTCGGCAAATCCCGATTGGCGCGACTTGCGGGAGGACGTCGCGCGCCGACCGCCACGCGTTCAATATGGCTCGTCAGCACGGATAGCCGGGTCAAATCCGGCGATGACGGAGGGAGGGCGTGAAGAGGGACTCGCACCGTGCACTGCGACGTATTTGACGGTATGGACGATTTTAGCGGGTCGTGATTGCAATTTTTGTTGTCTTCTCCTCACGAACACCCCGTCGTCGCCCCGCAGGTCTCGCACTTCATGCACGTGCCGTTGCGCACCAGCGTGAAGTTGCCGCATTCGCCGCAGGCTTCGCCTTCGTAGCCCTTGGCCTTTGCTTCGGCGCGCTTCTCCGCCGCGGCGAGCCGCGCCTGGGTGCGGATGTCGGTCTGGTTCATCAGCTCCAGCGCCTGCGCGGGCGAAAGCTTTTGCTCGGACTCGCTTTTGAGCGCCGCGGTGCCGGAAATTTCCGCGCGGGGCGACGGGGAGGAAAGCGCAGTGACTTTGCCGCTCGCGCCACCGCGGCCACTTTCGCCAGCCGTCCCCCCTCCCTGACCCTCCCCCGCAAGGGGGGAGGGAATAGGCTGCGTGCGTCCGCCTGCGCCGCGATCTCCTCCCCCCTGCATCACCTTGAGCCGGTCGGTGCGCGAACGGGTCAGCCCCTTCGATACGTAGCGCGCGTCGGGAATGGGCCGGCCTTCGCCGACGCCCTTGCCGAGCGCGTCGAAGCCCGTCTCGTTCGGATCGACGTGGGCGAGGTCGAAGCGCGAGAGGTAGCTTACCGCCAGCTCGCGGAACACGTAGTCGATGATCGAGGTGGCGTATTTGATCGAGTCGTTGCCCTGCACCGGGCCGGACGGCTCGAAGCGCGTGAAGGTGAAGGCGTCGACATATTCATCGAGCGGCACGCCGTATTGCAGGCCGAGCGACACGGCGATGGCAAAATTGTTGAGGAGCGAGCGCAGCGCCGCGCCCTCCTTGTGCATGTCGATGAAGATCTCGCCGAGCCGGCCGTCGTCGTATTCGCCGGTGCGCAGATAGACCTTGTGGCCGCCGACCACGGCCTTCTGCGTGTAGCCCTTGCGCCGGTCGGGCATGCGCTCGCGCTCGCGCATGACGACGATGCGCTCGACCACCTTCTCCACCACCCGCTCCGCCAGCGCCGCGGCGCGCGCCGTGGCCGGCTTCTCGACAAAAGTCTCGATCGCCTCCTCGTCCTCCTCCGCGTCGGCGATGATCTGGCTTTGCAGCGGCTGCGACAGTTTCGAGCCGTCGCGGTAGAGCGCGGTCGCCTTGAGCGCGAGCTTCCAGGAGAGGAGGTAGGCCGCCTTGCAGTCCGCGACCGTCGCCTCGTTCGGCATGTTGATGGTCTTGGAAATGGCGCCGGAGATGAAAGGCTGCGCCGCCGCCATCATGCGCAGGTGGCTCTCGACCGAGAGATAGCGCTTGCCGGTGCGCCCGCACGGATTGGCGCAATCGAACACCGCGTAGTGCTCGGGCTTGAGATGAGGCGCTCCCTCGACCGTCATGGCGCCGCAGACGTGGATGTTGGCCGCCTCGATCTCGCGCCGGGTGAAGCCGAGATGCGACAGCAGGTCGAAGTTCGGCGCGGCGAGCGCTTCGGCCTCGACGCCAAGCGCGTCGTGGAGGAAGTCCGCGCCCAGCGTCCATTTGTTGAAGACGAATTTGATGTCGAAGGCGGTCGGCAGAGCTTTTTCGACCTTTGCGAGAGCTTCGGGGGTGAAACCCTTTGCTTTCAGCGTGGTGTGATTGATTGCTGGGGCCTGACCCAAAGAGCCGTGGCCGACCGCGTAGGCTTCGATCTCGGCGATCTCGCTCTCGCCGTAGCCGAGCGCGCGCAAGGCCGCGGGCACGGCGCGGTTGATGATCTTGAAGTAGCCGCCGCCGGCGAGCTTCTTGAATTTCACCAGCGCGAAATCGGGCTCGATGCCGGTCGTGTCGCAATCCATGACCAGGCCGATCGTGCCGGTCGGCGCGATCACGCTCGCCTGCGCATTGCGGTAGCCGTGCGCCTCGCCGAGCGCGAGCGCGCGGTCCCAGGCGCGCCTGGCGTGCTCCGACAGCCGCGCGTCCGGGCAGGCTTTGTGGTCGAGCGGCACCGGCGGGGTCGCGACCTGCTCGTAGCCGCTGCGCTCGCCATGGGCGGCGCGGCGATGATTGCGCATGACGCGCAGCATCGCCTCGCGGTTCTCGGCAAAGCGCGGGAAGGCGCCAAGCTCGGCGGCCATCTCCGCCGACGTGGCGTAGCTCATGCCGGTCATGATCGCCGCGAGCGCGCCGCAGATCGCGCGGCCGGCGTCCGAATCGTAGGGAATGGCGGACGACATCAACAGGCCGCCGAGATTGGCGTAGCCCAAGCCCAGCGTGCGGAACTCAAAGGAGCGCCGGGCGATCTCGCGCGAGGGAAACTGCGCCATCAGTACGGAGATTTCGAGCACGATGGTCCACAGCCGCACCGCGTGCTCGAAGCCGTCGATGTCGAACCC
>JASHPW010000073.1 GCA_030037895.1 Xanthobacteraceae bacterium | reverse complement strand
TGGGAGGCGCGCATCGGCATCCACATCGGTCCGGTGATTGCCGGCATCGTGGGCCGGCGCAAGTTCATCTATGACGTGTGGGGCGACACGGTGAACGTTGCCGCGCGGATGGAGAGCGCCGGCGAAGCCGGCCGCATCAACGTTTCCGCGGAAGTTTACGAGCGAACGCAACAATTCTTCGATTTCGAGCCGCGCGGTAGCATCGAAGCAAAGAACAAAGGCAAGATCGACATGTTCTTTCTTGTCGGACTCAAGCCGGAATTCGCGCGCGACGGCGAACGGTCTTTTCCCAACGCTGCATTCGCGGCGACGCGCGACAGTCGCTAGACCGGGACGGCCTTTCCTCGCAACGCCGGCACGGTGACGCAAATCAGGCGCGCGCTCAGCAAAGCTCAGAATCGACGGCGGCCTCGGTGACGCGCCGCCGCGTCCGCCGTTCATGCTCGGCGCGGCGGATTTTGCGGCAGGCGCGCTTGGCGCGGCGCTTGCCGCGGGAGCGGCAATTTTCATCGACCATGGCTGTCCGTCAATATTGACCCGCAGGCGAAACAACGCTTAGATTTCGGAGAACGCCGCGGTCCGTTCAAATGGAATTATACCGGGCGCTAAGAACTGACTCTCCGTGGCAAATGATTGCCCATGTTCACCGTCATCCTGAGAGTTCGGCTGCGGCGTGATTTAACAAGCTGCCAGAATAGCCGTCTCAAGCACGGCTGGCGAAAATACCCGTCACCAGCTCGCGCCGGCTGCGCACGCCCACCTTGTCGAAGACCGCTTTCAGGTGCTGCTGCACGGTGTAGTGCGAGATCGAGAGCCGCCGCGCCGCATCGCGCGTGTCGAGACCCTCGACCAGCAAAGCCACGAGCTCACGCTCGCGCGGCGTCAGACCGTGCGCGCGGACGAGCAGATCGAGCACGTCGCTCGTGGTCGCGGCATGGACGGTGACGGCAATCCCGCGGTCCTTGCCGGAGAGCCGTCCCGCCTCGGCAACGACCCAGCGCCCGTCGGCGAGGCGCAAGCGCGCGCGGGCCGGTTGAGAGCCTGCGGTGTCGCCCTGCGCCAGGCAACGCGACGCCGCCGAAAACACGGCGCAGCGGGCATTGGCGCCGCGCGGCGGCTTGTCCCCGGCGAACGCCGCGAACCAGGGGCCGACCTCGCGGGTCCAACTCTGCACCACGAGATTGTCGTCGAGGATAACGATCCCGCGGAGGAGCGGCTCCAGGGTTCGCGCCCGAACGGGTTGTACGCTCGCCCGCCGGAGCGCGGACGCGATTGTCGGCACAACCCCGCGCAGAAGCGCGGCGTCGGCAACGGCAAAGGGACGATCGCTCGCGTCGCGGTAAAGGCGCAAATGCCCCCAACAACCGAAGCGATCGACGCACGCAGCGCGCAACTCGTCGGCAAAACCGTAGGGGCCGAGGATATCGCGCCAGCGGCTGCTCCGCGCCAAGTCGCCGCCCGTTGCGCTGCTGAGGACGCCGACCGGATCGCCCCGCGCCGCGAGCACGCTGTCCTTGTTCACGTCCGCGGCGCGCTCTTCGTAATCGACGAGCCGCGGAACGATCGGCCACATGGCGCCGTCGGCAACGCCCGAAGTTGCGAGCAGCGTGTCGGGATCGGCCAGAGGCCATCCCCAAGCCGCAAATCCGATCGCGCGCCGAAGCTCCTCGATAATGTCCAGACGCAACGTATCCGCGTCGGCGCCCGCGTTACACATCGTGAGCAGGCGCCGCTGACAGCGAGATCGTACCCAGTCGCTCATCGAGTAAAAATCCCGCAACGGGCCGGACGGCCGAAAATACCACTTTGTTGGTATTGGCTGAAGCGCCGGCGAGAGCCACGCTCGCCCAATGCGGCAACGCTCATCAGCGCGGCAAGCGCGGCCGCGCGCCGCAAGGGATCGAATGAGACCATGAGCGAGCAGACGAAACCGCGGGTCGACGGCCCGCCCACCCTTCCCGACATGCACCCGGCGCTGCGCGTCGTGGTGACGACAATCGAGCGGCCGTCCGCCGACACGGTCGGCAAATACAGAAAGCTTTACACCGGGCATGTGCTCGATCACCTCGGCAAGCACGGCGCGATGCACTCCTCGATCAAGCCGGTCTTCGCCGGCGCCCGCGTCTGCGGACCTGCCGTCACCGTTCTTGGCGCCGATTGGCGGCTGCGCTTCACCGCGGCGGATATCGCGCAGCCGGGCGACGTCATCGTCATCGTCTCGGGCAGCGCCGAGCATGCCTGTTTCGGCGACGTCACCGCCACGCGCTGGCAGGCGAAAGGCATCGCCGGAATCGTCGTCGACGGCGCGGTGCGCGACATCGCCGGCCTGCGCGCGCTCGCGTTCCCGGCCTTTGCGCGCAACGTGACGCCGCGCACGTTCCACTATCCCGCGGGCGTCGACCATGGCGCCGTGAATGTGCCGATCGCCTGCGGCGGGGTCGTGGTCACCCCCGGCGATATGATCGTCGGTGACGAGGACGGCGTTGTCGTGATCCCGCGCGCCGTCGCCGCCGAATTGGCCGACACCGCGTTGGCGTATTTCGAGAAGGAAACAGCGAAGAAGAAAGCATTTGCGCGCGGCGAAATACCGACCGGAATTGCGGCCGACGAGCTCCGCCAGCGCGGCTACCGCTTCATCTAACCAAGCGTTCGTCCATCCCGGCTTTTAGCTGGTGGCGACGGAGAAGCGATGGAGGCATGGCGGCACTGATTTCGCCGTTCTTCGCCACGAACCGGTCATTGAGCCGCACCACCTGTCGAACTCGAATGCCGCCTAAAACTTCTCCAATTGGCGGTGCTCGGCGTGGATCCAGCGCACGGTGCCGGTGACCGAGCGCATCACCACTGTTTCGGTCTCGATGACGCGGTTGCCGAACTTGACCCCGCGCAGCATGCGGCCGTCGGTGACGCCGGTCGCGGCGAACAGGCAATCGCCGCGCACCATGTCCTCGATCCGATATTTGCGCCGCGGATCCGCAATTCCCATTTTGACGGCGCGCGCGCGCTTCTCCTCGGTGTCGAGCACGAGGCGGCATTGCATCTGGCCGCCGATGCAGCGTAGCGCCGCGGCCGCGAGCACGCCCTCGGGCGCCCCGCCGATGCCGAGATAGATGTCGATGCCGGTCTTGTCCGGTTCGGCGGTATGGATGACGCCGGCGATGTCGCCGTCGGTGATTAGGCTCACCGCGGCGCCGGCCTTACGCACCGCCGCGATCAGGTCGGCGTGGCGCGGGCGGTCGAGAATCATGGCGGTGATAGCGTGCGGGCGCACGCCCTTGGCCTTGGCCAGATTGAGGATGTTGTCGCCAGCCGGGGCGTCGAGATCGACCACGCCCCCGGGGTAACCGGGACCGACCGCGATCTTGTCCATGTAGATGTCCGGCGCGTGCAGGAGCGTGCCATCCTCGGCGATGGCGAGCGTGGCGATGGCGCCCGGCATGTTCTTGGCGCAGAGCGTCGTGCCCTCGAGCGGATCAACGGCAATGTCGACCTTGAAGCCGGCCTTGGAGCCGACCCTCTCGCCGATGAACAGCATCGGCGCTTCGTCCATCTCGCCCTCCCCGATCACGACCGTGCCGTCGATCGGCAGATTGTTGAGCTCGCGCCGCATGGCATCGACCGCGGCCTGGTCGGCGGCCTTCTCGTCGCCGCGTCCGCGCAGCCGCGCTGCATTGACCGCCGCCCGCTCGGTCACGCGCACGATCTCCAGCGAGAGAATGCGCTCGAGCATCAGGGCATGCGGAACGGTGATCGAGGCCATTGTCCTTCTCCGGCAAATTGCCGTGCCGCCGCCGCGGCCTAGTACCTGGAATCACTGTAGAATGCTCCGCTCAGCGAGCGGCCTGCGACCCCCTCCTCGGGGTCCCCGTCGCGCTCGCGCGACGAGGTGCTTCCGGTCCTCCCCCTTTTAGGGGGAGGAAGAAGAAGCCGGCCGATTTTCCATCCCACTGAATCGGTTTTTGCTCCCCCTGAAAGAGGGAGGGTTGGGGAGGGGGTCTGCCGAGTCAAAGATTCCTCCTGAATCAGCAAATAGCGAAAGCAGTCCCTAATTCTTCTCGATGCGGATCACCTGCGGCCGCCCTGAGATTACACGGTCGCGGCGCACCGCGGCGAGCGCCTTGCGCACCGCGTCCTCGCTGGTGGCGTAAGTGATCAGGATGACCGGAACCGGGTCACCGGTATTGCCGGATCGACTGGCGCGCGGCGCCGTGCGAACTTCATGGCGTTGCATGATCGACTCGAGCGAGATGCGCTGCTGCGCCAGACGCCGCGCAATGGTGGCGGCGCTGCCGGGGCGATCCCGCGCCAGCAGACGGATATAGTAGCCGCCTTCGTGGCGTTGCATCGGCGCCTTGCGGATCGTGGTCATGCGCGCGGCCGGATGGCCGAACGGCGGCGCGCGCACCCCGCGCGCGATATCGGCGAGATCGGAAACGACGGCCGAGGCGGTCGCCGTGCCGCCGGCGCCCGGTCCGACCAAGGTGATGGGGGCAAGCCCGTCGGCATCGACTGTCACCGCGTTGGTCACGCCCATGACCTGGGCGATGGCGGTCTCCTTCGGCACCATGGTCGGATGCACGCGCTGCTCGATACCCGCTTCGGTCCTCACCGCCACGCCGAGGAGTTTGATGCGGTAGCCGAGCTCGTCCGCGGCATCGAGATCAGCGGGCGTGATCGAGGAAATGCCCTCGACATAGACCGCATCCGGATCGACCTTGGTCCCGAATGCGAGGCTCGCCAGGATCGCCAGTTTTTGCGCGGTGTCATGGCCCTCGACGTCGAAAGTCGGATCCGCCTCTGCATAGCCGAGGCGTTGCGCATCCCGCAGACATTCTTCAAACGTCAGCCGGCCCTCTTCCATGCGCGAGAGGATATAATTGCAGGTACCGTTGAGGATGCCATAGATGCGCGTGAACGAATTGCCATTCAACCCTTCGCGCAGCGTCTTCACGATCGGGATGCCGCCGGCGACCGCAGCCTCGAAGTCGAGCACGGCGCGATGGCGTTCCGCCAGCATGGCGAGCCGATGGCCGTGGCGCGCGAGCAAAGCCTTGTTGGCGGTCACGACCGGCTTGCCGGCCGCCAGCGCCGTCTCCACGGCGCGCTTGGCCGGATCGCCGGCGCCGCCGATGACCTCGACCAGGACGTCGATCGACGGATCGCGCGCCAACGCCACGGGATCGGCGACCCAGCGGAATTTTTTCAGATCGATATTGCGCCTCTTGCCGCGGGAGCGGGCGCTCACCGCCACGACCTCGATCGGGCGGCCGCCGCGAGCCGCGAGCTTGTCGCGCCCCTCCGCCAACAGGCGAATCACGGCCGTGCCGACGGTTCCCACTCCGGCAAGACCGACTTTCAGCGGCTCGGCCATCTAAGCTTGCAACCGGCGGTAGGGCGACGCCCGGCTAACGTCGCGTCGCGAGGGGAACGACGTTGTGCAGCATTTCCGGCCCGGTTTCAAGAAAGCGCCGTATGTTGCGCGCGGCCTGGCGGATGCGCTGCTCGTTCTCGACGAGCGCGATGCGCACATGGCCCTCGCCGTGTTCGCCGAAGCCGGCGCCGGGCGACACCGCGACGCTCGCCTTCTCGACCAGCAGAGTGGAGAATTCGACGCTGCCGAGCGACCGGAACGGTTCGGGGATCGGCGCCCAGGCGAACATCGAGGCCCGCGGCGGCGGCACCTGCCAGCCGGCGCGCGCGAACGACTCCACGAGCGCGTCGCGGCGGCGCCGATAGGTCGCGCGCATGTCATGGATGCAGTCGTCGGGACCGTTGAGCGCGGCCGTCGCGGCGACCTGAACCGGAGTGAATGCGCCGTAGTCGAGATAGGATTTCACCCGCGCCAGTGCCGCGATGATGCGCTCGTTGCCGACGGCAAAGCCGATGCGCCAGCCGGGCATCGAATAGGTCTTCGACATCGAGGTGAATTCGACGGCGACATCGATGGCGCCGGGAACCTGCAGGACCGAGGGCGGCGGATTGCGGTCGAAATAAACCTCGGCATAGGCGAGGTCGGACAGCAGCAACAGCGCGTGCTTCTTCGCAAAGGCGACGAGGTCGCGGTAGAAGTCGAGATCGGCGACGCATGCCGTCGGGTTCGACGGGTAGCACACGACGATGGCGATCGGCCTGGGAATGGAGTGCAGCACGGCGCGCTCGAGCGCGGCGAAGAAGGCGGCGTCGGCTTCGACCGGCACCGAGCGGATGGCGCCGCCGGCCATGAGGAAGCCGAAGGCGTGTATCGGATAGGTCGGATTGGGAACGACGATGATATCGCCTGGCGCGGTGATCGCCTGGGCCACGTTGGCAAAGCCCTCCTTCGAGCCGAGCGTGGTGACGATCTGCGTTTCCGGATTGAGCTTCACGCCGAAGCGGCGCCCATAATAGGCGGCCTGCGCGCGGCGCAACCCCGGTATCCCCTTGGAAGCCGAATAGCGGTCGGTGCGCGCCTTGCCGACGGTCTCCTTGAGCTTCTCGACGACGTGCGCGGGCGCCGGCAGATCGGGATTGCCCATGCCGAGGTCGATGATGTCGGCGCCGCTATTGCGCGCCGCCGCCTTGGCGCGGTTGACCTGTTCGAACACGTAAGGCGGCAGCCGGCGAATGCGGTAGAAGTCTTCCATGGATGCCCCGGCGGCTCCGATTCAGGCGACCCTCTCAACTCTTATCACGGCTTGGCGCCGGCGCCAGCACTCGGCGTGGCGCCGGATGCGGCGGCCGACGCCGGAGCAGCCGAATTTGTCGGCGCCGCGGACGCGGCATTGTCGGCGGCGACCGTCGCCGTCCCCTGCTGTTCCACGGTCTGCGCTTCGGTGCTCAATTGATCGCGTTGGTTCACGAGATTGTTGGTCACCTGCTTGACTTCATCCGGCGTGAGCGTCGTTTCGGTGCGCTGGGCCGGCATGTCGTGGACCGCCGGGAAAATAGCGTCGGAGCAGCCGGACAGGAGGAACGCCGACGCGCCGGCCACCGCCAGAGTCGAAAGCACCAGCCTTGTCACACGCCCGCGACCGTTCACGCTGGTCCCCCATGCGCGCTGACGAGGCTCCCCATCCAATCCGGCCGGGATTCGCCCGGCCCGCCTCGCCGCTCTCAGCTTGAAATGGTTACCACCTCAATGGTTTACAAAGATCAACCCGGCTGTCGGATAACGCGCTAATATGGTGGAAACAAGGTCTCGGCAAGCAATGCCGACCTTGCGGCGGCGCTTGATCATGGAGGACCCCTCACACGGGGGAGGTCGGCGGGCCTGCCTTGCGGGCGTCACGCGAGCGGGCCATTTCTGCCTCAGGGCCGGAATCGCCGGTCCTTGCGGCCAGTGAGGAAACGCTGCGCGTGCGCGCCCCATCGCAAGAGCCGATGAAAATCGGCACCGTCGACGTCGAGGAGTTTTCGCGCAATCTGGCCCGGCTCGTCGAGGAAGGCGGACGCGCGCTCGCCGCCTACCTCAAGCCGCGCGAGGAAGGCCGCAACACCGACGGCAGCGCCGACGAGGTGGCCGAGGTAATCAAGACGCTGAGCCAGGTCGCGGAATATTGGCTGGCGGATCCCAAGCGCACCGTCGAGCTGCAGACCCGCCTAGGCAAGGCCTATCTCGATCTGTGGGCGTCGGCGGTCAGACGGCTCGGCGGCGAAGAAACGGCGCCGGTCGCGGCGCCCGCCCTCGGCGACAAGCGCTTCGCCGATCCGGAATGGACGTCGAACCAGTTCTTCGATTTCCTCAAGCAAGCCTATTTGCTCGGCGCGCGCTGGGCCAGCCAATTGGTCAGCGACGCCGAACTCGACCCGCACACCAAGCACAAGGCCGCATTCTACGTGCGGCAAATCGCCAATGCGCTGTCGCCGTCGAATTTCGTTTTGACCAATCCCGAGCTGCTGCGCGAAACGCTCACCACCAACGCCGACAACCTCGTCCGCGGCATGCGCATGCTCGCCGAGGACATCGAGTCCGGCGGCGGCGACCTGAAAATCCGCCAGTCCGATTCCTCGATGTTCGCCGTCGGCCGCAATCTGGCGGTCACCCCCGGCAAGGTGATTTTCCAGAACGAGCTCATGCAGCTCATTCAATATGCACCGTCCACCGCGACGGTGCTCAGGCGCCCGCTCGTGATCGTGCCGCCGTGGATCAACAAATATTACGTGCTCGATCTCACGCCGGAGAAATCCTTCATCAAATGGTGCGTCGATCAGGGCATTACCGTGTTCTGCATCTCCTGGGTGAACCCGGACGCGCGCTTGGCGCAAAAAAGCTTCGAAGAGTACATCCGCGAGGGTCCCCTTGCCGCGCTCGACGCAATCAAACAGGCGACCGGCGAGGAGGAGGAGGTGCACGCCGTGGGCTATTGCGTCGGCGGCACGCTGCTGGCGATCGCGCTTGCAGCGATGGCGGCGCGGCGCGACCAGCGCATCGTGTCGGCGACCTTGTTTGCCGCCCAGGTCGACTTCACCTATGCCGGCGACCTCAAGGTCTTCGTCGACGAAGAGCAGGTCGAGACGATCGAGCAGCGCATGGCCGAGCGCGGCTATCTCGAAGGCAAGGCGATGGTCACCGCCTTCAACATGCTGCGCTCGAACGAGCTTGTTTGGCCCTACGTCATCAACAACTACGTGAAAGGCAAGGCGCCGTTCCCGTTCGACCTGCTGTATTGGAATTCCGACGCCACGCGGCTGCCGGCCGCCAATCATTCGTTCTATCTGCGCAATTGCTACCTCGACAACAAGCTGGCGAAAGGCGACATGTCGATCGGCGGCACGCCGATCGACCTCAAATCGATCAAGGTGCCGGTGTACAATCTCGCCACGCGCGAAGACCACATCGCGCCGGCGAAGTCGGTCCTGCTCGGCTCGAAATTGTTCGGCGGCCCGGTGCGGTTCGTGCTCTCCGGCTCCGGCCATATCGCCGGCGTGATCAATCCGCCGGACAAGAACAAGTATCAATATTGGACCGGAGCGAAGCCGCGCAGCGCCAACCTCGACGGCTGGCTGGCGAAAGCGACGGAGCATCCCGGCTCGTGGTGGCCGGATTGGCTCGCCTGGCTCAGGTCCCAAGGCACGGAAGAAGTGCCTGCTCGCGTCCCCGGCGACCGCGCGCTCAAGCCGATCGAGGACGCGCCGGGAAGCTACGTGAAGGTGCGGGATTAACAGGGGCAAAGAGCGAAATTGCACCGCCCATGGAGATTCGCTATATGACCATGGTCATGACTATGGTCAGAATGGAACCATGTCGCGGATGATCAAAGCTTCTGAATTCAAGGCTAAATGTCTGGCCCTCATCGACGAGATCGCACGGACCGGCGACCGTCTTATCATTACCAAGAACGGCAAGGCGGTCGCAGAACTTGTGCCGCATCAGCAGCCGCAGCGCAGCCCGTTCGGCATCTGGAAAGGCAAAGTGACGATCAAAGGCGACATCATCTCACCCCTTGATGTGGAGTGGGAAGCCCTGAAGTGATCCTGCTCGATACCCACGTCGCCATCTGGATGGCCAACGACGACAAAATTCTCGGGTCGCAAAGCCGTGACCTCATATTGCAGGCGAAAAAAGATCAACAATTGGCCGTCAGCGCGATCAGTTTTTGGGAAATCGCCTTGCTTGTCGCCAAAGAGCGACTCGAATTGACCGGCGATCCATCAGAACTGCGGAAGGACCTGATCGACTCTGGCGTCGCGGAGCTGCCGCTCACGGGCGATATCGGCATACTCGCCGTCGGTCTTGAAAACCTGCACGGCGATCCCGCCGACCGTTTCATCGCCGCGACGGCCATCGCGCATGACGCGACGCTGGTGACTGCCGACGAGCGGCTCTTGGGCTGGAGGCACAAGCTGCGCCGGCAAAACGCCGAGCGCTGACGCGCCCGGCGCGGTCAGGGAAACAGCGCCACCTGCTCCAGCCCCAAGGTTTCAGGGAAGCCGAGCATGAGGTTCATGTTCTGCACCGCCTGACCGGATGCCCCCTTGGTCAAGTTGTCGAGCGCCGCGACAATGATGGCGCGGCCGGCGACGCGATCGGCGGCGACGCCGATGAAGGTCATATTGGAGCCGCGCACGTGTCGGGTCTGCGGCACGGTGCCGAACGGCAGCACGTGCACGAACGGCTCGTCGGCATACGCCTTCGCCAGGAGTGCGTGCAGATCCGGCGCCGGCGCCGCTTGCACGCCGCGTGCGTAAATGGTCGAGAGGATGCCGCGGTTCATCGGCACGAGATGCGGCGTGAACGTCACGATCACCTCACGTCCGGCGGCGTGGGAAAATTCCTGGTCGAGTTCGGCCATGTGGCGGTGGCGGCCGACGCCGTAGGCATGAAAGCCCTCGGAGACTTCCGCGAACAGCATGTCCTCGCGCAGTCCCCTGCCCGCTCCGGTCATGCCCGATTTGGCGTCGATCACGATCTCGTCGGGATCGGTCGCCTCTGCTTTGAGCAGCGGGATGAGCGCGAGCTGCGCGCCGGTCGGATAACAACCGGGATTGGCCAGGAGCCGCGCCATCTTGATCTGCGCGCGATAAATTTCGGTCAGGCCGTAGACCGCGTGCTGCTGCAGCTCCGGCGCGGCATGCGCACGGCCGTACCAGCGCGCATAGGCGGCCGGATCGGCGAGACGGAAATCGGCGGACAAATCGATAATCTTCACGTGCGGCGCGCGCGTCCATAAATCCTTGACGATCTTCTGCGTCGTGCCGTGCGGCAACGCGCAGAAGGCGAGGTCGAGTCCGATCGTCGCCCAGTCGACATCGTCGATCGCCGCCAAAGCCGGCAGCTTGTATGGCGCGAACTGGGGAAAGACGTCGGCCATGCTCTTGCCGGCGCGGCGATCGGCCGTGAGCAACACGATCTCGACGCGCGGATGGCGGAGAAGGAGCCGCACCAATTCCGCGCCGGTATAGCCGGAGGCGCCGAGCACGCCGATCTTCGCTTGCGCAGGCATGGTTCAACCCTTCATACGACTCTTCGGGCTTGAAGCAGGATGCCGGCGTCCGCGAAAAAATCAGGAAAGGATGCCGCGCGGAGCCGGCGGCACAACAGAACTTACGCGCCAATGCGCGCGCGGGCCGTGCCGCGACGGCGGCGCTTGACGGCGGCGCTATCCATCAACCGGATGATCCTGGAAGGGCGCTTCATAGGCGCCGATATAGAGGCCGTGGCGCGGAGCGTCAATGCACCGGCGGCGAGCCGTAACCGTCCCTCATGCTTTTGCCGCGCTCATGGCATAGTCAAAGCCTGATTCGTCGCCTCCTCGCGCACCCGAGGAAGAATTGCGGCTATACCCTCGCCAATCGAAGTTTGCATGGAAAAAGCAGCAAAAACGCCGAAAGCGCCGACCACGCCCGATCTGTTCGCCAAGCTCGCCGAGCCGCGCGCCGGGGCGCGCCGCATCGGCAGCGCCGGGCG
>JASHPW010000072.1 GCA_030037895.1 Xanthobacteraceae bacterium | reverse complement strand
GGATAGCTCCACCAACTGTTGTCGGTCGCGTTTTGGGAAATCCGCCGGTTCGTCGCGTCATAAGCAAAGTTGAACGTCGTGCTTGTCGCCGTCGGTGCCGTCTGCGCTGGCGCCGGGCTCCAGGTGACGTTGATCGGCCGGTTCAATTGGTCGTAGGCGTAATGCACGGCATAGCTCGCCGCCGCGGCCGGCGTCGTCATCGATGCGCTGGTGTCGCTCACGCTCAGCAAATGGCCAGCGATGTCGTAGCCATAGCTCACCGTCGCTTCCGACGGCGTGGCCTTGGTCGAAAGCCGGTTGAGCGTGTCGTAGCTGAAGGCGATGATCGCCCCGGCGCGGGTCTGCCGCGTGAGCACGTTGCCGTCGGCGTCGTAGCCCAGGTTCTCGGCGCTGCCGTCGGGATAGGTCGTGGTCGCGAGCCGGTCGAAGCCGTCGGGGGTAAAACTCGTGGTGTTGTCGGCGGCGTCGGTGAGGCTCGCGATCAGGCCGTCGGGCGTGTAGCTCTGCGCCAACAGCGGCGTCGCCTGGATCGCCGGGTTGCTGACGCTGATGCGCCGGCTCAGCGCGTCATAGGCATAAGCCGTCACCCGGTAGAGCGGGTCGGTGACGCTCGCCGGGCGATCGTCGGCGTCGTAGGCGTTGGTGGTGACGTTGCCGTCGGGGTCGGTCAGCGAGGCCACCTTCCCGGTGGCGGTATAGGCCATCTGCGTCACTGCGGGGCTCGTGCCATTGGCGCGGGTGATGCTGAGGAGGTGGCCGTCGGCATCATAGGCGTTGGTGGTTTGCACCAAGGCCGGGCCGCCGTTGAACGGCGTCGGTGCGGTCGTCGTCAGGAGCCGCCGGTCGGCGTCGTAGCTCATGGCCGCGGTGTTGCCGTTCGGATCGGTGCGGGAGACGACGTTGCCGACCCTGTCGTAGCCGAAGGCCGTCGTGGCGTTGAGATGGCCGCTGCCGCCTGCGTCGGCTACCTGCGCGAGCAGGTTCTCGAATGCGTCGTAGGTGTTGGCGGTGATAACGCCGAGCGGATCGGCCGCGGTCAGCACCCGGCCGTGCGCGTCATAAGTGAAGCGGCTGGTCGCATTGAAATGGCCGACGCCGCCGGCGTCGGCCACGGTTGCGAGCAGATTGCCGGTCGCCGGGTCGTAACTCATCTGCGTGACCAGGCCCAGAGGATCAATCGTCTGCGTCGGCTTGTTCCAGAGCGGGTCGTAGGCAAAGCTCGTGGCCAGCGGCAAGAGCGGCGAGCCCGGCTTGGCGGTGCGGGTGATCGCGGCGACGTTGTCGGCCCAGGGGTTGATCGTATTGTCATAGGCGTAGGCCGTGGCACCGCCCTCCGGCAGCGTGGTCAGGACGAGCCGGTCGAGCCCATCGTATTGGTTGGCGGTGACGTTGACCACGCCGTCCTGCTGCGGCGTGTCGTTGAACACGTTGCCGAAGCCCGCGCTGAGCACATAGGCGTCCTTGATCACCTTGCCGCGGTCGGTCTGGTAGGTGACGTGGCGGTCGCCCACGGCGTCGACCAGCTCGGTGCGCGCGCCGGCGAAATAAAAGTTCGATGTATTGCCGTTGGCGTTGGCCTGCCGGACCACGCGGCCGAGCGGGTCGTACCAGTTGGTGACATACGGATTGCCGGGGCGGAACGGATAGAACACCTCGGTCAGATGGCCGAAGGTGTCATAGGTGCCGGAGGTGTCGTAGGCATAGGCGGTGATGGCGCCGAGCGGGTCGGTGAAGTGCGCAAGATTGTGCTTGGCGTCATAGGCATAGCACACGGTGCGCCCGCTGTCGTCGGTCACCGAGGTGATGTCGGTGCCGCCTCCGGCGTAAGCGAACAGGAGGCTGCGTCCGACGGTGTTGGCCACACGCTGCAACTGTCCCGAAGGCGAATAGGTGAAACTCAGCGACACACCATTGGGGAAAGTCCAGCTTTGCAGGGAGCCGGCCGGCGTCGGCCCGAAATTGAACCGCACGCCGTCCTTGCGCGCATAGGTGTAGGCGCCCGCGGAGGTCTGCGTGAACAGCATTCTAGGTATCTGTATGATCGCATCAATTCAGCGAACATCTCTGTAAATTATATTGGTGTGAACACTCAAACCGCCATAGTTTACGTTTCACCATCGTCATCGACGAGTGATCTTCAGATTGGAGTCACTATACCGGTAGCGCGGATATGTTATGATACCCACCGGTAGCGCGGAGTTATGATACCCATCTGGCGTTGATCCTAGCGCCAAGCGCACTGTCGCCGTCATGTGACCTATCATGCCCGCGACGGCGGGGCATTCAGTCACCGCAAGTGGCGCAGAGACCCCCAGCCGTCGCGACGACTGGATCACCCGCCTCGGGTGATGATATTCAAATGATACCAACGGCAGTGGGGACTGACTTCATGTGATAACAATCAATCCTGAGGTGCGCGCCGCGGCTGCGGCGCGAGAAGCCACGGGTCTCCGGCCACCTCCCTCCGTCATCGCTCGCACGTTTGAGATGTGCTAAAATTCATCGAAAGGGATTTGCTCATGGCTCTCGACATCTTGCGCCTTCCCGCTGCAGCGGAGCGGATGGCTCCGGTTTACCCGCGCGGTGCGCCGTTCTTTTGTTTGTTGCTGCTCACGGCGGCCTGCGCGCTGGCGAGCTTCGCCTTCGCCTGCGCCACGCCGTTTGCGGCCTTTGCCGTCATTGCCGCTGCCATGCTGCCGCTGCCGTCGGCGCTTGCGGTCGCGGCCGCCGCGTGGATCGTCAATCAGACGATCGGCTTCGGTGCGCTCGGCTATCCGCACGACTGGAATACCGTGCTTTGGGGTGTTGCCATTGGCGCCGCCGCGCTGATCGCGACCGCTGCGGCGCGGATTGTGCTGCGGGCGCTGCCGCGGACCAATACGCCGGTTGCGCTCGTCTTGGCATTGGTCGGCGCCTATGCGGCTTATGAGATCGTCTTGCTCGCGTTCACCGCGTTCTTGGGCGGGACCGGCGCTTTCGCTGTGGTGATTGTCGCCCGGCTCGGTCTGTTGAACGCGGTGTGGCTGATCGGTCTCGTCGCCGCCTGCGCCTTCTTTCGTCTCCTCGGCGCATTCCGCGAGCGCCGCGCAGTGTCGCCGGGGGCCTGACGGTTGGTGACCGCGACCGCCGGCCGCCCGGCCGAACTCCATGTGCTCAGCGGCGGCGCCATGCGCCGGTTCATGACCGAAGCCGCGCCGCTCTTCGAGCGCGCAAGCGGCCACAAGGTGATCATCCACTTTGGGGCGACGCGCGAGCAGAAGGCGGCGATCGAAGCCGGCGTGGCATTCGATATCGCTTTACTGCCGCGTGCGGCCATCGATCAGTTGATCGAGGCCGGCAAGATCGCTCCGGGCACGCCGACCCTTGTCGCGCGCTCGGTCGTCGGTCTCATGGTGCGCACCGGAGCACGCGTGCCGGATATCGGCACGGTCGGCGCGTTCGTGAATCTGCTGCGGCGCGCGAAATCGATTTCCTACAGCAAGGGCCCGAGCGGCGAGTACGTGGCCGAGCTGCTGCAACGCCTCGGCCTCGCGGCGGAAATGCGGGACAAGACCGTGTTCGCGATCGGCCGTCCGGTCGGCGAGGTCGTCGCCTCGGGCGAGGCCGAGATCGGCATGCAGCAGATCATCGAAAACCAGCCGGTGACGGGCGCACAGCTCGTCGGCCCGCTGCCTGGGGAGCTCGGCAACTTCGTGCCATATATGGCTGGCTTTCGCGCCGGAGCCGCGACGAGTGCAGCGGCGCGCGCCTTCGTTAAGTTCCTCGGCTCGCCCGAAGCGGTACGGATCATCCGCGCCAAGGGCATGGAGCCAGGATAGGCTCGCCATTGCGGGGCCGTGCGCAGCGCGGGGGCCCGCAATCCATACCGTCGTCGCTCGAATACAGCGCGGATATGCTTGCGCCATCGCGCTTTCATGCCCATATCGGCTTGACTTCGCTCGGTGTCACCGATACATAGCGCGCACTTTTCGGCAGGCGGTGAGCTTCGCCCGTCGGAACGGCTTGTCCGGGTCCCTGTAAGCCATTGAAAGTGGGTTGCTTTCTTGGCTCGTCGGATGCGGCGTGACGCCTCGACCTAAGCAAGCTCAAACGCTGCCTCTGACTTCGGAAAGTCAGATTAACGACGACGCACGACCGCGATGATCGTGTCGTGGTCCTCTGCGAGGTCCAAGCGCGTCCTTCCGCGCCGGGAAGCGGAAGGCGCTGTTCGTTTGCGCGAACGTTTTTCGCGCGACTATTGCGGGCGCGAGCCCGAAGGCAATGCGGAGCACGGCTCCGAAACAGAGAGAGAGTTTCAGGCAATCGATGCCGACGGTCAATCAGCTCATTCGCAAGCCGCGGGTCACGCAGCACGCGAAGAAAAAGGTGCCGGCCCTGCAGGGAAGCCCGCAAAAGCGCGGCGTCTGTACGCGCGTCTATACGACGACGCCGAAGAAGCCGAATTCGGCCCTGCGCAAGGTCGCCAAGGTCCGCTTGACCAACGGCTTCGAGGTGATCGGCTACATCCCCGGCGAAGGCCATAATCTGCAGGAGCATTCGGTGGTGATGATCCGCGGCGGCCGCGTCAAAGATCTGCCGGGCGTGCGCTACCACATCCTGCGCGGCGTGCTCGACACCCAGGGCGTGAAGAACCGCAAGCAGCGGCGGTCCAAATACGGCGCCAAGCGGCCGAAGTGATTGGAGCCTAGACGATGTCTCGCCGCCACCGAGCAGACAAGCGCGAGGTCCTGCCGGACCCGAAATTCGGCAACATCGTGGTCACGAAATTCATGAACTCGGTGATGCATGCCGGCAAAAAGTCGGTCGCCGAGACCATCGTCTACGGCGCCTTGGACCTGATCGAGGGCAAGACCCGGCAGAATCCGGTCGCCGTGTTCGAGCAGGCGCTCGATAACGTCATGCCGTCGATCGAGGTGCGCTCGCGCCGCGTCGGCGGCGCTACCTATCAGGTGCCGGTCGAGGTGCGTACCTCGCGCCGCCAGGCGCTCGGCATCCGCTGGATCATCGCCGCGGCGCGCGAGCGCAACGAGAAGACGATGACCGAGCGGCTCTCCGCGGAGCTGCTCGACGCGTCGAACAACAGGGGAAACGCCGTCAAGAAGCGCGAGGACACGCACAAGATGGCGGAAGCCAACCGCGCGTTCGCGCACTATCGCTGGTGAAGCGCCCGACAGCGAAGGAATTTCCCCATGCCCCGCACCCATCCGATCGAGGATTACCGCAACTTCGGCATCATGGCGCACATCGACGCCGGCAAGACGACGACGACCGAGCGTATCCTTTATTACACCGGCAAGAACTACAAGATGGGCGAGGTGCACGAAGGCTCCGCCACCATGGATTGGATGGAGCAGGAGCAGGAGCGCGGCATCACCATCACCTCGGCGGCGACCACCGCGCTGTGGAACGGCAAGCGTCTCAACATCATCGACACGCCCGGCCACGTCGACTTCACCATCGAGGTGGAGCGCTCGCTGCGCGTGCTCGACGGCGCCGTGTGCATCCTTGATTCCAATCAGGGCGTGGAGCCGCAGACCGAGACGGTCTGGCGCCAGGGCGACAAGTACCGCGTGCCGCGCATCGTGTTCTGCAACAAGATGGACAAGGTCGGCGCCGATTACTTCCAGTGCCTCAAGGACATCGTCGATCGCCTCGGCGCTAGGCCGGTTGCCGTCCAGCTCCCGATCGGGGTCGAGAGCCAATTCAAAGGGATCATCGATCTCGTGCGCATGGTCGGCATCGTCTGGGACGAGGAGACGCTCGGCGCGGAATATCACGATATCGAGATTCCGCCCGACCTGTTGGATCAGGCCAAGGAATACCGCGAGAAGCTGATCGAAGCGGCGGTCGAGTTCGACGACGACGCCATGGCCGCCTATCTCGACGGCAAGGAGCCCGACGCGGCGACGCTCAAGCGCCTCATTCGCCAGGCGACCGTCGCCGGCGCCTTCTTTCCGGTCCTCTGCGGCTCGGCGTTCAAGAACAAGGGCGTGCAGCCGCTGCTTGACGCCGTGGTCGATTACCTGCCGTCGCCGCTCGACGTGCCGCCGATCAAGGGCGTCGACCTCAAGGGCAACGAGGTCGTGCGCCACGCCGCCGACAGCGAGCCGCTGGCGATCCTGGCGTTCAAGATCATGGACGATCCGTTCGTCGGTACCATTACCTTCTGCCGCGTCTATTCCGGCAAGCTCGAGAGCGGCACCGGGGTGATGAACTCGACCAAGGAGCGCCGCGAGCGCGTCGGCCGCATGCTGTTGATGCACGCCAACAACCGCGAGGACATCAAGGAGGCGTATGCCGGCGACATCGTGGTGCTGGCCGGCCTCAAGAACGTGCGCACCGGCGACACGCTTTGCGATCCGCAGAAGCCGGTGATCCTGGAAAAGATGGAATTCCCCGATCCGGTCATCGCCATCGCCATCGAGCCGAAGTCGAAAGCCGATCAGGAAAAGCTCGGCGTCGCGCTCGCCAAGCTGGTCGCCGAGGATCCCTCGTTTCGCGTCGCCACGGACCCCGAGTCGGGGCAAACCATCATCAAGGGGATGGGCGAGCTGCACCTCGACATCAAGGTCGATATTCTCAAGCGCACCTACAAGGTCGAGGCCAATATCGGCGAGCCGCAGGTCGCCTATCGCGAGAAGATCACGCGAGCGGCGACCGTGGACCACACGCACAGGAAACAGACCGGCGGCCACGGCCAATATGCCCGCATCAAGATCGTCGCCGAACCGGGCGCGCCTGGCGCGGGCTTTGCGTTCGAGAACGATGTCGTCGGCGGCGCCGTGCCCAAGGAATTCATCCCGGCGGTCGAGAAGGGCCTCGAAGGGGAGTTGAATTCGGGCGTGCTCGCCGGCTTCCCGGTGGTTGACGTGAAGGTGAGTCTCATCGACGGCGATTCGCATCCGGTCGATTCCTCGTCGATGGCGTTCGAGATTTGCGCGCGCGCCGCCATGCGCGAGGCGCTGCAGAAGGGCGCTCCGGTGCTGCTCGAGCCGATCATGAAGGTCGAAGTGGTGACGCCCGAGGATTATACCGGATCGGTCATCGGCGACCTCAATTCGCGGCGCGGCCAGATCCAGGGACAGGACCGGCGCGGCAACGCCAACGTCGTCACCGCGATGGCGCCGCTCGCCAACATGTTCTCCTACGTCAATACGCTGCGCTCCATGAGTCAGGGGCGCGCCACTTTCACCATGCAGTTCGACCACTACGCGGAAGTGCCGAAAGGCATCGCTGACGAGGTGCAGGCAAAGTTCGCCTGATTGACTTGAATTCTACGGGATCAAAGGAGCCGGAACGGAGAGCCACATGGCCAAGGAAAAATTCCAGCGCACCAAGCCGCATTGCAACATCGGCACGATCGGCCATATCGATCACGGCAAGACGACGTTGACGGCGGCGATCACCAAGGTCTTGGCGGAAAAGGGCCAGGCGCATTTTACCGCCTACGATCAGATCGACAAGGCGCCGGAGGAGAAGGCGCGCGGCATCACCATCGCCACCGCGCACGTCGAATACGAGACCGACAAGCGCCATTACGCGCACGTCGATTGTCCCGGCCACGCCGACTACGTCAAGAACATGATCGTCGGCGCCGCGCAGATGGATGGCGCCATCCTGGTGGTCAGCGCCTCCGACGGCCCGATGCCGCAGACCCGCGAGCATATCCTGCTCGCCCGCCAGGTCGGCGTGCCGGCGCTCGTCGTCTATCTCAACAAGGTGGACATGGTGGACGATCCCGAGCTCCTTGAGTTGGTCGAGCTCGAAGTCCGCGAGCTTCTGTCCAAGTACAATTTCCCCGGCGACAAGATCCCGGTGATCAAGGGCTCGGCTCTGGCGGCGCTCGAGGGCAAGAACGACGAGCTGGGCAAGGCCTCGATCTTCGCGCTGATGAAGGCGGTGGACGACTACATCCCGCAGCCGGAGCGTCCCAAGGACCAGCCGTTCCTGATGCCGGTCGAAGACGTGTTTTCGATCTCCGGCCGCGGCACGGTGTGTACCGGCCGCGTCGAGCGCGGCGTCATCAAGGTCGGCGACGAAGTCGAGATCGTGGGCATCAAGCCGACGCAGAAGACCGTGGTCACCGGCGTCGAGATGTTCCGCAAGCTGCTCGATCAGGGCGAGGCCGGCGACAATGTCGGCTGCCTGCTGCGCGGCACCAAGCGCGAGGAGGTGGAACGCGGGCAGGTGCTGTGCAAGCCGGGCTCGGTGAAGCCGCACACCAAGTTCAAGGCCGAGGCCTACATCCTCACCAAGGAGGAAGGCGGACGCCATACGCCGTTTTTCACCAATTACCGGCCGCAATTCTATTTCCGCACCACCGACGTGACCGGCGTGGTGAAGCTGCCGGAAGGCACCGAGATGGTGATGCCCGGCGACAACATCGCCATGGAGGTCGAGCTGATCGTGCCGATCGCCATGGAGGAGAAGCTGCGCTTTGCCATCCGCGAGGGCGGCCGCACCGTCGGCGCCGGCGTGGTGGCGAGCATTCTGGAGTAAGCGGACGACAGAGGACGGAAAGCAGAGGACGGACAATGAAGCGCGACGACTGCGGCGATAGATCGTCCGTCGTCCGTCGTCTGTCATCTGGTGCACCATGAACGGCCAGAACATACGCATTCGGCTCAAGGCGTTCGATCATCGCATCCTCGATGCCTCGACGCGCGAGATCGTCAATACCGCCAAGCGCACCGGCGCGCAGGTACGCGGCCCGATCCCGCTGCCCACCCGGATCGAGAAATTCACCGTCAACCGCTCGCCGCACGTCGACAAGAAGAGTCGCGAGCAGTTCGAAATGCGCACGCATAAGCGGCTCCTCGATATCGTCGATCCGACGCCGCAGACCGTCGATGCGCTGATGAAGCTCGATCTCGCCGCCGGCGTCGACGTCGAGATCAAGCTCTGAGGCGGGGAAGGGACAAAAGAATGCGCTCCGGGGTCATCGCGCAGAAGGTGGGGATGATGCGGCTGTTCTCCGCGACCGGCGAGCACGTGCCGGTGACGGTGCTGCGCCTCGCCAATTGCCAGGTGGTGGCCCATCGCACCGCGGAGAAGAACGGCTACGTAGCGCTGCAGCTCGGCGCCGGCGCGCGCAAGGTGCAGCGCACGACCAAGGCCGACCGCGGCCACTTCGCCGTCGCCAAGGTCGAGCCCAAGCGCAAGCTCGCCGAATTCCGCGTCGATGCCGACGCGCTCATTCCGGTCGGTGCCGAGATCACGGCGGATCACTTCGTCGTCGGTCAATATGTCGATGTCACCGGCATATCGACCGGCAAGGGTTTTGCCGGCCCGATGAAGCGCTGGAATTTCGCCGGGCTGCGGGCGAGCCACGGCGTCTCCATCTCGCACCGCTCGCACGGCTCGACCGGCGGTCGCCAGGATCCTGGAAAGACCTTCAAGAACAAGAAGATGGCGGGCCACCTCGGCGTTGACCGGGTAACCACGCTCAACCTCAAAGTGATGCAAACGGACGTGTCGCGCGGGCTCATTCTGGTCGAGGGCGCGGTGCCCGGCGTCAAGGGCGGCTGGATCACGGTGCGCGACGCGGTGAAGAAGAAGCTGCCGGAGGGCGTGCCGAAGCCGGGCAAGTTCAAGCTCGCCGAGGCCGCTTCAGCCGCGCCTGCCTCCGAAGCGAAGGAGGGCGCGTGACATGGAGCTGACAGTCACGACGCTCGACGGCAAGAAGGCCGGCTCGGTCACCGTGTCCGACGCCATTTTCGGGCTTGAGCCGCGCGCCGACATCATTCACCGCTGCGTCGTGTGGCAACTGGCCAAGCGCCGGCGCGGCACCCATGAGGTGAAGAACCGGGCCGACATCGCCCGCACCGGCAAGAAAATGTACCGGCAGAAAGGCACCGGCAACGCCCGCCACGGCTCGGCGCGCGTCAATCTGTTCCGCGGCGGCGGCCGCGCCTTCGGGCCGCACACGCGCAGCCACGCCATCGGCCTGCCGAAGAAGGTGCGCGCGCTCGCGCTCAAGCACGCGCTTTCGGCCAAAGCCAAGGATGACGGTATCATCGTCATCGAGGCGCTGAGCGTGAAGGAAGCGAAGACCAAGGCGCTGCGCGGCCGGCTCGAGAAGCTCGGGCTCGCCAATGCGCTCATCGTCGACGGCGCCGAGGTGGCGGCGGACGTGCGCGCCGCCGCGCGCAATATTCCGAATATCGACGTGCTGCCGGTCGCCGGGATCAACGTCTACGACGTGCTGCGGCGGCACAAGCTGGTGCTCACCCGCGCCGCCGTCGATGCGCTGGAGGCGCGCTTCAAATGAGCAGCAAAGATCCGCGCCATTACGACGTGATCCTCGCGCCGGTGATTACCGAGAAGGCGACCAACGCCTCCGAGCATGGCAAGGTGGTCTTCAAGGTCGCGCTCGCGGCGACCAAGCCGCAGATCAAGGAAGCGGTCGAGAAGCTGTTCGACGTCAAGGTCAAGAGCGTGAACACGCTGCGCCGCCGCGGCAAATGGAAGGCGTTCCGCGGCCGTTACGGACTGCAATCGGAAACCAAGCGCGCGATCGTGACCCTCGAAGAGGGCCAGAAGATCGACGTGACCACGGGGCTTTGAGGAGCGGCGGATGACACTCAAGACCTACAATCCGGTCACGCCCGGCCAGCGCCAGCTCGTGCTCGTGGACCGCTCCGGCCTTTATGCCGGCAAGCCGGTGAAGGCGCTGACCGAAGGCCGCAATTCGAGCGGCGGCCGCAACAATAGCGGCTCCATCACCGTCCGCTATCGTGGCGGCGGCCACAAGCGGGCTTACCGCAGGATCGACTTCAAGCGGCGCAAATTCGACGTGCCGGCCAAGGTCGAGCGGCTCGAATACGATCCGAATCGCAGCGGTTTCGTCGCCCTCATCAAATATGAGGACGGCGAACTCGCCTACATCCTGGCGCCGCAGCGGCTCAATGTCGGCGACACCGTCGTCGCCGGCGAGCATGTCGACGTGAAGCCCGGCAACGCCATGCCGCTCGCCAGCATTCCGGTCGGCACCATCGTGCACAATATCGAGCTCAAGATCGGCAAGGGCGGCCAGATCGCGCGCTCGGCCGGCACTTACGCGCAGATCGTCGGCCGCGACGGCGAGTACGTGATCCTCAGGCTCAATTCGGGCGAGCAGCGGCTGGTGCACGGCCGCTGCATCGCCACGGTCGGGGCGGTGTCGAACCCCGACAACATGAATATCTCGATCGGCAAGGCCGGGCGCACGCGCTGGATGGGCCGCCGCGGCCACGTCCGCGGCGAGGCCATGAACCCGGTCGACCATCCGCTCGGCGGACGCACGCGCGGCGGCCGCCATCCGGTGACGCCGTGGGGCAAGCCGACCAAGGGCAGAAAGACCCGCAAGAACAAGAGCACGGGCAAGTTCATCATGGTGAGCCGCCACGCGCGGAAGAAGAAGTAGGAAGGAAGGCGGGAGCGATCATGGCGCGTTCGGTCTGGAAGGGTCCGTTCATCGACGGCTATCTGTTGAAAAAGGCGGATGCCGCGCGGTCGTCCGGCCGCCATGAGATGATCCGCATCTGGTCGCGCCGTTCGACCATCCTGCCGCAATTCGTCGGGCTCACCTTCGGCGTCTACAACGGTCAGAAGCACATCCCGGTGATCGTCACCGAGGAGATGGTCGGCCACAAGTTCGGCGAATTCGCGCCGACGCGCTCGTTCTACGGCCACTCATCGGACCGCAAGGCCAAGCGCGCCGGCGCTCCGGGTGCTCCCGCGGCGTCCGGTGCAGCTCCGGCTGAGGGCGCGGCGCCGGCGGCGCCAGCCACGCCGGCAGGCGGCGCTTCGTGAG
>JASHPW010000071.1 GCA_030037895.1 Xanthobacteraceae bacterium | reverse complement strand
GGATTGCCGCGCGCGGCCTGGGGGTCGGCGTTTGCCCATTTTGGCATCGGCCTCACGCTCCTCGGCATCGTCGCGGTGACCGCCTGGGGCGCGGAGCGCATTGCCATGGTGCGGCTCGGCGGCAGCCTCGATATCGCCCGGTTCCGGGTCACGTTCGACGGCCTGTTCAACCGGCCGGGGCCGAACTATCGCGACCTTGTCGGCGCGTTCAGCGTGCGTCGCGCCGGCGGCGACCTGCTCGGCGTCATGCAGCCGAGCCGGCGCACCTTCCCGGCCCGCCACATGGCGGTCACCGAAGCGGCGCTGATGCGGCGCGGCGCGAGCCAACTCTACCTCTCGCTCGGCGACCCCAACCCCGACGGCACAGTCGCCGTGCGGCTCTACTTCAAGCCCGAGGTGCTGCTGATCTGGCTCGGCGCCGGCATGATGTTCGTCGGCGGCGGCCTCTCCCTCTCCGATCGTAGGCTGCGCGTCGGCTCGCCCAGGCCGGCCAAATCCCAAGCGGCCCTGCAGGCGGCGGAGTGAATGCCGTGAACGCTCCGCGCGCTCTCATGCGGCCGATGGCCTTTTTTTTCGGACTCCTTTTGCTGCTCCCCGCTTCGCTGCCGCTGTACGCCGTCGAGCCGAACGAGATGCTGGCCGACCCCGCGCTCGAAGCGCGCGCCCGCGTGCTATCCAAGGAGTTGCGTTGCATGGTGTGCCAGAACCAGTCGATCGACGATTCCGCGGCGCCGCTCGCGCACGATCTGCGCGTGCTGGTGCGCAAGCGGCTCAAGGCCGGCGACAGCGATGCGCAGGTCATCAATTTTATCGTCGCCCGCTACGGCGAATTCGTGCTGCTCAAGCCGCGTTTGTCCTGGCACACGGCCGCATTGTGGGGCCTGCCGCCCGCCGTCCTCATCATCGGGATCGTGATGATTGTCGTCGCGATCAGGCGCCGCCGAATGGTCCCGGCTGCGGAGACGGCCAACCTCACGGCGGCCGAAGAGACGAAGCTATCCGATCTCTTGCGCGGCCCTCGCTGAGGCTTCGCCCGTGGCTGGCCGCGACCGGATTATTTTATGACAACATTATGTTCCAACACGAGAATTTCACCGCGGGCGACATTACGAAGTTTTAATGCCGGAGACAGCGCGCCGTAAGGCGTGAGCCCGCAAATTGCGCGTTAAATGTCGGGGCCTCAGGCACCTTCCGTTGCGAGACGGACAACCGATTTGGAGACGGTAATGAACGACAACACACGACCCTCACGCCGCACTCTGTCCGCGCGGCGGATTGCGCTTTTGGCGACGACGATCGTCGGTTTTGGTGCGGCGGCGGTTTTCATGCCTTATCTGGCGCCGCAAGCTGATTTCTTCGCTGGTTCCGCGCAGGCGCAGAATCTGTCGCAGCAGGCCCAGCAGCTTGCGCAAAAGCCCGTAGGCTTCGCCGACATCGTGGAGAAGGTCAAACCCGCGGTGATCTCGGTGCGGGTCAAGATGGAGCGGCCGGCCAATGCCGGGCTGAGCGATGAGGATCTTCCGTTCCCGCCGGGCTTCCCGTTCGAGCGTTTCTTCCGTCGCTTCGGCATGCCCAACAACGGGGAAGGCGGTCGCGAGGTCGTCACCGGCCAGGGTTCGGGCTTCTTCATCTCGGCCGACGGCTATGCCGTGACCAACAATCACGTGGTGCAGAACGCCGAGAAGGTGCAGGTCACGACCGACGACGGCAAGACGTATTCCGCCAAGGTCATCGGCACCGATTCGCGCACCGACGTCGCTTTGATCAAGGTCGACGGCAAGGACTTCCCGTATGTGAAGTTTGCCGACAAATCGCCGCGGATCGGCGACTGGGTGCTCGCGGTCGGCAATCCGTTCGGGCTTGGCGGCACCGTGACCGCCGGCATCGTCTCGGCCCGCGGTCGCGATATTGGCGCCGGCCCCTACGACGATTTCATCCAGATCGACGCGCCGGTCAACAAGGGCAATTCCGGCGGCCCCACCTTCGACGTGGACGGCAACGTCATCGGCGTCAACACCGCCATCTTCTCGCCCTCCGGCGGCTCCGTCGGTATCGCTTTCGACATCCCCTCCGATACGGTCAAGACCGTGATCGCGCAGTTGCGCGATAAAGGCAGCGTCACCCGCGGCTGGATCGGCGTGCAGATTCAGACCGTGACCCCCGATCTCGCCGACAGCCTCGGCTTGAAGAAGGCCGCCGGCGCGCTGGTCTCCGAGCCGCAACCCGACAGCCCCGCGTCCAAAGCCGGCATCGAGAGTGGCGACGTCATCACGTCGGTGGACGGCGCGTCCGTCCGCGACGCGCGCGAGCTGGCGCGCCGGATCGGCACAATGGCTCCGGGCACCTCGGTCAAGCTCGGCCTGATCCGCAAGGGTGGGGAGAAGACCGTGACGCTGACGTTGGGCAAGATGCCGAGCGAGAAGCAGATCGCGAACATGCAGCGCGAAGTGCCCGACGACGATATGCCGAAGCTCGGGCTCACGCTGGCGCCCAGCGACGATACCGATTCCGATACCAAGGGCGTGGTTGTTACCGCCGTCGACCCGAACGGTGTCGCCGCCGATCACGGGTTCCATGTCGGCGACGTCATCCTCGACGTTGGCGGCAAGTCCGTCGCCACCCCGGCCGATGTCCGCAGGGAAATCAAGGACGCCCGCCAGGATGGCAAGCACACGCTGTTGTTTCGGGTGAAGTCGAACGAGGGCATGCGCTTCGTCGCTCTGCCGCTCGGCAACGCCTAACAAGAATGGGGCGATCCGCCGGCATCCGTCGCCCCCGCTGGCGGGCGTACCCTGGGGACGGGTCGCAAGACCCGTCCCCGCCGAACACCAACTCCGCCTCCCGGCATCCGTCGCCCCCGCCGGGGCGGAGTCGGTCGAGAGGGTGGCGAGCCTGATCGCTCGCCACCCTCTTGTGTTATCCGCGCCGATGCGCGAGCCAAGCGCATCCGCGGCGGCGGCCGATATTGCCGAGCGACATTTGCGGGACGATATGATTTGACGCCAGACGGCTTCCTGAGCACGGCGGCGACCATGCGCCTTCTCATCATCGAGGACGACCGCGACGCGGCCGACTATCTCGTCAAGGCGTTTCGCGAGGTCGGCCACGTCGCCGATCAGGCGACCGACGGCGAGGAGGGGCTGGCGCTGGCGCTCGACGGCCAATACGACGTTTTGATCGTCGATCGCATGCTGCCGAAGCTCGACGGATTGTCGATTATCGCCAGCTTGCGCATCAAATCGGTTGAGACGCCGGTGCTCATCCTCTCCGCACTCGGCCAGGTCGACGATCGGGTCAAGGGGTTGCGCGCCGGCGGCGACGATTACCTTGCAAAACCCTACGCGTTCTCGGAACTGCTGGCGCGCACCGAGGCGCTGGCCCGCCGGCGAGCGAGCCGCGGCGAGGAGACCGTCTATCGCGTCGGCGATCTCGAGCTCAATCGGCTCTCGCACGAGGTGAGTCGTGCCGGGCAGGACCTGCAGCTGCAGCCGCGCGAATTCCGCTTGCTCGAATATCTGATGCGGCACGCCGGCCAGGTCGTCACCCGCACCATGCTGCTTGAGAACGTCTGGGACTATCATTTCGACCCGCAGACCAACGTGATCGACGTGCACATTTCGCGTCTGCGGTCCAAGATTGATAAAGGCTTCGCGCAGCCGCTGCTGCATACCGTGCGCGGCGCCGGCTACATGATCCGCGACGGCGCGCGATAGCTTTGTCCCGCCATGCCCGCGCCGGCGGGACTTGATCGGATTTTCAGAGTTGCGGCTGTCGCGAGCGCGGGCGGAAAGCGCGCTATTCTTCCACTGCAGCATTGCGCGCATCGGGTTCCCCGAGAACGCCCGTGGCGAGGAGTGCTTCGATCCGCGCGTCGGTAATGCCCCAGCCCGCGAGGGCGGAGCGGGTTCCTGCGCCGCAGGCTTGCGGCCGCGTCGGCCCGCCGGCCGGCGTCCGGCTGAAGCGCGGCGCTGGCGCCGGCTGCACCACGCCGTCGATGTCGATGAAGGAGCCGCGCGCGACATTGTGGGGATGATGCGGCGCTTCCTCCATGGTCAGGACCGGCGCGAAGCAGGCGTCAGTTCCTTCAAGCAACGCGCACCATTCGTCTCTGCTCCGCGTCCTGAAGAGTTTTTCGAGCTTGCCGCGCAGCTCTTCGCCGTCGTCGGTGGTGTAGGGCAGCCCCAGCCGCTCGAGCAGCACCTTGCGGAACTTGAGCTCGATCGGTGCGATCGCCACGTAGCGGCCGTCGGCGCATACGTAGACGTCGTAGATCGCCGATCCGGAATCGAGCAGATTTTTCCCGCGCTCGAGACTATGCAGCCCCGCTGCATGCAGGCCATAGAAGATCGCCATCAGCGAGGCGGCGCCTTCGCTCATCGCTGCGTCCACGACTTGCCCCTTGCCGGATCGCCGCGCCTCGATGAGGGCGCAGGCCATGCCGAAGGCGAGGTAAAGGGCGCCGCCGCCGAAATCCGCCACCAGGTTCAAAGGCGGCGTCGGCTTCGATCCGGCGCGACCGATGGCATGGAGCGCCCCGCTCAAGGCGAGGTAGTTGAGGTCGTGGCCGGCCGCTTGCGCCAGCGGACCCGTTTGTCCCCAGCCGGTGACGCGGCCGTAAACGAGTTGCGGATTGCGGGCGAGGGCCGCCTGCGGACCGAGGCCGAGACGCTCCATCGTGCCCGGCCGGAAGCCTTCGATCAGGGCGTCGGCTTTACCAATAAGATCGAGCGCAAGCGCGCGCCCGTCGGGATGTTTCAGGTCGAGCGCCACGGAAGGGCGCGAGCGCGTCAGCACGGCAAAACGGGTCGACATGTCTATGCCGAGCCCGCTCGGGGTCAGCCGATCCAGTCGGATGACATCCGCGCCCAGGTCGGCGCACAACATCGCCGCCATCGGCCCGGGCCCGATACCCGCGAATTCGACGATGCGAATGCCGGCGAGAGGTCCCATGGTCCGCGTCCTCTATCGCGCTCCGCGGCCGGGTTCAGATCAGACCGAATCCGAGAAACGCGACTCCGCCCCTGCGCGTCCATATCCGTCTCCGTTACCGAACTTTCTTGTTTTTCATTGGCGTCCGGACCGCTACTCTGGCAGAGGATCGGGCAAAGAGGAGAGTGCGCCTGACTTCTTGTCAACAGGAAAGGCATATTTCATCTCCGGACCGGTGATCGCAATGACCTCGAGCAACGCGGAGTCCTTCATCGCGGCGCGCGATTTTCTCATTCGCCGTCGCGAGGACTATGCCGCCGCCTACCGGGATTTCCAATGGCCCAAGCTCGACCGCTTCAACTGGGCGCTGGATTACTTCGACGAGATGGCGCGCGACAATGCGCGGCCGGCGTTGTGGCTCACCGAGGAGGGCGCGGCCGAGACCAAGCTCTCCTTCGCCGAGTTGAGCGAGCGCTCGAACCGCGTCGCCAATCATTTTCGCGGTCTCGGCGTGCGCGGCGGCGACCCCATCCTGCTCATGCTCGGCAACGTCGTGGCGTTGTGGGAATGCATGCTGGCGGCGATGAAGCTCGGCGCCGTCATCGTGCCGGCGACAACGCTACTCACCAGCGGCGATCTCGCCGACCGCTTTGCGCGCGGGCGCATCCGCCACGTCGTCGTCGGCGCCGACGCCGCGGCGAAATTTGCCGACCTGCCCGGAGACTACACGCGCATCGTCGTCGGCGGCGCCGTGTCCGGCTGGTCTCCGTTCGAAGAAGGTTACGCGGCGTCCGCGCAGTTCGCGCCGGAGCGCGAGACGCGCGCCGAGGATCCGCTGCTCCTCTACTTCACCTCCGGGACCACGGCGACGCCCAAGCTCGTGCTGCATAGCCATCAGAGCTACCCGGTCGGGCACCTCTCGACCATGTATTGGCTCGGACTGCGGCCCGGCGATGTGCATCTCAACATCTCGTCTCCGGGCTGGGCCAAGCACGCGTGGAGCTGCTTCTTCGCGCCGTGGAATGCGCAAGCGACGGTCTTCATCGTCAATCAGCCGCGCTTCAATGCGCGCGGCCTGCTCGACGCGATCGTGCGCTGCGGTGTAACCACGTTTTGCGCGCCGCCGACCGTTTGGCGGATGTTGATCCAAGAGGATCTTGCCGCCTGGCCGGTCCAACTCAAGGAACTCACCAGCGCTGGCGAGCCGCTTAATCCCGAGGTCATCGAGCGCGTCAAGGCCGCCTGGGGCCTCGTGATCCGCGACGGCTACGGCCAGACCGAGACCTCGGCGTTGGTCGGCAACACGCCGGGACAAAAGCTCAAGCCCGGCTCGATGGGCCGGCCGCTGCCGGGCTTTCGCGTCGCGCTGCTCGATGCCGCCGGCGCGCCGCACCAGGAGGGCGAGATCTGTCTCATGCTCGCGCCGCGTCCGACCGGACTCATGCAAGGCTACCAAAGCGACGACGGCGGCGCCCTTTCGCTTGACGATTCCGTGTATCGCACCGGCGACGTCGCCACGATCGATGACGAGAATTATCTGACCTATGTCGGCCGCGCCGACGACGTGTTCAAATCGTCCGACTATCGGATCAGCCCGTTCGAGCTGGAGAGCGCGCTGATCGAGCATCCAGCCGTGGCCGAAGCCGCGGTGGTGCCGTCGCCCGATCCGATACGGCTGGCGGTGCCCAAGGCCTTCCTTGCGCTCGTGCCCGGCCACGCGCCGGATCGCGACACGGCGCTGTCGATCTTCCGGCACTGCCGCGTTGCGCTCGCCCCCTTCAAGCGGGTGCGGCGTTTGGAGTTCGGCGAGTTGCCGAAAACGATTTCCGGCAAAATCCGCCGCGTCGAGTTGCGCCGGGCGGAGGCGGCCGGGGAACGCGGCGGAAACCGTGCGGCGCGCGAATTCCGGGAGGAGGATTTTTCCGAGAGCGAATTGCGCCTGCAGCCTGAGGGTACCGATCCGTGACCGCGCTCGGCAAACTCCTGCGCACGACCGCGTTCCAATTGACGCTCGCCTATCTTCTGATCTTCGTCCTGTTCGCGGTCTCGCTGCTCGGCTATTTCGCGCTCAACACGCGCCGGCTCATCACCGAGCAGATCACCCGCACGGTCAATTTGGAGATCACCCGCTTGCGCACGCAATACGACGAAAACGGCATCAGGGGATTGGTGATCATCCTCGATCTGCGCGCGCGGCGTCCGGGCTCGAGCGTCTATCTGGTCGCCACGCCGAACGGGGAAGCGCTCGCTGGCAATGTCGGCGCCTTGGAGCCGGGCACGCTCGACCGTCCGGGCTGGCGCGAAACCTCTTATCGCCGGATCGAGGCGCGGGACGATGTCGAGCATCGCGCGCTGGTGCACGTGGTGGAGCTGCCGGGCGGCTTCCGCCTCCTGGTCGGGCGCGATCTCGAGGAGCGCGAGCGGATTTACAGCATTATCGGCAATGCCGGACGCTGGTCGTTCGCGCTCGTCGTCGTGCTCGGGCTTGCCGGCGGCTTCTTCGTCAGCCGTCGGGTGCTCAAGCGTATCGATGCGATGACCGGGACGGCGCAGACGATCATGGCCGGCGATTTCAGCGGCCGCTTGCCCATCGCCGGAACGGGCGACGAGCTCGACCGCCTCGCCGAGCATGTCAACGCCATGCTCGAGCGCATCGAGGCGCTGATGCGCGGCCTCAAGGAGGTCTCCGACAACATCGCCCACGATCTGAAGACGCCGCTCACGCGGTTGCGCAATCGCTGCGAGCAGGCGTTGCGCGCCGCCGCCGGCGCCGACAGCATCGGCGATTATCGTGCGGCGCTGGACGCTACGATCGCCGAGTCCGACGAGCTCATCCGCACCTTCGACGCGCTCTTGATGATCGCGCGCGCCGAATCCGGGCAGGCGCGCGACAACATGACCGAATTCGACGCCGCCGCGGTCGCCCGCGACGTCGGCGAGCTGTATGAGCCGCTCGCCGAGCAAAAGGGGCTGGCGCTGACGATCGATGCGCCGGCCGCGGCGCCGGTGCGCGGCAATCGCGAGCTGGTGAGCCAGGCGTTGGCAAACCTCGTCGACAACGCCATCAAATATGCCGGGCCGGAAGCGAGCAAGATGAACGGCGCGCCCGCCGAGATCGTGGTCAAAGCCGGCAACGACGGCGAGCGGATCACGCTCTCGGTGGCCGATCGCGGCCCCGGCATTGCCGATGTCGACCGCGGCCGTGTCGTCGAGCGCTTCGTGCGGCTCGAGCAGAGCCGCTCGGAACCGGGCTCGGGATTGGGTCTGAGCCTTGCCGCGGCGGTCGCGCGTTTGCACGGCGGCGAGTTGAAGCTGGAAGACAATGATCCCGGCTTGAAGAGCGTCATCAGCCTGCCGCGCACCGGACCGGCGGCGGCGTGATGCGGCGGCCTGCGGCCGACACGCGGCCGAAGCAAAACCTCGACAAGGCGGCGTTGGTCCGCCAACTCGCCTCCTCCCAACCCTTGCCCGCTCGCGGGCGAAGGTCAGGGCGGGGAGTACCGTCGCGATCGTCGACGCGCGCTCCTGATCGCGCGGCCGAATGGCTCGCGGCGTTGCCGTCAAGTGCCGCCGCTACGGTACTCAAATCGCTGGTCAAGGATTATCCGCCGCTCGCAAATTTGCTCGGCCATATCGCCGCCGCGGCGCCTTACCTCCGCGACCTCGTCGGCGCGAGCCCGGAGCGCTTCGTTCGCCTGCTCATGCGCGATCCGGAACAAGAGCTTGCGGCGCTGCTCGCGCGCACGCGCCGCGCCGCCGCCGCGGCGCAGACGCGGAACCGGCTGATGCGCGTTCTCCGCCGCATGAAGGCCGAGGCGGCGCTCCTCGTCGCGCTCGCCGATATCGGCGGCGTGTGGCCGCTCGCGCGCATCACCGCCGCGCTCACCGATGTCGCCGAGACCGCGCTCGGCGCTGCGGTGCGCCATCTCCTGCGCGAGGCCGTCGGCCGCGGCAAGCTCGTCGCGCCCGATCCGCGCGATCCCGAAGCGGGATCGGGCCTGATCGTGCTGGCGATGGGCAAGATGGGCGCCCGGGAGCTGAACTTCTCCAGCGATATCGATCTCATGATCTTCTTCGATCCGCGCGCGCCGGCGCTGCCGGCGAACGTCGAGCCGGCGCCGTTCTACGTGCGGCTTGCTCGCGATCTCGTGAAGCTGCTGCAGGAACGTACGGCCGACGGCTACGTTTTCCGCGTCGATTTGCGGCTGCGCCCCGATCCATCCTCGACCCAGATCGCGATCTCGACCGAAGCCGCGCTCGATTATTACGAAAGCCGGGGACAGAACTGGGAGCGCGCGGCGCTCATCAAGGCGCGGCCGAGCGCGGGCGATCTCGCCGCCGGCGAAGAGCTTATCCGCGGCCTCGCGCCCTTCGTCTGGCGCAAATATCTCGACTACGCGGCCGTGGCCGACGTCCACGCCATGAAGCAGCAGATCCATGCCTATCGGGGCCACGGCGAGATCGCGGTCGAAGGCCACAACATCAAGCTCGGCCGCGGCGGCATCCGCGAGATCGAGTTTTTCGTGCAGACCCAGCAGCTCATCGCCGGCGGCCGGCACGGCGAATTGCGCGGCCGCGCCACCGTGGCGACGCTCGCCGCGCTCGCCGCCGGCGGCTGGATCGACGCCGCCGCGCGCGACGAGCTTATCGCGGCCTATGATTTCTTGCGCCGCACCGAGCACCGCCTGCAGATGGTGGCCGACGAGCAGACCCACACCCTGCCGTCCGATCCTGCCGCGCTCGACCAATTCGCGCGCTTCCTCGGCTTTCCCGGCCGCGACGATTTCGCCGCGGTCCTGCTCGCGCATTTGCGCGCGGTCGAGCGGCACTATGTGCGGCTGTTCGAACGCGCGCCGGACCTGCTCGCGCGGCAGCAGAATCTCTCGTTCGCGGCGCCGCAGGGCGAGGGCGAGACGCTCGATCGGCTGGCGGAAATGGGCTTCCGGCGGCCGCAGGAGGTCGCCGCCGCCGCGCACCGCTGGCATGCCGGCGTCTATCGGGCGTTGCGGAGCGAGCAGGCGCGCGCGAGCCTCGCCGAGCTGATGCCGGTCATCATCGACCAATTCTCACGCGCGGAAAATCCGGACGCCGCTTTCATCGCCTTCGACCATTTTCTCGCCGGACTGCGCGCCGGCGGGCGTTTTCTGCCGCTGCTGCGGCGCAATCCGGAGCTCGTTCGGTTCATCGCGCTCATCCTCGGCGTCGCCCCGCGGCTGGCCGATGTTCTGGCGCAGAGCCCGCACGTCATCGATTCGCTGATCGACCCGAGCTTCTTCGGCTCGCTGCCCGACGAAAGCCGGCTCGAAGCGGAGCTGGCGCGTGCGCTCGGCGAGGCGCGCGGCTACGAGGACATGCTCGATGCGATCCGCCTGTTCGGCCAGGAGCACATGTTCCTGATCGGCGCGCGCATCCTTTCGGGATCGGTTTCGGCCGAGCGGGCGGGCGATGTGTTCGCGCGGCTGGCGGACGTGCTGATCCGCGCGCTGCGTCGCCGTATCGAGGACGATTTTGCCGTCGCCCACGGCCGCGTGCGCGGCCAGGAGATCGCCATCCTTGCGCTCGGCCGCCTCGGCGCCCGCGAAATGACCGCAAGCTCCGACCTCGATCTCATCGTCATCTACGATTTCGACGCCGAGCATCCGAACTCCGACGGCGCGCGGCCGCTCTACGGTGCGCAGTATTTTGCGCGCCTCACCCAGCGGCTGATCAGCGCGCTGACGGTCAAGACCAATTACGGCGCGCTCTATTCCGTCGACATGCGGCTGCGGCCTTCGGGCCGCTCCGGCCCGCTGGCGACGCAGATCGACGGCTTCACCGGCTACCAGGAACGCGAGGCCTGGACCTGGGAGCACATGGCGCTGACGCGTGCCCGTGTCGTCTGCGGATCGCCGGCTTTTTCCGCGCGCGTCGAGGCGGCGATCCGCGAGGTGCTCTGCCGCAAGCGCGACCGGCGCGCAGTTGCCGAGGACGTCATCGAGATGCGCGCGGCGATCGCCCAGGAGAAGGGCGACGCCGATCCCTGGGACCTCAAATACGCCGCCGGCGCGCTCGTCGATATCGAGTTCATCGTCCAATATCTGCAGCTCGTGCATGCGGCCGCGGCGCCGGACATTCTCGACACCTCGACGGAGCATGTGCTGGAGAAGGCGGCGCGTCTTAACGTGCTCGCGGCTGAGGACGCCGCCGTGCTGCGGCCCGCGGTGCGACTTTATCACGATCTTACGCAGATTCTCCGCCTCTGCCTGCCGGGCAAGTTCGACCCGCAGGCGGCGGGCGCCGGCGTCCTCGGTCTCCTCGCCCGCGCCGCCGACCTGCCCGATTTCCCCGCGCTTGAGGCGCATGTGAAGGAAACGCAGCGCCAGGTGCGCGAGTGTTTCGTGCGCATCTTGGGGAACGTGCCCACGACCTGATCGATCATCCCGAGGTGCGCGGCGAAGGCGCGCCGCGAAGGATGAACGGCCGTTATGATGCCAAGCGTTCGATCTCGCGCGCTTCCAGCGGCAGCCGCACCACCACCGTCGTGCCGCTGCCGAGCACCGAGCGAATGCGCATCAAGCCGCCGTGCAGTTCGGCAAGCGATTTGGCGATGGCGAGGCCGAGGCCGGAGCCCTGGTGCCGCTTGGTCAACTGGCTCTCGACCTGCTCGAACGGGCGGCCGAGCTTGCGCAGCGCGTCCTTCGGGACGCCGATGCCGTTGTCGGTGATCGCGATGGTGACGAGGCCGCCGCGCGCGCGCCCGCGCACGGTCACCGCGCCGCCGTCGGGCGTGAACTTGACGGCGTTCGACAGGAGATTGAGCACGATCTGTTTGACCGCGCGGCGATCGGCCTGAAGCCGGATTCCGGACGCGATGTGCGAGTGGAGGACGAGACGCTTTTCGTTCGCGCGGCCGGAGACGACGCGCAGACAATCGGCCAGGATGCGGTCGAGCTCCACGAGTTCGGGCTTGAGGCTGACGCCGCCGGCCTCGATCTTCGACATGTCGAGGATGTCGTTGATGACGTCGAGCAGGTATTGGCCGCTGTCGCGGATGTCGCGCGAATATTCGTTGTACTTTTCCGCGCCGAGCGGCCCGAACACGCCCGATTCCATGATCTCGGAGAAGCCGATGATGGCGTTGAGCGGCGTGCGCAGCTCGTGGCTCATATTGGCGAGAAACTTCGATTTGGTCTGGTTCGCTTCCTCGGCTCGGGTCTTTTCCTCGGCGTACTTTCCCGCCAGCTCGGCCAACTCGCCGGTTTTGCGCTCCAGCGCCTGCTGCGACTTGCGCAAATCCTTGATGGTCGCCATCTGCCGCTTGTCGCCTTCGATGAGCTTCTGCTCGTGCCGCTTGAGCTTGGTGATGTCGGTGCCGACCGAGACGTAGCCGCCGTCCTTGGTGCGCCGTTCGCTGATGTGCATCCAGCGCCCGTCGTCGAGTTGCGCTTCGAAGGTGCGCGCGCCCGGCGGCTGGCCGTCGTCGTTGGCGACCGTGATGCGGATGATCGGTTTCTTCCCCGCCGCCACCACCGCCTCGTAAGGCGTGCCCGCCGCCACCGCCGCGTCGGGCAAGTGATGCAATTGCTGGAAATTGGAATTGCACAGCACCAGGCGATTGTCGGCGTCCCAGAGCACGAAGGCTTCCGGTATGGTCTCGATGGCGTCGCGCAGCCGCAAGTCCGCCGCCGTCGTCTTCTCCACCAAGCTCTTTTGTTCGGTGATGTCGACGGCGATGCCGATGAGATGCAGTCCGGTCTCGCCCTCCTGGCGCGCCAATTCGCAGCGCGCCCGCAGCCACAGCCAGGTCCCGTCGGCATGGCGCATGCGGAAGGCGTGATCGATCGAGCCGGCGTTGGCGTCCGCGAGTTGCCGCGCCAGTTGGTAGAGGTCGATGTCGTCTTCATGCACCAGCGCGTTGACCTCGCCGAAGGTCATGAGATCGTCCTTGGCCGGCAGACCGAGGAGGTCGAACATCGAACGCGACCAGAACACGCGCCCGCGCGCGAGGTCCCAATCCCACAGCCCGCAGCGGCCGCGGTTGAGCGCGGTGTCGATGCGGCTGCGCACGGTGTCGTGGATCAGGTCGGCCTCGCGCGCGCGCGTTGCCTGCCAGTGGAAGGCGAAGCCGAGGATCAGCACGACGAAACCGGTCGTTGCCGACAAGGTGACGGTGAGCGCGGCGGCCGAGCGCCAGGTGGCGAGCGCTTCGCTCGCCGGCTCGACAACGACAACGAGGCCCAGCGGATTTTTCAAGGCCCGCACCGCGGCGAAGGCGGCCTCGCCGTCGGGCAGCGCGATCTCCAGTGCGCCGGCGGCGGAGTTGGTCGGCGGCGCCACGGCCGGGAGCACGTCGAGGATATAGCGGCCGAGCTTCTGCGCATCGCCCGGGACGCTGGCAATGATCGCACCGTCGGCATCGGCGATGAGGATCAATCGGTCGGCGCCCGCCCAGCTCGGCAGCGCGCGATCGAGCGCCGCGGATGTGCGCGCCGCGGTCGCTCTCATGTCCCGGCCCGGATGATTGAACGTGAGGGCGAGCTGGTCGGCGAGCGCCGTGATCTCAAGCCGCGCCTCGACGACCGCTTGCCGGCGCTGTTCGAGCACCTGCACCGCGGTGCCGATCGAGATTGTCACCAGGAAGGCGATGATGAGGACGGGGACGGCGCGGCGCAGCAGCGGCTCGGCGCTCAGAAGGCGCAGATAGGCGGGCTTGGCAATCGATTGCGCCAGTCCCTTGATGGAATCCGATCGTATGGACGCACTCGCCGTTTCGGCGCGCGCCATCGCCTGCCTCCGTTCGGACGGTCCCCGTACCCTCGTTCGGAAGGAGGTGCCGCATCTCCTCCGAATCACCCCGATAAGAATCGATGCGAATCGATTTGTCGAGAGTCGAGAGTCAATATTTTTTAACCGTCGTCCCCATGATTCTTGCCGGGCATTCCGGTCCGCAAAAGCCGAGTCAAATCAACGCCGTGCCGCCCCGACGGCGCGAGCAAACGGGTGGCAATTTTGCTCGCCGCCTCAGATTTTGACGATGTGATCGGGGTTCGGCCGTTCGTTCGCAGGGGCTTGGCTGTAGTCGCCGAACGGGCCGTCGCGCGCGGCGATCGCCGCCCGCACGCCGTCCTTCTCCGCGCGGCGGATGAAATCGATGGCGTCCGGCGTGTTGCGCATCAAGCCGTCGAGGATCGGTCCGATGATCTGAGTGCTAGCGAGCCCCATGTTTTCGTAGGCCTGATTCACCACGAGCTTCATCGCCGCCAGTTGTGACGACGGAATGGACGCGAGCTGTCGTGCCGTTCGGCCGACCGTCTCCTCCAGATGCGCGAAAGGCACGGCGCAATTGATCAGATGGACAGCGGCGGCCTCGCGTCCCGACAGCGGCTTGCCGGTCAGCGCGTACTCCTTGGCCTTAGTGAGGCCGAGACGATAGATCCACAGGCCGCTCAGGTAGCATCCCCACATGCGCGAATAAGGCGTTCCGATCCGCGCGTCCTCGCTGGCGATGACGATGTCCGCACAGAGCGCGGTATCGCTGCCGCCGCCGACGCACCAGCCGTGCACCTGGGCGATCACCGGCTTGGGGGCGCGCCACATGCTCAGGAACTTCTGGGTCGGCGCCACGGCATGTGCCGTCGCCCAGGCAAAGTCCTTTCCCGAATCCCACGCGCCGTCCGTCGTGATGTGCTCGTCCCAGAGATGGAATCCTTCGCCGAAATCGTAGCCGGCGCAGAACGAGCGCCCGGCACCCCGCAGGATGACGACTTTGACGGAGTTGTCGCGGACGGCGAGATTGATCGCCGATTCAAATTCGTCCGGCATCGGCGGGACGATGGTGTTGAGCTGTTCGGGACGATTGAGAGTGATCGTCGCGATCGGTCCGTCGGTGGCGTAGACGAGCGTCTCGAAAGTCATGACAGTCCCCGGCTGGCTATTGAGGACGGCATAGTAGAGCGCGTTCGCGGCAGGCGTAACCCGCCAAGGGCGATATCGCCTCGGTCGGCTCGATCGGCCGCTCAGCTCTCCGCCAGCGTGCGGACGACGATGTCGTGAAGGTCGCGCGAGAGCGTCGGCGCCGCCGCCACGCGGCGCAGCGTCGCTTGCGCGCGCTCGCGCCGCCGCGCTTCGAGCGCGCGCCAGGAGCGGAACGCGCCCATGATGCGCGCCGCCACCTGCGGATTTTTCGGGTCGAGCGCGAGCATGAGGTCGGCGACGAAATCATAGCCGGCGCCGTCGATCCGATTGAACTGGGTGTGGTTTGCTTGCGCGAAGGCGCCGATCAGCGCGCGCACCCGGTTGGGATTGGCCATCGAGAACGCCGGGTGCGCGGTGAGCGCGCGCACGCGGTCGAGAGTCGCCGGCTCGGGAATCGCCGCCTGCAAAGCGAGCCACTTGTCGATGATCAGCGGATCGTCGGCATAGCGGGCGTAGAAATCCGCGAGCGCCTGCGTGCGCTCGGGCCGATCGTGCAGCGCAAGAGTTTCGAGCGCCGCCATGCGGTCGGTCATGTTGTCGGCGGTCTTGTATTGGGCGAACGCGCGCGCAATGGCGGCGCTCTGCCCGGTCGCCGCCAAAAGATCGAGGCAGACGTTCTTGAGCGCGCGCCGTCCCGCGCTCTCGGCGTCGGGACGATAGGGGCCGGGCGTGATCATGCGCGCATAGGTGCCGGCGAGGGCGGTGCCGAGCCGTTCGCCGACCGCCGCGCGCAGGTCTCGCCGCGCGGCAAAGACCGCGTCCGGATCGACGTCGCGGCCGATCTCACGCGCGATGTCGGCTTCGCTCGGCGGCGTGAGCGTGAGCGCGATGAAGGCCGGCTCCAGTTCGGGGTCGGCGAGGATGGCGCCGAGCGCGGCCATGAGGCCGTCGTCCTCGCGCGCCGCCGCGCCGGCGCGCGCCGCCGCGACATTGGCGATGAGGAGCGACATCGCCAGCGTCTGCACCGCCTGCCAGCGATTGAACGGATCGCAATCGTGCGCGGCAAGGAAGCGAAGCGCGTCGGGCCCGATCGGCAGCTTGAGCTTGATCGGCGCCGAAAAGTCGCGATTGAGCGAAGGGATCGGCCGCTCGGCGAGGCCGGTGAAGACGAAGCTCTGGCTCGGCCTGGTCAGCTCGATGACGCCGCGCGCGAGCGGCCGGCCGTCGAGCACAAGCGGCAGATCGCCGCCATTGTTGCCGAGGAGCCCGAGCGCGAGCGGGATCAGCATCGGTTCCTTGGTCGGCTGGCCGGGCGTCGGCGGAACGGTCTGCGCGATGTCGAGCCGGTAGGTCTTGGCGCGCGGATCGTAGTGCGGCGTGACCGCGATCTCCGGCGTGCCCGCCTGCGTGTACCAGCGCATGAACTGGGAAAAATCGCGCCCGCTCACGTCGGCGAAGCACTGCGCGAATTGCTCGATCGTCGCCGCTTCGCCGTCGTGCCGCGTGAAATAAAGGTCCATGCCCCGGCGAAAGAGATCGGGCCCGAGCAGGACCTTGATCATGCGCACGATTTCGGCGCCCTTGTCGTAGACCGTAGTGGTGTAGAAGTTGTTGATCTCGTGATAAAGCTCGGGCCGCACCGGATGGGCGAGGGGGCCCGCATCCTCGACGAACTGATGCGCGCGCAGCGCGCGCACGTCGCCGATCCTTTCGACCGCGCGCGAACGCTGGGCGGCGGAGAACTCCTCGTCGCGGAAGACGGTGAGGCCCTCCTTCAGGCAGAGCTGGAACCAGTCGCGGCAGGTGATGCGGTCGCCGGTCCAATTGTGGAAATATTCGTGCGCGATCACCGCCTCGATATGGGCGAAATCGGCGTCGGTCGCGGTCGCCGGCGAGGCGAGCACGTATTTGTCGTTGAAGACGTTGAGCCCCTTGTTTTCCATTGCGCCCATGTTGAAGGCCGAGACGGCGACGATCATGAAGATGTCGAGATCGTATTCGCGCCCGTATGCGTCTTCGTCCCAGCGCATGGCGCGCTTGAGGCTGTCCATGGCATAGAGCGCGCGCTCCTCCTTGCCGAGCTCGACGTAGATGTGCAGCGCGACCTTGCGGCCGGACATCGTGGTGAAACTGTCGGCGACGCGCGCGAGCTTGCCGCCGACCAGCGCGAACAGATAGCAGGGCTTCTTGAACGGATCGTGCCAGACCGCGAAATGCCGGTTCGTGCCCGGCACGTCGCCATGGGCGACGAGATTGCCGTTCGAGAGCAGCACCGGCGCCTCGCTCTTGTCGGCTTCGATGCGCGTCGTGTACACGGCCATCACGTCCGGCCGATCGAGAAAATAGGTGATGCGGCGGAAGCCTTCGGCTTCGCATTGCGTGCAATAGGTGGCGCCGGCGCGGTAGAGGCCGGTGAGCTGCGTATTGGCCGCGGGATCGATCGCGGTCTCGATCTCGAGCACGAACGGCCGGTTCGGCGGCTGGGCGATGGTGAGCCGCTCGGGCGCGACGACGAAGTTTTCCGCCGGCAGCGGGTTGCCGTCGAGCAGAAGCGAGCGGAGCTTGAGCTCCTCGCCGTCGAGCACGAGCGGCGCCGGTGCGCCGGCGCCATTGGGCTTGAGCTTGAGCTTGGCGCGGACCCGCGTCGCGGTCGGGTCGAGCGACACGTCAAGCTCGACCGTTTCGATGAGCCAATCGGGCGGGCGATAATCCTTGAGGCGGACGGAACGCGGTTCGTCGGTGCGCATGACCTCCCTGATGTAGAAGTTTTGCCGGCTGATTGAAAGCGCAGGTTCTCCCGGCGTAATCGTTGGTTCAGGAGAAATCTTTGACTCGGCAGACCCCCTCCCCAACCCTCCCCTTTCAGGGGGGAGGGAAAATCAGGGGGAGGGAAAACCGGTTCAATGGGAAGGAAAAGCGGGCTCGTTTTCTCCTTCTCCTTCCTCCCCCTGAAAGGGGGAGGACCGGGGCTCCCCGTCGCGCTCGCGCGACGGGAGGGTCGCGAGCCGCCCGCTGGGCGCAACACTCTTTAGTGATTCCAAGTAATAGAACGTAATTGACCTGACCGGCAGTAATCTGGTCGACCTCGACAGTATTGGAGCAACAGGCATGGCCGATGCTCACGGCCGCTTCGTCTGGTACGAGCTGATGACGACGGACATGGAGGCCGCCAGGGCCTTCTACGCCAAGGTCGTGGGCTGGGGCACCGAGGACGCGTCGATGCCGGGCATGGCCTATACGCTGCTGACCGTGCGCGGGGCCTCGGTCGGCGGGCTGATGGGCCTGCCGGAAGACGCAAGAAAAATGGGCGTGAAGCCGAGCTGGATCGGATATGTCGGCGTCGACGACGTGGACGCCGCGGCCGAGCGGATCAAGCGATTGGGCGGAGCCGTGCACGTTCCGCCGCGGAACATGGGCAACATCAGCCGCTTTTCGGTCTTCGCCGACCCGCAAATGGCGACGCTTGCGTTGGTGCAATGGTTGAAGTCCCGCCGCGAGCGGCCGGCTGCGCTCGGCACGCCCGGCCGCGTCCGTTGGCACGAACTCCTCGCCGCCGATTGGGAGCAGGCGTTCGCCTTCTACAGCGAGCTTTTCGACTGGCAAAAAGCGGACGCCGAGAGCGACGCGACCGGCGCGTATCAACCGTTCTCGGTCGGTGGGCAGACGATCGGCGCCATGGTCACCAAGCCCGCGGCGGTGCCGACCCCCTTCTGGCTTTACTACTTCGACATCGCCGATATCGACGCGGCGGCGGAGCGCGTGAAGGCCGGCGGCGGCGAGATCCTCGACGGCCCGCTTGAAGCGCCCGGCGGCGACTGGGTCCTTCAATGCACGGACCCTCAGGGCGCCATGTTCGCCCTGACCGGCCGGCGCGGCCGCAAGGCCGTCGGATATTTCGAGCGCGTCGCCGAGCGCGATCCTTCCGCCGCGCGCGGCCGGCGATGGTCCTGGTAAATCCGGGACTCGTCGACGGCGGCTGTGGACCCGTTCCTCGGGTGGGCGCCGCCATTTGCGCCGCCGTTGCCAGGCCATGCCCGGTCGGTCGGACTGTCAGGAGGAAGCTTCCGATTCCGCGCCGCGGCCGATCGCAAACTGGCCGACCGGACCCTCAACATGGAACGCGATCCCCGTCATCTTCGCGAACAGATCGATATTGACGATGCCGATGGCACATCCGCCGAGCCCTATGTCGGCGGCCGTCAGGTAAAAGGTTTGAAACAAAACGCCGACGTCCTTGAGAACGAGCGCATAGGCGAGCGAGCTGTATTTCCATGCCATCCGGCCGAAGCGCGCGGCAATCGTGATCAGGATCTGCGGCGTGGCGGGTGCGCCCATGGCCGATCGAGCTCCCGCCAACAGCGCTTCCAGCTCCTGCGCGCGGGCGCCGATCGGCACCAGCGCGTGGGCGCCGGCATCGTAATGATAGAAGCCGCGGGCAAGCCCGTCGCATCGATCGACGGCCAGATAGAGTTCAAGCTCGTAGCTCGCGCCCGCCGACGGATACGGCCTTGGCGCATACGCGACCATCGGGCCGTCGCCGCCGAGGTCGAGCTTGCTTCTCCATCTCGACCGGACGCGCGCGGTATCGTCGAGAAATCGCGCCAGCTCGGCGAGCGTGATCGGTCGCCGGTCGTCGAAGCTGCGCGTCGAATGACGTTCCCGCAGCAACCTCGCGAGCGGCGAGATCGCCCGCGAATGCGCGGCGGAAAACTTGCGCAAATCGATCTTTTTCCCGGGCCAGCGCGGTCGCACCGCTGGCAGCGGCGGCACCACGCCCGCGTATGGATGAAATCCGCCGAGCGGGTTGGCGTGTCGGCCTTCCGTGCTGCGCGCATGGAACAGAAGATCGTGGAAGTCCCAAAGAACGAGGCTGTCGTCGCCTTCGCTCGAGCGCAGGCCGCTGTCGCCGGCGGCGCCGACCTTGAAAAGGATTTGGCAATCCACCATGAGGGCGAGAAGCCCGATCCCCGGAAAACCGTCCTGCCGGCGGAGCCGTTTGATTTGTTGCGGCGTGGACAACGAGGCGACGGCGGCCGCGATCTTCGGGTCGCAGATTTTGAACAATGCGCCGGCGCGCGGCGATTCCAGCACCATCTCGTTGCCGCGCCGCCGCATATAGGCGAAGCGTGAGAGGACGATGACGTCGGCGTCGTCGAGACGCGGCGTTTGCGGCCAATAATCGGCGACCTGCGGCTCGATGACGACCCGGTCCTCATCGTTGTGCGCCGCCCGGAGGCGGTACTCCACCAGGCCGTGCCTGGCCAAGCGCCGGACCAAGAGATCGATTTCCTTGTCGGTGTTCCGGCCGGATGCAAACGAGGCGAGCGGCAAACCCGCGCGCAGGCCCTGCGCGCGTTCCGCCGCGCTGGCGCTGAACGTGCCGAGGCCGACCGAAAAGCCGTCGAAGCAGGCGACGATTTGTCCGTCCGCGTGCGTTTCGAGCGTAACGTGACCGCTAAGCCGGGCGGCAACGGTTGGCGCGGCCTCTCGTCCTGACTTTCTTCCAGGAGCGCGCAAGCCGGGATGACCCTCAGGTATGGGGGTGGATCGGATTGAGCTCGGTTTCCGGCAACGGCCGCTCGCGCCATCCGAGCTTGACCGGAACATCGTAAAGCCGGCCGGGCGCGAAACGGCGATAGAAATGCCGCAATCCCGGAACGATCACTCTGACGACCGGGACGTCGATGTCGGGACGCGTCTGATCGAGGACGAGGAAATCGAGGCCCGCTCGTCCGGCGAGATGCACGCAGGTGCTCACCTGCTCGCGCGTGTCGAGTTGGCCGAACTTCGCGCCGAAGCCCGGCTCGACCGCCGCAGCGTTGCTTGGCGTCAAATAGGGGTGCTCCTCCAGGCGCAACGGCGTGACGCCGTCGAGGCTCGATTTCTCGCCGGTCGCGCCGCCCATGAGGCCGATGGACAGGAATTGGTTGAGTTCCGTCAGGGCGCGCAGCACGGCGATTCGCGCGTCGAAATGGGCGCCGGAACCGAATTCGATATTTTCCCGCCCGTTTTGCGTCCAGTGCGTTATCGCCACGAAGGCCGGAATGCCGAGATCGCTGGTGACGTCGAGCACCCAAAGCCGGCGTCCGGTTTCGGCGAGCTGGTTTTGCAGATCGCGGACGTAGGAATCGTCGAAACGGCCGAGGTCCACGTGCGGCCGCTGCAACCGATTGTACCACCAGATTGCATAGGCATCGCGTTCCACCAGTTCGAGGAATCCCTGGACGATTGCTTCCTCGATCGTGTTGCCGGCGGCGCAGCCGTTGGAATCCGCGAGAAAGGCGTCGGGACCCCGGTAGAAAAAATACAAGAGGGTGGTCGGAAGATATTTGAAGCGCTTGTCGCGCAGAGACCAGACCGGCGACCATTCGATCTTGGCCGACCGGTCGAACGGAGGCGGCGTCTGCGGATCGTCGAGGTCGGGCGTCGGCGCCTGATACTGCCGGTACTGCGCGTCGCTATAGAGCAGGACGTCGTTCGGAGGAATGGCCTCGCCCGACCGGAAATCACTGAACCGCCGTGTCAGCCTGATCTCGTCGCCCTGAAAAATTCCGGAATAACGCTCGATCGCCTCCATGAGCGCGCTGGCTTCGCCCTGCTCGGCGGTGCTGCCCTTGCCGTAGCTGCTGCCGCCCAGTCCGGCCCTGAGGTCGTCGATGGTCCGGGCCGGCGGCGCAAAATTGTGCATGGCAAGGTAGTTGGTGTTCAAGGGCAAATCGGCGTTGATCCGCTCGAGACGCGCGACCACGCCGGTGAGCGGGCTCACATGCTTGCGGAAATGTGCAACCGTGGCCCGCGACGAAACGGTCCGGTATCCCCCGCTGGTCATGACCAGCTTACCGCCGGCGGCGGGCTCGACCGGCACCGGCGCGCGGCTTGGGTCGCGCAGCTTCTTACGGCCGCAGGCCGGACATTGCGGACGAGTCGCCACGTAATGCCTGACGATGGTCGAGCCCAACAGGTCGAGGCTGATGATGTGATCGCGCAAGTCGGTACGAAAGTCGGTGGCGATGGCTTTCGCGATCTCGACGGCGGCAAGCTGGATGGCGCTCTGTCCGACCGTGTGCCGGGCCAAAGGCGAAACGGCGAGGCAGCGGGCCTCTCCGCTGTCGAGCAGCGCCCTGACCTCGCGGTTGCGTTTCATGCGCTCGGCAAGACACATCCAACAGGGGCCCTTGCCCGGGCTGAACATCGGCCCCACCAGGGGAAAAATGCCGGAAGGTTGGGCGAGTAGCCACGGCGCATGGTCGGACAAATGCCGCCGGTTCAGTTCGGCCAGTCGCTCCTCAAGATAATCGCCGACCAACGTGACCGTCAGGTCGGGGGAGCGCTTGACGACGCGAACGCCGAGCCCGCTCAGAGCGGCGCCGAGTTCCGTTGCGCCGTGCACGTCGATCGATTGAATGCGCACGCGACATTTCTGCAGATTTTTTTCCGCGGTCTCCGGCGACAGGCCGAGGCTCGCCCAATAGGCGGCCACGGCGCCGGCGGCAGAACGCGATGCCCGCACGACATAGCGGCGGTCCACCAGCCGCTTCAGGGCTTCGTGGATTTTGTCGGATGGAAAATTTTGCTCCAGCTCGCGAACGAGCTGGCGAAAGCTCTTTTTGCCTTTTGCTATCGCGGAAGCGAGCGCACAATAGAGTTCGCCGTGAAGAAAGAACTTGCGGTCCTCGGAATAGAGGCACACGACATCGGGCGGCAGCACGTAGACCGTGAAATTCGGCGCGAACCGCGGAACGTCGTTGCTGTCATGCGGCGTAAAATTGGTCCCGCGATCGCCGGTCATGAGGTCAGCACGCGCACGTCGCGACCCCTCCGAAGCGCCTCCGGCGCAACGCATATTCGCCGCCTGCCAGAGTAGGGTCCTCCGGCCGGCGCGCTAGCGTTTTTGAATCTGGTGTTTCTCGATAAGGTCGGTCGCCCATCCACGCTGCAAACAAAATCGCCTTGACCGGGTCGAACCTGGTCGGACCCGGCCATGACGTCCTGTGTCTCTGCCAACGTCGACGAAAAGTGCTCTGCGTCTAGCAGAAGGCGCAGCCTCCCCATGAGATGCAACAGCCGCAGCCGCAGCCGCCCCAGCATCCGCAGCCGTGTCCGCAACCTCTGCCGCAGCCTCTGCAGCCTCTGCCACCTCTACCTCTGCCGCCGTGTCCACAGCCGTGTCCGCCATGTCCGCAGCCGTGTCCGCCTTTGGCCAGTTGTATGTCTTTGCCGAGTTGGGGTGCTCCGGCATTTTCCTTGTCGAAGACATAGAACGTCGCCAAGCTGACGTCGGAAATCTCCTCCTCACCGAGAGTAATTTCTTGACTCGGTGCGGTAGCCTGCAACGGTACGTTCGCTATCGGAGCGTTTGCGGCGGACGCGCCGCCCGCCACCGCTAAGGACACACCGGCGAGTCCCGCCATTGGTACGGCTTTGCTCCGGCGCTTTCGCTTCGAAACCTGGTTTGGCTGCGACATGATGGAGATCTCCCATGCCTTGGCAAAATTATAGAATAGACTTGTGTAAACTAGCACCATTCAAGACGCATTGTCTACGGACTTTGAAAATCCCGTAATGCGGGAAAAGTTCCAAGATCCGGTGCGGATAAATCCCGGAACCGGCGGAGCGATTTGGGGCGGTGCATTGGCGGAGCAGCTTCCGCCGGCACGCTATGCCTTGGCAGAGGGAATAGCGACTGAGGCGACTGGGTGTCCCGGCTCGGCATGGCCGATGACGCGCGTGATCGTCGGGAAACGGCGGCGCAGGCTGCGCTCGGCGCTGTCGACCAGGCCGTGCACCGCGTTGACCGACAGCGTCGGATCGACGCGACAATGGAAGTTAACCATCTCGCCGTTCGCGGTCTCACGCACGCGCACGTCGTGGACCTCGCCAAAGCCGGCGATCCCGGCGGCGAGCGCCGCGAGCGCGTCGTGTATCTCACCGACGCGTTCGGGCGACGCGTCACGGCCGGCGAGGACAACGGCCGGCAGCGGCTCGATATGGGTCTCGACCTCGACGCGCGGACCAAGCTCCTCGCGGATCGCCTGCTCGAGCTGGCTCGCGATCTCGTGCGCGGCGGCAAGCGTCAGCGAGCCTTCGACCTCAAGGTCGACCGACACCGACAGGCGATCCGCGACCGCCTGGACGGCGACGCGATGCACGGCGAGGCCGCGGTTGCGCGCGATTAGCATCACCCGCTCGCGCACCGTCTCGTCGTCGAGCGCGCGCGGCTCGGTGGTGATGGTGATCTCGGCCTCCCGCATGTCGGTGCGGATGGCGCGCGTCAGCCGCTCCTTGATGGCGGCGACACGGTCAAGCGGCAGCGCCCGGCTGACGCCAACGCCGAGATCGATGAACAGCACCGTCCCGGCCGGCCGCGCGCGCACGCGTTCGATCGTCACCACGCCGGGCACGCGCCGCGCGATGGCCGCCACGCGCTCGCTGACGCCGGCGGGCGCCGTGTCGGTCAAGGTGTCGATGGTGCGCCGGCCGAGCCGCCAGCCGGCGATACAGATGAACACCGCGACGACGAGCGCCGCCGCCGCGTCGGCCCGCCCATAGCCGAGCGCGACGCCGGCAAGCCCGATCAGGACCGCAATCGACGACCACATGTCGGAGCCGAAATGCAGCGCGTCGGCTTCGAGCGCCTCGCTCGACGTCTCCCTGGCGACGCGGGCGAGCGTGCGCGCGCGAAAAAAGTCGATCACGATCGAGATGACGATGATGACGAAGGCGGCGGCGGTCGCCTCGACCGCATAGGTCCGCTCGCCAAGCAGACGCTGCACCGCCTTGAAGATCACCACGGCCGAGAGCAGAAACAGGAAAGCGGTTTCGGCAAGCGCGGTGACGCTTTCCACCTTGCCGTGGCCGTACTGGTGCTCGGCGTCGGCCGGTTTGCCGGAGATGCGCACGGCGAGATAGGTGAGCAGCGTCGCGGCCAGGTCGATGAGCGAATGGCCGGCCTCGGAGATGATGGCGAGCGAGCCGGTGAGCAAGCCGACAACGGCCTTCGCCGCGGTGAGCGCCGCCGAGGCGGCGATCGATCCGAGCGCGACTTTTTCCTTGGCGTTCATGCGCGTCGCGCGCGTCATGCCTTGGTCTCGCCGGTCGCCCTGCCAGACATTGGCCTAACCCCTTTCCGATCGGGTTTGTCGATTTTCGACCAGGCGGGGCCGCGCGTCCAGAAACCGCCAAGTTGACCGCCAAGACGATGCCGCTGACTTGCGGTGGAGCGTCCCCGATATTAATGCTTACAAAGTGCTCAATCAAAAACGGTGTAGATCATAGATTCCGCACGTAAATTCTCCGTGGCGCCGATGATGGAATGGACCGACCGGCATTGCCGGTTCTTCCATCGCCTGCTCACGCGCCGCGCGCTCCTTTACACCGAAATGCTCACCACCGGCGCGGTGCTCAACGGTGACCGCGCGCGGCTGTTGCGCTTCGATCCGGCCGAGCATCCGCTCGCCTTGCAGCTCGGCGGCGCCGCGCCGCGCGCGCTTGCCGCCTGCGCGCGCATCGGCGCGGATTTGGGTTTCGACGAGATCAACCTCAATGCTGGTTGTCCGTCCGACCGCGTGCAGGACGGCCGCTTCGGCGCCTGCCTCATGGCCGAGCCCGAACGCGTGGGCGACTGCGTCGCGGCGATGCGGGCGAGCGTCGCGGTGCCGGTGACGGTGAAATGCCGCATCGGCATCGACGACCAGGACCCGGAAGCGGCGCTCGATGTTTTTGCGCGCGCCGTCGAAGAAGCCGGCGCCGCTGCGCTCATCGTGCACGCGCGCAAGGCCTGGCTCAAGGGTCTCTCGCCTAAAGAGAACCGCGACGTGCCGCCGCTCGACTACGATCGCGTCTATCGGCTCAAGGCCGCGCATCCGCGCCTCAGCGTCGTTCTCAACGGCGGCATTTCCGCCGTCGAGGAGGCGATCGCGCACCTGGCGCGCGTCGACGGCGTGATGATGGGACGCGCCGCCTATCAGGAGCCCTGGCGGCTCATCGCCGTCGATCCGCTGGTGTTCGGCGAAAGAGCGAGCTTCGCCTCGCCCAAGGCGGCCGCTCTGGCGCTCATTCCCTATATCGAGCGCGAGTTGGCGCAAGGCACGCGGCTCAACGCGATCACGCGGCACGTGCACGGCCTGTTCCGCTCGGTGCCGGGAGCGCGCGCTTTCCGCCGGCGCCTCGCCGGCGCGGCGGTGACGCCAAGTGCGGGCGCAGAGCTTTTGGCGGCCGCACTTGCGTCGGTGGCGGATGGCGATCAGGCGGTGACGGACATGGCCGCATAGCCGCCGGTTTTTCGGCGGTACTCCGAAGTGATCCTTGCAACCGTCGTGGTTATGGATCAAGGGCTCGTCGCGGAGTCCGTCATCGGGCCGGACGCTGCGGGCCGCGGCCGTCGGCGCGGCGGCAAATGACGTGACCGGAATTAAACGCGACATGATCCTCGGCGTCGATTGGCACGAAATTCTCTGGCTCGCGCTCGCGATCATCGTTGGCGGCGTGATCGCCGGACTTCTCGCCGGCCTGTTCGGCATCGGCGGCGGCTCGGTCATCGTGCCGGTGCTCTACGAGGTCTTTCGCCTGCTCGGCGTGCCGGATGAGGTGCGGCTGCAGCTTTGCGTCGGCACTTCCATTGCCATCATCGTGCCGACGGCGATCCGCTCCTATCTCGCCCATCGCGCCAAGGGACTTGTGATCGCCGGCGTGATCAGGCGCTGGGCTTTGCCCGCCGTTGTCGGCGTGGCGGTCGGCGCGGCCATCGCCGCCTTTGCGCCGTCCGCCGTGTTCACGCTCGCCTTCGTCGTGATCGCGAGCTTCATCGCCATGAAACTCCTGTTCGCCGGCGATCGCTGGAATCTCGGCGCCGATTTGCCGGGCGGAGCGCCGATGACGCTCTACGGTTTCGGCATTGGACTTGGCGGCTCGCTCATGGGGGTGAGCGGCGGCGCGCTTTCCACCATCGTGCTCACGCTCTACGGCAAGCCGATTCACAACGCGGTTGCGACCTCGGCCGGGATCGGCGTGCCGATCACGATTGCCGGCGCGATCGGCTTTATTCTCGCCGGCCTTCCTCACCAGGCGCTGCTGCCGCCGTTCTCGCTCGGCTTCGTGTCGCTGATCGGGCTTGCTCTGATGGCGCCGGTGTCGAGCTTCGTCGCGCCTTACGGCGCCCGTCTCGCCCATCGGTTGTCGCGGCGCACGCTCGAAGTCGCATTCGGCTGCTTTTTGCTTCTGGTCTCGCTGCGCTTTGTCGTGAGCCTGATTTGAGGCGGTTGCGGGTTCCGTGCTTGGCGCGCCGACAAAGGCGCTCACGGATAGCCGCGCAGCAGCAGGCGGTCGCCGCGCACCTCCCAGCTCCGCAACCGATTGAGGAAGCTCATGCCGAGGAGGCTCGTCTTCAGCTGGCCCGGTCGCGCCACCAATGCCTCGATCGAGCGCTCGACCAGCCCGCCGATGGCGACGCGATCGAGCGTGACCGGCGCCGCGCGCGTGCGCCCATTGGCGGTGTCGATGTCCTCCGTATAGGCGAGCACTTCGAGCGGCAGGCCGGCGGCCTTGGCGTCGTCGAACGTGAGCACGACGGAGCTGGCGCCGGTATCGAGCACCATGTTGACGCGCGTGCCGTTGACTTGCGCGGTCACGTCAAAGTCGCCGGTGCTCGCGCGCGCAATCTCCACGGTGCGTCCGCGCGCGATCACGTGGCCGGGTACGAGTTCCGCCATCACGCGGTCGGCGACCTCGCGCAGCTCGAACCGATAGGCGTAGCCGGCGAGCAAAACGAACGCGACGACGATCCACAACAAGGCGGCGGTGAACGCCTGCGTGAGACGCTCGCGGAACAAGGTCAGCGCCGTGCCGCCGAGAAAGACGATGAGCGCGATCTTGTAGATGGGCGAGGAGAAATCCCCGCTCGCAAGCGGGCCTATCATGCTTTCGCCGCGGCGGGCGATCAGGGCGAGCAGGACGAGAAGGAGGCCGGTCAACAGGAGCCACAGCAGGCGTCGGCGCACGGCGGTCATTCCCTTTGCGCCTATCGCGCAGTCTTGCCGCCGCGCGGCTTCGAGCTGATCGCGATATCGGCCATGGCAGTTTCGGCGGGAAACGCGCGGCACCATAAAGGGCGCGCTAAGGGCCGAACAGCGCCTTTTTGGCGCGGCTCGATGCGTCGGAGGCGGACGAGGAGGAGACGCCCGATTGCGGCTGGATCGACGGAGCGGCGACGGTGATGGGCGCGAGCGCCGACATCACCCGCTCCGGCGGGAAGGTGACGATGACCTCGGTGCCGATGCGCAGCTTCGATTTGAGCGTGAACGTGCCGTCGTGCAGGTCGATGAGGGTCTTGGCGATCGGCAGGCCGAGTCCGGCGCCTTGTTCTGCCGATTTGATCGAGTTCGAGCCTTGCCCGAACGAGGCGAGCACGATCGGGATTTCCTCTTCCGGGATGCCCGGGCCGGTATCCTTCACGCTCATGTATTGGCCGCCGGATGCCGTCCAGCCGACTTTCAGCCAGATCTCGCCGGCTTGCGGCGTGAACTTGATGGCGTTGGAGAGGAGATTGAGGCAGATCTGGCGCACCGCCCGCTCGTCGGCCCACAGCTTCGGCATGTCCGGCTCGAACAGTTTGTGGATGCTGAGGCCGCGATTGCCGGCGCGCAATTTCAGCAGATGGTGGCAATCCTCGACCACGCGGCAGAGCGACACCGCTTCCTCGTTGAGCTCGTAGCGACCGGCTTCGATGCGCGAGAGATCGAGGATTTCGTTGATCAGATTGAGAAGATGCACGCCGGAACTGTGAATGTCGGCGGCATAGTCCTTGTACGCCGGCACCGCGTGCGCGCCGAAAATCTCCGCCTTCATCACCTCGGAAAAGCCGAGGATGGCGTTGAGCGGCGTGCGCAATTCGTGACTCATCTGCGCCAGGAACCGCGATTTGGCGATGTTGGCGGCTTCCGCCCGGCGGCGCGCCTCGTCGGAAATCGACTTCGACTGTTCGAGCTCGCCGATGAGCGCGTCCTTCTCCGCGCGCGCCTCCAGCGTCGCCAGCGTGGTGGAGTAGAGGCGGTATGCAAGCAGAGAGAAGTACCCCTCGGCGGCGAGCGCCATGACGGCGAGGATGTAGTCGTGCAGCGTGCCTTTGACGGCGAAGTCGAGCGCGATCGCAATCGTCACCGGCAAGGTCAGGGCGAAGACCGCAATCGGCAGGCTCGAGGCGAGCATGCTCGATACCGCCACCACCAGCAGCATGACGAACAGCATGAAGGTGCCCGATTGCTCGTCGACGCCGAGCGGACGGATCAGGACGAAGGTCCACGCCATGCCGAAGAACAGATCGAGCAGGATGAATTGCATCCGCGCCGCGCGCAGTTTGGCGGCGCTCGCCGGCTCGTCGAGGAACTGCCGGCATTTGCGGGCGATGACGAGATGAATGATCAGCGCGCCCGCCGTCCACACGCCCGAGGTCAGGCCGCCGCTCCACAGGCCGCAGAGGAGCCCGATGGTGACGATCAGAAGCAGGATGACCGGCGAAGCCGATAGCCGGTTGCGGGCGAACTGGCGCAGCAATTCGTGGTCGAAGACCGGCCGCGTGCCGCTGGTCGAGGTGAGCCGATCGCGGGCCTCGCGCACGTGCTGCGCGGCGCGGCGGCGCTGCGCCGGCGCGACGGCGCCGGGCGCAGAAGGCTCGCGCGGTTCGCTGGTCGTGATGGGCATCGCAGTCCGGCGTGGATTTTCGTGATAAAAGTCTCGCAAATTTCTTAAGACCAAGCTTAAGGCAGCGTGCCTTTGCCGCCCGGGGCGAGGGCATTTCGTTCACATTTGGGGAGTGCGGTCGCCGGGCGCGGCCGGTCGCCGGAGCGGGTCAGCCGACGGTGCGGCGCGGGGCGGGATAAAGTTTGCGCGTCAAGGGGATAGGGAGGCCGGCGACCATGAAGCTCGACGACTTCGGCCAGGCGCCGAATCCGCGGCGGGTGCGCATTTTCCTGGTCGAGAAAGGGATAAAAATTCCGACTGACGAGATCGACATCGGGACATTGCAGCATTCGGCCTCGTTTATGCCGAGTCTCGATCGCGCACTTTTTGCCGCTTCCGGTCGGAACGAGACCGTTATCTCCAGCCCTTCGGGCGCACGACGACGGACCTCACCTCTGCAACAATGCGATCAGGCTTGACGTATCCCAGCGGCGGCCGCCCATGGCCTGCACCTCGGCGTAGAACTGATCGACCAGCGCGGTGAGCGGCAGGCGGGCGCCGTTCCGCCGCGCCTCGGCGAGACAAATGTCGAGGTCCTTGCGCATCCAGTCCACGGCAAAGCCGAAATCGAATTTTCCCGCCACCATGGTTCTGTAGCGGTTCTCCATCTGCCAGGACTGCGCCGCGCCCTTGGAGATGGTGGCGATGAGCCTCTCGATGTCGAGGCCCGCTTTCAGGGCGAAGTGCAGAGCCTCGGCGAGTCCCTGGACGATGCCGGCGATGCAGATCTGGTTGACCATCTTGGCCAGTTGGCCGCTGCCGGACGCGCCCAGGAGATTGCAGGCGCGCGCGTAGGCCGCGATCACCTTCTCGGCCTGCGCGAACGGCGCCGCGTCGCCGCCGCACATCACCGTGAGCACGCCGTTCTCGGCGCCGGCCTGGCCGCCGGAGACCGGCGCGTCGATGAAGTCGAAGCCGCGCTGCTTCGCCTCGGCATAAAGCGCGCGCGCGATTTCAGCCGACGCGGTGGTGTGATCGACCACGACCGCGCCCTTTTTCGCGCCGGCAAACACGCCGTCTTCGCCCAGCATCACCTCGCGGAGATCGTTGTCGTTGCCGACGCAGGCCATGACGAAGTCCTGCCCTTGGGCGGCGCGCTTCGGCGTCGGCGCGCTCCTGCCGCCGTGCGCGGCGACCCATGTGTCGGCCTTGGCGGCGGTGCGGTTGTAGACGGTGACCTCGTGGCCGCCCTTCTTCCTGAGATGCCCCGCCATCGGGTAGCCCATCACGCCCAAGCCCACGAACGCCACCTTCGCCATTGTTTCCTCCATCACAGAAGCCGGGTTGAGCGGAGCAAAACCCCGGGAGCGGCCAGACGCAGACGCTCCTATCCGGGATTTCGCGTTGCTCAATCAAGGTTACGACGTCAGCCGCACGCGCTGCACGCGCCGCGCCTGCCATCCGGGCGGCGCCTCGATGGCGATTTCTCCGGGCGTTTCCACCGCAAATTCCGCGGCCGGCCCCAACACCATCTGCCGGCGCCAGACATTGGCCTGCGGACAGCGGGCGCGCAGCGGTTCGAGCGCGGCCTGCCACTGGATGCCGCGCGGCCGCGTCAACCAATAAACCGTGGACTCCTCGGCCGACACCGCTTCCCCGCCGGCATGGGCGTAAAGCCCGCCGGCGCCCTGGTCCATCAGCGCGGCGACTCCGTCGTGGGATTGCTGCATGGCGAGCGAGACCGCGAAGCTGTTGAGGGGGTCCATGGCCCAGGAGCCGTCGAGCAGGCACCAATCCTCGTAGCCCGGCTCGCCGCCGAGCCACGGCACCGGCTCGATGCGGAATGACCGCGCGGCGATGAATCCGGGCGGCTGCTGGCGGGAAAGATCGCGCTGGAAGCGCACGATCGCGTCTTCGTAGCGTCGGCGGTCGACCTGCGGCTGCGGCCGGTGCCAAAAGATATAGGCGAGCATGACGCAAGCGTGCATTGCTCCGGCGATATGTCAACAGAGCGGCGGGCGTTGACCGCGGCCGCGGCGGGGCTATGTAGATTGCATGGCAAATCTGAAAGACGACGTCCTTGCCGCGCTCGCCGGCGTGGCGAGTCCCGATGGCACGCCGCTGCCGGCGACCGGAAAGCTCTCCGAGATCGTTGCCGGCGACGGCAAGGTGTTCTTCTCGATCAGCGTCGATGCCGCCGCCGTCAAACAATGGGAGGCCGTGCGTGCGCGCGCGGAAGCGGCGGTGCGCGCGCTCCCGGGCGTTGCCTCCGCGATGGTGGCGCTGACCGCCGAGCGCACGGCGCCGCCATCCTCGCCCGCGGGCCGGGATGTCCCTCGACCCTCCGCCGCCGCAGGCGGGGCGGGACCGCGAGGAGGAGCGCTGGCGGGCATTCCCGGCGTTGCCGCGATCATTGCGGTCGCCTCGGGCAAGGGCGGCGTCGGCAAATCGACGGTCGCGGTCAATCTCGCGCTCGCGCTCGGCGACCTCGGCCTCAAGGTCGGCATCCTCGACGCCGACATTTACGGGCCGTCTCTGCCAAAGCTCCTCGCTATCCGCGAGCGCCCGCAGATCGCGGGCGGCACGCGCTTGAAGCCGATCCTGCGCCACGGCCTGGCGGTGATGTCGATCGGCTTCCTCGTCGAGGAGGAGACGCCGATGATCTGGCGCGGGCCCATGGTCATCTCGGCGCTGACCCAGATGCTGCGCGAGGTGGAATGGGGCGCGCTCGACGTCATGGTGGTCGACATGCCGCCGGGCACCGGCGACGCGCAGCTCACCATGGCGCAGCAGGTGCCGCTTGCCGGCACCGTCATTGTCTCGACGCCGCAGGACCTCGCCTTGATCGACGCGCGGCGCGGCATCGCCATGTTCCGCCGCGTCAACGTGCCGGTCCTCGGCATCATCGAGAACATGTCGAGCTTCATCTGCCCGCAGTGCGGGGCGCGCTCCGACATTTTCGGCCATGGCGGCGCGCGCGCCGAGGCCGAGCGGCTCGGCGTGCCGTTCCTCGGCGAGGTGCCGCTCGACATTGTCATCCGCGAGACATCCGACGCCGGCCAGCCGGTGGTCGCGGCCGAGCCGGACTCTCCGCGCGCGCAAAGCTTCCGCGCCATCGCCGCGCGCGTGCGCGAGGGCCTCACGGCCGCGAGCCGCCGCCCGGCGCCGAAGATCGTGATCGAGGCGTGACCGACCGTCGCGGCCCGCCGCCGCATTGTCGGCGGCCCGCTTATACTGGTCCGCCGGAAACCCGACGCATCATTCCGGGGGCGGGGCCAAAATCCGCGAGCCTGAAATCCATATTCACGATCGGTGGTTATGGAGTCCGGATCGCCTCGCTTTGCTCGGCTTCCGCAATGACGAATTGTGCGGATTGGCTTTCGGAATGACGAATTGTGCGGATTGGTATGGGAAGCCTGCCAAGCCTAATCCCTACAGGTCTAATCCCGGTAATTCCGGGCGAGATATTTGACTGCGGCCGCGCTCAACTGGCGTTTGTCGCGTTCGCCGCGCTGCGCCAGTTCGATGATGCATTTGGCCAAAACCTCGCGCGCGCCGCGCGCGTAAGCCGGCCGCGCCAGGCTCGATCCCGACTGCTTGATCTTTCCCCACGCATCCTCGAACGCCGCACTTAATGTTGCGACCGCTTCGGGGTCGAAGGAGGTATTCGCCAGCAGCGGAATGATGGACACGACTGCTTATCCGCCCAGAGCCCTTAACCGATAACCGGACAAAGCCAGTCCCGGTTCCAGATGGGGATCCGCTGGCAAGCGCAGGTTATGGACGAAATTCCTGGTCCTGGCCGAAACCTGTTGGGATCAAATTCCTGGTACTGGCCGGAACCGGCCATTCGAAAATCCAAAACCGGCCAGTCTGGAAGGGAACGGGGTCGCGCGGCGCCCGTTGGCCCTAAGCCATGACTGATCACCGCGAGGTGCCGGTCAAGGTGAATGCGTGGGTTGATGAGGGGATCGCGGACCTTGTGTCGGCGCTGTCCCAATTAGAAGGCTTGGTCACTTTAGAGAGTTGCCAGGGCACGCCGGGCACGAATGATGCCTTTGTCGTATTTCGATACGGCGACTGGCACCAATGTGGAGCGCTCCTATTCGGCCGCTTGTTGCAAGCGATGTCTCCAGATTTGCGCGCCGTCGTGTCCCTCAGATTGGAAGCTTACGATGTGGACACCGCGCGCGGATGGGTGACGATTGATCCGCACGCGGTACCTCGTTTTACACGCTTTGTGCGCGACGCCTTAGCGGCTTCCCCGACCATAGGTCCGGGTGTTCTCATGACAGGGGACGCACATGGCGAGGCAGTTTCCGAGATCGTCGGACCCGCCCGCGTCAAGTGATGTTTTGTGATGGGCATGCCATCCGCCTGAGAGAGACTTATTGCAGCGGCCGCGGTGACCGCAGACGGTCATTTCGCATTCGCAACGGCCGCCAGCCCGCGCGTAGGCTTGGGCTTTTGTAGCTTCGCTAAAAGCCATTGGATAGGCTCCATCGTAAGACGATGGTCGCCTTGACCCTTGAGTCTGGATGGCGCAGGTTTGCGCGTCGAGAGACTCAGTCCCGCAGGCGACCAACCATTTCGCGGGATTGATCGGGCGGGGTGTGTGAGAGCGCCCCGCCCGAACCACGAATCAGTTGTAGATTCTGCGCGTCGCACACGGCAGAGTCGAATCAGTTATCCACAGGCTCAATCGAACAGATCGCCCTGAATTACCCGGAAGCTACGCCGACGCTGCGCAGGGGTCGGCGTCGGGACTGGCGGCACGGCCTTAAGTGCCGCGTCCAATAGATCGCCAATCGTCCAAACCCGGTCGGCGATGCCGAGCGCCGTTGCTGGCGTGCTGCGCAAACTCTCATGCACGCGGCACAAATTGTAGAATGCGACGTGCAGCGCCACGGCCGCTAAATGGCATTCCAGGCGCTTGCTAAAGCCGTTTGATAGCCGCGCAAACCGCTTCGATCCCATGCGGATCGTGAGGTTTTGGCGTTCGACGTAGGACGTGCTGATTTGCGTCGGCTCGCCCATTACAGCCTCACGCTCTACCGCAATTACGGCGGCCGGGCTGTAGCGCCGTGATGCCTCGGTTACGTTCAGGTGGGTTACGCTATAGGTCTTGTTGATGACGCCGTGCACGGCCCACTTGCCGAAGGCGTCGCGGATGGCGTTGCGGTAGGGATGCCAGCCGTCCGTCGTGATTTCGGGCGAGCCGATGACGCGCCCGCGCAAGTCCTGAATAAATTGGTCCGTCATGGCGCTGTCGCGCTTGCCGGTGCGATAGGCGATGATGGCGCGGGACGAAGCGCCAAGCGCAATGAACGTGTATTGGTCGCCCTTCTCAGGGTTGAATGACGGTTTGCGTTTTTGCGGGTTTTTCTTGTGACCGACATAGGCCCACAATTCGTCGCACTCGATCCGGTTCACGCGGATGCCGACCATCATGCGGTCATGCAGCTCGGCGCAGCCGCACCCGATTTGAAGGGCAAGCTTGCCAACCGTTTCGCGGTTGACGCCGGTCACGCGCGCCGTGGCGCGGATGCCGAGTCCTTCCGTCAGCGCGGAGACGACGGCGATTTGCTGTTCACGAGAGAGGATATTCATGGGCTCGATCCATGGGTTTGGATCGGCCCGAAGCGGGACTCTGGAAAAACAGCGCGAAATTTGCTATATTTGCCTGAGCGGTCATTGCTTCGGGGCTCGATCCCGGGGTTCTGATCCGGGGCCGGGCTGCTTCCAACAGCACGGCCCCACTGGTTCGCTGGTTCGGGGCGTCGGATTCGGACCGACATTTCCGCCGGGGTAAATCGGGGTGTCCTACCGATTAGACGAGCCCCGAACGCTTAGAAGCCGATTGCGAGGCCGTCTTTCCCTGCTTACAGGCCCGGGAAGGCGGCCTCTTCGTTCTTCTCGCCCCCGTCGCTCGGCTAGCGCGTCGGGGGCTGAAACCCTCCTAGACATGACGTATCTCCAGCTCGGAAGTATGCCTACCACATCCTTTTCAAGGGTACAAGAAGTTTTTATGAATTTCATATTGACAATTTCAGAGCAACATGCGATATTTGCCACCATGATAGGAGACTATTATGGCGAGCGACTCTAAAAGCGCAGGCACGCGCTTTCCCTTCATCAATCTCGAAAAGGCTCTCGGTCGGGCTAAAGAACTTTTCGACGCTGATCAAAAAGGGCGCGAAATGGCCCTCAGTGCTGCGTTCGCTGTATGGCAATATTCGGAGAAGAGTAGCGGCGGATTCCAGACTATCGCCGCACTAAAAATGTATGGTTTATTGCGGGCTGGAGATACCCGCAAGGTGGGACTCACTGATGCCGCGCTCCGGTACTTTCGCGACGAACGGGAAGAAGAAAAAAATAAATTGACGCGTGAGTTTGCCCTAAAGCCCAAACTAATATCAGCTTTGTGGAAAGATTGGCGCGCTACGCCGCCGGCGGATACAATTGCGCGCAGTCATTTGAAAACTGACCGGGGCCTGAATGATCAGGGTTCCCGCAGCCTTCTATCCATCTATAAAGAAAATCTGGCATTTACTCAGCTCAAGGCTGATGATAAGGTTCCTGACCCGGTAGAGGACGATCAGGAAGAGGTGGTCGACGACGGCGACGGGGATACCGCGCCTCCTCCTATCCGGCCTCGACGCGAGACAAAGATCATGGAAGGCGAGCGAGAACTCACCAGTGGTCTACTGTCAAAGGACAGTAGCTTCCGACTGATTGTGTCCGGCGACGTTGGGGTGAAGGAACTTGAGCGCCTAATTGAGAAGCTCAAAATCGATAAAGAGATTTTGGGCGAAACGGAAAGCCAAAACACAAACTGATATAAAAGAGGCCGCCAACTGAGGCGGCCTCGGTAGATCAGGAAGTCTTCAGGAGTTTGAATTTCTTGGGGCTTAGCTCATTGCGGATGACCCGCCACGCCTTTTTGATTTCTTCGCTACAGTCTTCCATGTGGCGGTCCACAATCAGCGTTGCGACTGCTTTCGACATTCGTTCTCTCCCTGCCGTGCCCAGCAGTTCTCGAATAGTCGAAAATCTGGGCCGGAAGCTGTCACGATTCAAAACCGGCCAGTCACGTTTTCAAATCCGGCCACTAGGCTCGGAAACCGGCCAGTACCAAATTCCTCTATCGAACATATTGCGAACCGAGAACAAATCGTGTACATTGGCGCCATCGCAGAGTCAAGCATCGGGCCGGCGGCGTTCGTTGCCGGTCCGCAAATTCCCGGTCATAAGGAGCACGGACCATGAGTGCAGCGCTTCGCCTCGTCGAAGGATCGTCCATGGACAAATCGAAGGCCCTTGATGCCGCGCTCTCGCAGATCGAGCGCAATTTCGGCAAGGGCTCGATCATGCGGCTCGGCAAGAACATGCGGTCGATGGATGTCGAGACCATCTCCACCGGTTCGCTCGGGCTTGATATCGCCCTCGGCATCGGCGGACTGCCGCGCGGCCGCGTGGTCGAAATCTACGGCCCGGAATCCTCGGGCAAAACCACGCTGTCGCTGCATTGCATCGCCGAGGCGCAGAAGAAAGGCGGCATCTGCGCCTTCATCGATGCCGAGCACGCGCTCGACCCGATCTATGCGCGCAAGCTCGGCGTCAATGTCGATGACCTCCTCATCTCGCAGCCCGACGCCGGCGAGCAGGCGCTGGAAATCGCCGACACGCTGGTGCGCTCCGGCGCGGTCGACGTCGTGGTCATCGATTCGGTCGCGGCCTTGGTGCCGCGCGCCGAGCTCGAAGGCGAGATGGGCGACAATCAGCCCGGTTTGCAGGCGCGGCTGATGAGCCAGGCGCTGCGCAAGCTCGCCGCCTCGATCAACCGCTCCAACACGATGGTGATCTTCATCAACCAGATCCGCATGAAGATCGGGGTCATGTACGGCTCGCCGGAAACCACGACCGGCGGCCACGCGCTCAAATTCTACGCCTCGGTCCGGCTCGATATCCGCCGCATTGGCGCCATCAAGGAACGCGACGAGGTCGTGGGCAACCAGACCCGCGTGAAAGTGGTGAAGAACAAGCTCGCGCCGCCGTTCAAGCAAGTCGAGTTCGACATCATGTACGGCGAGGGCGTCTCCAAGACCGGCGAATTGGTCGATCTCGGCGTCAAGGCCGGGGTCGTCGAGAAATCCGGCGCCTGGTTCTCCTATGACAGCCAGCGCATCGGCCAGGGCCGCGAGAACGCCAAGGCGTTCCTCAAGGCCAATCCCGATATCGCGGCAAGAATCGAGACCGCGATCCGGCAGAATGCCGGCCTCATCGCCGAGAAGATTCTCGCCGGCGAGGACGGCGCCGACGCGGAGGGCGCCGCCGAAGGGTGAAGCGGGTCATTCCGGGGCGCCACGACGTGGCGAACCCGGAATCCATATTCACGATTCGCGAACGGTGGTTATGGATTGCGGACTGGCCGCGGCGCGGCCGTCCGGAATGACGGCATTACGAGCCGCGGCGCGCCGCCGTCCAGGAGCCGGAGCACGAGCTGGTCTTCCAGGAGCCGCGGCCGGCGTTGGCCGCCAGGCGGCCGAAGCCGGCGGCGCGGGTGTCGCCGTGGCTGACGACCACCCTGACGGCGCCGTTGGCGGCAACCCTGCCGCTGACATCGACCGCCATGTCGCCGCCATTGGCGACGACGCCGTTGGCGATGCGCATGGGATAACGATAGCTGGCGACGCAATCGCCCTTTTTGGTGACGATCGATACGCTCCATATGCCGTCATAGCGTGGCAGCGCCACGCTCGACGTGGCGAGGAGAGCGGCCGCGGTGGCGATCAGCGCGCCGGCGCTCCAGCGAATGTGGTTGCGCGAAGAATTCATCGAAGCCCCCCGGCTTTTTCGGGCGAAACCGCCCGTTTGTGGATGTTGCCGCCTGCGGCGCGCGGACCGTTCTCGTCCGCTCAAATCCGTAATCGTCAACCTGTAGAGAATAAAAGTTCAAATCGGGTTGATGGCCGCCGTAAAATTGTCGAGATGAGCCGCACGAGTTCACTCGTGCTCGTCGTCCGCCTGGTAAGGCTCGTCGTAGCCGTGACGGCTCGAGTAGAACAAGAGCGCCATCAGCCCGCAGCCGACGATCAACGAAAAGACGATGCCGAGCGCCATGGCGATATAGCCGCTCGTCGGCATGGGCGAACCAGCGAGCGATATCCAGGAGCCCGTGACGTACCACGCCACGATCGCCAGCATCGCGAGCAGCGGGGCGACGAGCGCGATGGTTCCCAGGATCGTGAGTTTGCGCATGGCGGTGAGATAAGCGGGGCGCGCGCGCCGCGCCAGCGCCCCGTCGTTCAGGTCGTCGCTTTTTTCAGATTTTCGTCCACCTTGTCGAGGAAGCCGGCGGTGGTCAGCCATTTCTGCTCGGGACCGATGAGCAGCGCCAGATCCTTGGTCATGAAACCGGCCTCGACCGTGCCGACCGTGACCTTTTCCAGCGTCGCCGCGAAGCGCGCGAGCGGCGCATTGCCGTCGAGCTTGGCGCGGTGCGCCAGCCCGCGCGTCCAGGCGAAGATCGAGGCGATCGAGTTGGTCGAGGTCTCGCGGCCCTTCTGATACTCGCGATAATGGCGCGTCACGGTGCCGTGGGCGGCCTCGGCTTCGACGGTCTTGCCGTCCGGCGTCATCAGCACCGACGTCATCAGCCCGAGCGAGCCGTAGCCCTGCGCCACCGTGTCCGACTGCACGTCGCCGTCGTAATTCTTGCAGGCCCAGACATAGCCGCCCGACCATTTGAGCGCCGCCGCCACCATGTCGTCGATCAGCCGGTGCTCGTAGAACAGCTTTTTCTTCTCGAACTCGGCCTTGAATTCCGTTTCGTAGATCTCCTGGAAAATATCCTTGAAGCGGCCGTCGTAGACCTTGACGATGGTGTTCTTGGTCGAGAGATAGAGCGGATAGCCGTGGTTGAGCGCGTAATTCATCGAGGCGCGGGCGAAGTCGCGGATCGAGGCGTCGAGGTTGTACATCGACATGGCGACGCCGGCGCCGGGGAACGCGAACACCTCGCGTTTGATCTCGCCGCCGTCGTCGCCGACGAAACTGAGGTAGAGCTTGCCCTTGCCCGGTACCTTGAAATCGGTGGCGCGGTACTGGTCGCCATAGGCGTGGCGGCCGATGATGATCGGCTTGGTCCAGCCCGGCACCAGGCGCGGCACGTTCTTGCAGATGATCGGCTCGCGGAAGATGACGCCGCCCAGAATGTTGCGGATGGTGCCGTTCGGCGAGCGGTACATTTCGTGCAGGCCGAACTCCTTCACCCGCGCTTCGTCCGGGGTGATGGTCGCGCATTTGACGCCGACGCCGATCTTTTTGATGGCCTCCGCGGCTTCGACCGTGATCCGATCGCGGGTCTCGTCGCGCTTCTGGATACTGAGATCGAAATATTCAAGATCGATGTCGAGATAGGGGTGAATGAGCTTGTCCTTGATGGAGCGCCAGATGATCCGGGTCATCTCGTCGCCGTCGAGCTCGACCACCGGATTGGCCACTTTGATCTTCGTCATTTGCATTGGGCCTTCTGCGCGGGGGCAACGATTGGCGGTGGGGCCGCCGCGCCACGGCAGGCGCGGCGGACGGCGAGGCTATAGCATCAGCAGGCCGGGGGACGAAAGCGGAATGCCGGCGAGCCTGCCGCCGACGAGACGCAGGTGTTCAGCCTCATCGCGCGGCGCCCGCGACCTCAAACGACCGGCACCGAACGCGGTTGCCGGCGACTTGCCGAGGCGGCGCGCGTCTTGATCTCCAACGGTATGACCTGCAGACGACGAAATCCGCCGGGGCCGAGCGCGCGAAGGAAGACGACGTAGCGGCGTACTTTGCGCTCCATCAATGCGAGCCGGTGCGGAGCCCAGCTCAAGATCGGCCGCCACCAGGGCGCGGCGGCATCATGCCAACGATCCCGTTGCGTCGTTTCGGCGTCGGTTATTCCGACCGCGATGGGACGCACGTCGAGGAAGCGCATGCCGGTCATCGGCCGACGAAAGATCATGAAGTCGGCCGAGTCGTCGATGACGCGCAAACGGCGCAGCGCTTGGGCGGCGCCCCGCCGGCTGAGAACGTAACAACGCGCCGAATAGCTCGGATGCAGAGGAACACACACCTGCCGCGCGCCGCGCCGGGCGATTGGGACGGCCAGATCGTCCCTGCGGCCCGCCCAGTCGCTGGCGAGTTTGAGAATGTCGAACGGCGGCAGCCGCGCCAGCCAGCCCGCATCGAGGAATGCAGGGAAGGTCGAGTCAAGCTTGGAGTCGTCCTCCATCACGCAAGCGAAATCAGCTCCGCACTCCAACGTCCGTTCGATCGCGAGACGATGCGACGCGGCGGTGGCGATCTCGCCCGTCGACAGCGGAAAGCGTAGCGTCAGCCGATTTGGCCGCGGCGCGATGGAACGCCGCTCCCGCTCGCTTAGTTGCAGGCCGTCGATCGCCTCGATCCACGTGAATGGAACGTGCAGCGCGTCGAGCTGCCGGCGCATCGTGGCGAGGCGTTCCGGCGTTCGCACAAGGCCGATGACGAAGACGGGGATGATGCTCACGGCTGCGGTCTGGTGCCATCGCGGGTCAAGGTTGTAAAGAGCGCGGATCGCGGCGATGCAGGGCGGGCGCTGACTCCGATGCCAGGTGCCGGAACCGACAGGACCAAGGGCTGGAGCGAGCGGCCGGGGCCGGTCGTGATCCTGGTCGAGCCGCAGCTTGCGGAAAATATCGGCGCCGCGGCGCGCGCCATGGCGAATTTCGGGCTGTCGCGGCTGCGCCTCGTCGCGCCGCGGCCGTCATGGCCGAATGCCAAGGCGCGCATGGTGGCCGCCGGCGCCGACCGCATCCTCGACAACGCCGCGCTCTACGCCAGCCTCGAGGCCGCGATCGCCGACTGCACCTTCGTCCTTGCCGCCACGGCGCGCGCTCATGACCAGGCCAAGCTGGTCGTCGGCGCGGCCGAGGCCGCTGCCTTGATGGCGCCGCGCGTTGGCGCGGGCGAGACCGTCGCCGTCCTGTTCGGTCGCGAACGCAACGGCCTCGAGAACGACGAGGTTGCGCTCGCCGATCTGATCCTCACCTTGCCGGTCAATCCGGCCTACGCCTCGCTCAATCTGGCGCAGGCCGTCCTCGTCGTCGCCTACGAATGGTTCAAATTGGCGAGCGGCGGCAAGCTGCCGTTCACCATGCCGGCGAAATCGGCGGCCGCGCCGAAGCAGCAGCTCCTTGCTTTCTTCGCCGCGCTCGAACGCGAGCTGGAGAAGGTCGAGTTCTTCCGGCCGCCGGACAAGCGTGAGACCATGCAGATCAACCTGCGCAATATTTTTGCGCGCATGCAGCCGACGCGGCAGGATATCCGCACGCTGCACGGCGTGATCACGGCGATCGCCGAAGGCCGCAAGGGACCGGCGCGCGGCGGCGTGCTCGACGGCGCGCAAGCCGAGATGCTGCGCGCGCTGCTTGCCGAGCATGGCGGCGGCCGCGTGCCGTCCGAGCGCGGCCCGGCGCGCGGGCTCGCGCGGCTCCTGCGCCGCAATCCGACCGAGGCCGAGCGCGCGCTGTGGCAGGCGCTGGTCAACGACCGCCGCTTCGCCGGCCGCGGTTTCAAGCGCCAAACCCCGGTCGGCCCGCATATCTGCGACTTCGTGTCGTTCCCGCTGCGCGCGGTCATCGATCTTGTGCCGACCGAGGAGCAGGGCGCTGCCGCCGCGGCGCGCGGCGAAAAACGCGCTTGGCTCGCCGCGCGCGGCTACCGCGTCGTCGAGGTCGGCGTCCGCGACGTGGAAACGGACATTGATACTGTGCTCGACCGGCTCGCGGCAGGCGCCGTGGACGCCGCCGGCGCGTCGATGCCGCGCCCGCCCCGCGACGGTACGAGCTGATTACGGGAGCTACTTAAACGCGTCATTCCGGGGCGCCGCGCCGAGCCCGGAATGACGCAAGAATCGAGCAGCCTCAGCTTCCCTTGATCGCCTGCATCGCCCCGGCGATGCCGGATCGCAGCAGTGCGAGATCGCTCATCACCGCGAGGAAGCGCACGCCGCGCCGGGCGAGCGCCGCGGCGCGTTCCGCCGAATGGCAATACGCGCCGGGAATTTTTTTGCTCTTCTGCGCGGCGGCGATGACGCGGTCGAGCTCGCGCTCGACGTCCGTCGCGGTCGGGTCGAGGGCCTTGCCCTGCGAGAGTGCGATCGAAAGATCGGACGGGCCGAGGAAGACGCCGTCGATGCCGGGCGTGTCCACGATGGCACCGAGGTTGGCGAGCGCGGCGGCGCTTTCGATCATGGCGAGCACGATCACGTGATCATTGGCCTCGCGCAGATAGACCGACTGGTCGGCGAGGCCGGCGAGCGTCGTGGCGCGGTGCGGTCCCCAGCTGCGTTCGCCGAGCGGCGGGTACTTGGCGGCAGCGACCAATGCGCGCGCGTCGGCCGCGCCGTTGATCATCGGCGCGATGATGCCTTCGGCGCCGAAATCGAGCGCGCGGGAGACGAAAGCGAAATCGCCGACCGGCACGCGCACCAGCGGCGCCGCCCCGCCCTGGCGTACCGCGGCGACGCCGGAGACGATCGCATTCACGTCCCACAGCCCATGTTGCGCATCGAGCGTCACCGCGGCAAAGCCCTCGCGGCCGATCGTCTCGGCGACGATCGGATAGGGCAGGCCGCACCAGCCGCTGAAAACGGCGTCTCCCGCGCGCAGCCGGCGGGCGAGGGTGAAGGCGGGGATGGCCATGGCGGTCGCCGAACGATAATCGCTACGCGAGCAGGGCCATGGCGCTAGCGGCCCGCCTTGAGGTCGGCGACCGCCTTCTCCATCAGCTCGCTCATGGCGCGGTTGATCTGATGATCGGACTGGGCGACGCTCTTGGCGTCGAAATCCCGGCGGATCTTGCGCACGACGCCCTGCTCGCCCGCGCCCTCGACGTCGGCCAGCACGACGGATGTGGCATAGCGCTCGGCTTCGGCGCCCTTGAGGCCGAGTTTTTCCGCGGCCCACAGGCCGATGAGCTTGTTGCGGCGCGCGGTGGCCTTGAATCTGAGTTCTTCGTCGTGCGCGAATTGCTGCTCGAAGCCTTCCTCGCGCTTATCGAACGTGGTCATGGCCGTCGTCCTGACGCGGCGTGGAACTTGCGCCGGTCGATTGCCGCCTTGCATATCGGGGCGGCCGCGTCAAGGCAACCGCGCGGCGGACCGAACGGCGCCGTTGCGGCGCCGGCCGCGCGGGTCTATGTCGATTGTGCTCCGCGGCGCGTTCCGCTAGCTTTCCGGTCGCGGAGGGGCCGCCGCGTTTCGAGTCGCACGCCCATGCCGCCGCCGCGGACCTCGACACCAGAACTGGAGCCACGGCATTCCATGGATTTCACCAAGCCACGGTACACTCCGATGAGCCGCCGTCGCCGCATCTATGAAGGCAAGGCGAAGGTCCTTTATGAAGGACCCGAGCCGGGAACCCTGATCCAGCACTTCAAGGACGACGCGACCGCCTTCAATGCGAAGAAGCATCAGGTGATCGAAGGCAAGGGCGTCCTCAACAACCGGATCTCCGAATATGTCTTCCAGCACTTGAACGACATCGGGGTTCCGACTCACTTCATCCGCCGGTTGAACATGCGCGAGCAGCTCATCCGCGAGGTCGAGATCATTCCGCTCGAAGTCGTGGTGCGCAACGTCGCGGCCGGGTCCCTGTCGCAGCGGCTCGGCCTCGAGGAGGGCACGCAACTGCCGCGCTCGATCATCGAGTTCTATTACAAGAACGATCAGCTCAACGATCCGATGGTATCGGAGGAGCACATCACCGCCTTCGGCTGGGCGACGCCGCAGGAGATCGACGACGTCATGTCGCTCGCCATCCGCGTCAATGACTTCCTCTCCGGGCTGTTCCTCGGCGTCGGCATCCGGCTCGTCGATTTCAAGATGGAGACCGGCCGGCTGTGGGAGAACGACCTGATGCGGATCGTCGTCGCCGACGAGATTTCCCCGGATTCCTGCCGGCTGTGGGACATGAAGTCGAACGAGAAGCTTGACAAGGACCGCTTCCGCCGCGATCTCGGCGGTCTCGTCGAAGCTTATACCGAAGTCGCCAAGCGCCTCGGCATCATGGCCGAGGGCGAGCGGCCGCAGGGCGCCGGTCCGATCCTGGTCAAAGGCTGAGCGCAGGAGCGCGCGGTCCCGTGGGCGTCCCGACGATCAAGACCGGCCCGATGACGGTGGAGGAATATTTTGCCTTCACCGATACGCGCCCCGATAACGAGAAGTGGGAGTTGATCGAGGGCGAGCCGATCCTGAATGCGTCGCCGAGCGGCTTGCATCAGAAAATTCTGTGGAATCTTAACGTTGCTCTCGGAGTGATTGAGCGGAGACAACGTCAATCCTGGGAGGCGATTCCCGGCATCGGCGTGAGGGTGTCGGATACGAGCCTGCCGGAGCCGGACGTTTTCATTCAGCCTGCCGGAACGGTCATGCGGCACCCCTATGGCCGTGAAACGCGGGACGTGATCGTGGCCTTCGAAATTCTGTCGCCCTCGACCGCGGAGCGCGACCTGCGCTGGAAACGCACGGCCTATATCAGTCTGCCCTCGCTCACGCACTACGTCGTGATTGCTCAGGACGCGATCGACGTCGTCGTATTCGCGCGCGGTGCGGGATTTTCAGAGCGACATCTCCGATCGCTCGGCGACTCGCTCGACTTGCCGGCGCTCGGCATTTCATTGCCGCTGTCCGAAATTTATCGCGACACCGGCTTGAAATAGCCGGCTTGCGGCCGCGCGCCTCGGCTGCGGTTGTGGTCGCCGCGACGCGTGTCTATGGAAGAGGCGAGGCTGGAGCGCTTGCCATGAAAGCCCGCGTCGTCGTCACGTTGAAATCCGGCATCCTCGACCCGCAGGGCAAGGCGATCGAAGGCGCCTTGAAATCCCTCGGCGTGAACGGGATCGCGAGCGTGCGCCAAGGCAAGGTGTTCGACATCGAGATCGAGGGCGCCGACCGCGCCGCCGCCGCGGCCGCGCTCAAGAGTGCCGCGGAAAAATTGCTCGCCAACACCGTGATCGAAAATTACCGGGTCGAAGTCGGCGAATGAGCGGACCGGGATGGCAATGAAATCGGCGGTGCTTGTTTTTCCCGGTATCAATCGCGAGCGCGACATGGCGCGCGCGCTCACGCTCATATCCGGGCGCGCGCCGGCCATGGTCTGGCACGCCGACACCGCCTTGCCGCCCGGCACCGACCTCCTCGTCATCCCCGGCGGCTTCTCCTACGGCGATTATCTGCGCTGCGGCGCGATCGCGGCGCGCGCGCCGATCATTACGGCGGTGCGCGGCTTCGCGCGCCGGGGCGGACTGGTGCTCGGCGTCTGCAACGGCTTTCAGATCCTGTGCGAGGCGGGCCTTCTCCCGGGCGTGCTCATGCGCAACGCCCAGCTTCGCTTCATCTGCCGCGACGTCCATCTGCGCGTCGAGCGCTCCGATACGCCGTTCAGCCGCGGCTACAATGCCGGCCAGGTGATCCGCGTTCCCGTGGCGCACGGCGAGGGCAGCTATATCGCCGACGGTAAGACCATCGCCCGGCTCGAAGGCGAGGGCAGGGTGTTGTTCCGCTATTGCTCGCCGGACGGCGTGGTCGATCCGGTTTGGAACCACAACGGCGCCATGAACGCCATCGCCGGAATTTTGAACGAGCGCGGCAACGTGCTGGGAATGATGCCGCATCCGGAGAACCACGTCGAAGCATCGATGGGCTCGACCGACGGCCGCGGCCTGTTCGCCGGGCTGGTGCAGCATTTTGCCGTCGCGGCGTGAGCTCTTGAATTTGTGTACACAAAGGTGTACATGCCACAGCGGTTCACCTGGAGTGAGACAAAGCGTCGGCAAATTCTCGCGGAACGCGGATTTGATCTGCTCCGGGCGGCCCGCATCTTTCGCGGGCCGGTGATGGTCACGGAGGATGTTCGCCATGACTACGGCGAAACGAGCTATATCGCGCTCGGTGTTACGGAAGGCGAGTACTTCACCGTTGTCTTCACGCCGCGCCAAGACCCGCAGACGGGCGAAGATGTACTCCATCTCATCACTGCCTGGCGTATGGGACGACGAGCGCGCCGGCGATATCAGGAGCGCCACTCTTGATGAAATCGACGAAATGGCACGCCACGGCGCGCTGGCTCCCACGCGTCCGGATGCGGACGAGATCGAACTGGATCGAAGCTTTTGGGATCATGCCAGACTGATTCCGCCACTGGTCCCGAGAAAATCGTCGGTCCATTTGCGCATCGACAGCGATGTGCTCGACTGGTTCAGGCGTCAAGGCCGGGGCCACCTGACCCGCATGAATGCCGTGCTGCGCGCCTATTTCGAAGCCAATCGCAACCGCCATTGAACGCATCATGCCGCACGCCCGCAAATGGCAGCTTAGGGGATGATGACCGGATTTGGGCTTGATCTGGCCGGCTTTTCAAACCGCCGGGGCACGGTACTTGCAACGATTCAGGCAGAGAAAAATAGGGCTGAGGTCATTCTGTCGGCCGAGTCACCATTTAGCAAGAGGCTCGGCGATGGCAGTGAACTAGATGCAATAATTTGCGCTCTCGCCGCTGTCGCGACTTCCGATCAAATAGTTGCAGAAGACGAATACAGCCGCCGAAAGACACTACCAATTCCGGCCGGATATCGATTGCTCAATAAGAAAAACGAATTCGAAGAAATTAGAGTTTCGCGAATGCCGTTTGGCGAATGGATCGGCAAGAATCAACGCCGTCAATGATCTCCAACGACCCCCCCATCACCCCCGAACTCGTCGCCGCGCACGGCCTCACGCCGGACGAATATGAGCGCATCGTCGCGCTCATCGGCCGGCCGCCGAGCTTCACCGAGCTTGGCATCTTCTCGGCCATGTGGAACGAGCACTGCTCGTACAAATCCTCGAAGATCCATTTGCGCACGCTGCCGACCCGGGCGCCCTGGGTGATCCAGGGGCCGGGCGAGAACGCCGGCGTCATCGATATCGGCGACGGGCTTGCCGCCGTGTTCAAGATGGAGAGCCACAACCATCCGAGCTACATCGAGCCCTATCAGGGCGCGGCGACCGGCGTCGGCGGCATTCTGCGCGACGTGTTCACCATGGGCGCGCGGCCGATCGCCTGCCTCAACGCGCTTTCGTTCGGCGATCCGGAGAATCCGAAGACCCGCCGCCTGGTCGCCGGCGTGGTCGCCGGCATCGGCGGCTACGGCAATTCCTTCGGCGTGCCGACGGTCGGCGGCGAGATGCGCTTTCACCGCCGCTACGACGGCAATTGCCTGGTCAACGCCATGGCCGTGGGCATCGCCGAGACGGACAGGATTTTCTCCGCCAAGGCGGACGGCGTCGGCATGCCCGTCGTCTATCTCGGCTCGAAGACCGGGCGCGACGGCATTCATGGCGCAACCATGGCCTCGGCCGAGTTCGGCGCTGACGCCGAAGAGAAGCGGCCGACCGTGCAGGTCGGCGATCCGTTCGCGGAAAAGCTCCTGCTCGAAGCCTGCCTGGAGATCATGGCCAAGGATTGCGTGATCGCGATCCAGGACATGGGCGCAGCCGGCTTGACCTGCTCGGCGGTCGAGATGGGCGCCAAGGGCGGGCTCGGCGTCGCGCTCGATCTCGACAAGGTGCCGTGCCGCGAACCCGGCATGAGCGCCTACGAGATGATGCTCTCGGAGAGCCAGGAGCGTATGCTCATGGTGCTCAAGCCCGAAAAGGAGAAAGAGGCCGAGGCGATCTTCCGCAAATGGGGCCTCGATTTCGCGGTTGTCGGCGAAACCATCGCGGCGAAGCGATTCCTGGTCAGGCACGGCGGCGGCGTCATGGCCGACCTGCCGATCAAGGAGCTTGGCGACGAGGCGCCGGTCTACCATCGCCCCTTCACGGAGCCGGCAGGAAAACCGGTGATCGATCCGGCTTCGCTCGCACCGCCGATCGGCCTTGCCGATGCGTTGGAGAAACTCGTCGGCGCGCCGGACCTCTGCTCCAAGCGCTGGGTGTTCGAGCAATACGACCACGTCATTCTCGGCAACACCGTGCAGCGGCCGGGCGGTGATGCCGCGGTGGTGCGCGTCAACGAGGGACCGAAAGCCTTGGCGCTCACCGCCGACGTCACGCCGCGCTACTGCGAGGCCGATCCGTTCGAGGGCGGCAAGCAGGCGGTGGCCGAGGCTTACCGCAATCTCAGCGCCGTCGGCGCGCGGCCGCTGGCACTCACCGACAACCTCAATTTCGGCAATCCGGAGCGGCCGGAGATCATGGGCCAACTCGTCGGCTGCATCCGCGGGGTCGGCGCGGCTTCGCGGGCGCTCGATTTCCCGGTCGTCTCCGGCAACGTGTCGCTCTACAACGAGACCAACGGCCAAGCCATCCTGCCGACGCCTACGATCGGCGGCGTCGGTCTGCTCGAGGACTTCACCAGATCGATGACGCTCGCGTTCAAGGCCGCCGGCGAAGCGATCCTGCTGATCGGCGCGACGCAGGGCTGGCTCGGCCAATCGCTCTACTTGCGCGAGATTTGCGGCCGCGAGGAGGGCGCTCCGCCGCCGGTCGATTTGGCCGCCGAGCGGCGCAACGGCGAATTCGTCCGCGCGCTCATCCGCGACGGCCTGGTGACCGCGGCGCACGATGTCTCCGACGGCGGCCTTCTGGTGGCGATCGCCGAAATGGCGATGGCCTCCGGCCTCGGCGCGGAGTTGGACGCCCCGGCCGCCGTTGCCGCCCACGCCTTCTGGTTCGGCGAGGACCAGGCGCGCTACGTGGTCACGGCGAAGAATGCCTATGTCGTGACGCGACGGGCCAATGCGGCCGCGGTGCCGCTGACCCGGCTGGGCGCGACCGGCGGCGAGGGTCTTGCTCTTGCCGGCGAGCGGGCGCCGCGCATCGACGACCTGCGCGCGCGCTTCGAAGGCTGGCTCCCGGCCTATATGGCCGCGCCGGCCTGACCGGCGGCGCATTGACGCTCTCGCACCGGCGCCCCAATGTGGTCGCAACATTGAGCAAGTTTGGGGAGCGTCCGCCGTCCGGACCGGATAGAAGCCCAGGGGTGAAGGGCGCCATGGCCATGGCCGCGAGCGATATCGAGCGATTGATTCGGGCCCGTATTCCCGACGCCCGGGTGACGATCCGCGATCTTGCCGGCGACGGCGAGCATTACGCCGCGACCGTCATCGCCGAATCGTTTCGCGGCAAATCGCGCGTGCAGCAACACCAGATCGTCTACGAGGCGCTCAAGGGGGAGATGGGCGGCAAGCTGCATGCGCTCGCATTGCAGACCGGGGCACCGGGCTAAGCGGTTCGCCGGGGCGGCGGGCACGTCTTCAAGCCATTAAAGCGCGTCCAGGAAAAATGGGAACCGGTTTCCGTCCGGACGCGCGACAATACAAAAACTTAGAAGCGGGATGACGATTCGAAGATAAGTCATCCCGCTTTAGGTGACGTTGAGCACAATGCCGAGAGCGGTCAGCAACGCGCCTGTCGCCATCAGGGCCAAGGCCCAGGTGAGCGGTCGGCCGCGGACGGCTTGCGCGACCATGGCGCCAAGTGCGCCGAGGGCGGCAATGGCGATCACCAACGTCAGCCATTGCCGGCCCGCAAACAGCGTCCCGATCGCCAGCGGCAGCATGGCGCCGAGAGATCCCGCCACCGCGGAGATGGCCGCGCCGCGGAACGAATCGAGCAGCACGGCGGTTCCGAGACGCGAGGCGGCAAATCGCCCGGGTGAGGATAGGCTGAGATGCCGTTCGGCATCGATCAACTGGCCGCGCAGCCTGGAATATTCGGCAATGAAATAAACGAAGCCGCCCGAGAGCGAGGCGGCGAGCGCGATCCTGACCGCGAATAGCAGGTCGATCTGCGGGCCGCCGGAAGCCATCATTCGCCCGGCCGACAGCGTCAATACGGTCAGGATGCCGTCCACCGGACCGATCACCAGCGGAAACAAGTGCGACCGCCGGAAGATGGTCGTCAGCTTCATCGAGTCCTCTTCACGGCCTCGACGATACGATCGCCGGTCACGATCTGATCTATGCTGTTGACGACGGCGCCGGCATCCTCGATCGCCTTTATGAGCGCGGCGTAGTCGATATCGTCGCCTTCGATCGTGACGTTCATGCCGACGGTTTCGATGTCGATTTCCGTGACGGTGATGTTGACGGCTTGAACGCCGGCGACGCTGTCGATTTGCTGGGCGAGATCGACGATCGCCGGCCGCGCAATTGCCTTGTCCACATCGAGCAGGATACGGCGAATTTTCATTGAAAAATGTCCTTTTCGCATGCTGCCCTCGCCCGCGCCGCCACCCGATAACGCGACAGCGACAGCTCTGCTGCATGGCGGGCCTGCCACTTGGCATAGCCATCCGCCATATGCTTCCTATATCTAATCCCGATCGGGGAGGCGACGGCGCCCGATTCGGCCGCAGCCAAGGAGCAGGAGCATGTCCATCGAGCAGTTCATCGATAATGAGGTGAAGGTTAACGACGTCGTTCTGTTCATGAAGGGCACGCCGCAATTCCCGATGTGCGGCTTCTCCGGCCAAGTGGTGCAGATTCTCGACTACCTCGGCGTCGCCTATAAGGGTCTGAACGTGCTGGAGAACGACGAGCTGCGCGGCGGCATCAAGGCCTATTCGAACTGGCCGACCATCCCGCAGCTTTACGTCAAGGGCGAGTTCGTCGGCGGCTGCGATATTATTCGCGAGATGTTCCAGGCGGGCGAGTTGCAATCGCTCCTCAAGGAGAAGGGCATCCCCGTGAAGGAGAGCGCGGCGGCGTCATAGACACTTCCGGCTTGGCAGCCGCGCGGCGCTAGGCCATGGCGCCGCTTCAGCGCGAGTAATATTCGACCACGAGGTGCGGTTCCATCATCACCGGGTAGGGCACCTCGCCGAGCGTCGGCACGCGGGTGAGCTTCGCGGTCATCTTGCCGTGGTCGACCTCGACGTAGTCGGGCACGTCGCGCTCGGCGAGCGCGATTGCTTCCAGCACCAGCGCGAGCTGCTTCGACTTCTC
>JASHPW010000070.1 GCA_030037895.1 Xanthobacteraceae bacterium | reverse complement strand
CGTCGGCGCCGCCATGCTCATGAGCACCGCATCATTGCTGCGCGTGCCCACAATCGGCATCACGCCCTGGATCAGCGCCAGACCCAGCGCCAGCATCAGCGCGTAATGCCCGATCTCCGCGATCATGCGCCGCTCCCGTTCCCCCTCCCCTGGCCCGACGGGCTCAGGGCTCAAGGCCGGAAGGTGATGCGCGGGCGCCCTCGCGCGCGCGTCACCTCGCGTTCCACCCTATCCTCCCCCGCCAAGGGGCAAGAACAAATATCCCGCCCCTCTCCCACGCTTCACTTCCCTCTCCCACCGCCGCCGCCAATCGGCAGCGCCGCACGCTGCGCGTAATCGTCCTTCCAGTGCCCCGATTTCTTCAAGGCGTCGGCGACTTCCTTCGGCATGTAGGTCTCGTCATGTTTGGCGAGGATCGTGTCGGCGTTGAACACGCCGGCGCCGTCGAGCGCGCCCTCGGCGACGACCCCCTGTCCTTCGCGGAACAGGTCGGGGAGAACGCCCTGATAGGTGACCGGCAACTCGCTTTTGCCGTCGGTGACCGTGAAGCGGATTTTCAGATTGTCGCCGCGCACCAAGCTGCCGGTTTTCACCAATCCGCCGAGCCGGATGCGCGCGCCGGGCGCAACGTGCTTCTCGGCGACGTCGCTCGGCGAATTAAAGAACACGATGGAGTCGCGGAACGCATTGAGCATGAGCGCGACGGCAACGGCCAAGACGCCGAGCGAGCCGCCGATCAGAACGAGGCGTCGCTGTTTGCGGGTCATTGTTGTTTCCGCGGCATGGTCCCGCTCGTCAGCCTTCGAGGCCGAGACCTTTGACCAGATCGTCGATGCGTTTGATCTCGTCGGGATGGTCGGCGAGCGCGCGCTTGGCGTCGGCGACGGCGGCCTTGGCCTTGTCGCGGTCGCCGAGCACGACATAGGCGCGCACGAGGCGGAGCCACCCCTCGACGTCGGCGCCGTTGTCGTGCAGCCGGTCGGCGAGGCGCGCGACCATGCCGCGGATCATGTCGCGGCGCTGGTCATCGCTCATGTTCGCCGCGGCCGCCACGTCAGCGCTGCCCGGCCCCGGTTCGGCGACCGGCGTGCCGGTCGCGCGCGCCAGCGCCTGGCGAACGAAAGCGCCCCACGGCGCGTCGGGCGGCGCGTCCGCCAAGAGCGAGCGCCAGATGGAAACGGCCTCCTCGTTTTTACCGTCCTGCTTGGCGGCGAGGCCGAGAAAATAGCGGGCCTTCGGCTCGTGCGGATCGCGCGCGACGGCGCGCTCGAACGCGTCCTTGGCCTCGGCGGTGACCACGCCATTGGCGGCGGCGGCCAGCGCCTCGCCGAGGTCGGCCTCGCGCGCCGCGGTGTCGCCATTGAGCGCCAGCGATTTGCGCCGCGCCGCGACCGCGTCATCGAAGCGGCCGAGCCGTATGTAGACCGGGGCTATCACTTCCCAGCCGGCACCATCATTGGGATTGCGCGCCAGATGTGCCTCGACCTCGTTGACGAGGCTTGCGATCGACTCGTGGCCCTGCGCCGTCTTGACGCGGGCGAAGGCGGGCTCTCCCGGAAGGTTCGGCGAGCCCAGCGCCAGATAAAGACCCGGCGGACCGAACGGCAAAATGATCAGCGCGGCCAGCGCGGCCACGCGCCGCCGCCGCATATAATGCGCCGCCGCCGCGGGCGCGGTCCGCGGCTCGCTGCCGGCCGTGTCTGCCGCGGCAAGGAGCCGGCGCGACACTTCAAGCCGGGCGGCCTCCGCCTCCGCCTCGCCGATCAGCCCGGCGGCGCGATCACGGTCGATCTCCTGCAATTGATCCTTGTAGACGAGGAGATCGCTGCCGCCGCGAACAGCCCGCGGGTTGCGCCCAAGCGGCCACAGCACGGCGAGGATCGCCGCAATAGTCATTGATACAAAGATCAACCACAGAATCATGGCGCTATTCTATCCACCCCGGAACAGCAGCAGGCGGCCAACGTTACATCATCACGGCATCAACGCGACCGCAATGGGAGCCCCGGCGCGGCAAATTGCGCACTGCCGGGGCCGGGGCCGTTCGCTTCGCCAAACCGGCCGGCGCCGCGCCTGCCATAATCAAGCCCGGGCCGGCTTGCGCTCGACCGTCCCGGCCTGAGCGGCAAGCTCGGCGGCCTTGGCCAACAGCCCGGCATCGTCGGCTCCGAACAAGGTTCTGCTGAATCGGACGGCGGCGTCGATCTGCGATTGCCGGAACGGCCGGTCGGAATCGCCGGCGCGGCGCAGCGTATCGAGCAACATCTTGGTTCCGCTCTCAATGTATTGTTGAAGTTCGGAATAGGTGCGCATGGTCACTTCGTTGATCGCGAGTTCGTTCGCGTAATGGCGGCACGCATCGACAAATTCGACCAGCAGCCCGGCCTCGTTCACGTCGGTCGCATCGAGCCGCGAGCCCGGCGCGATTTCCGCCGCCGGCCGCGGCCGAAGCAGCCGCCGGACCCGGGCCGACGTCGACTCGATCTCGGCTTTGAGCAGATCAGACACCTCGGTGCGGACGGCCGCGAGTTGCCGGCTCAACGGCGAGTCGACGGCGAGGTCCATTTCCGTGCGCAAACCGCGCGCCGCATCGTGGATGCCTTTGAGAAGCGACGTGACCGGGCGGCGCGCCTTAAGCTCCGCGCGCAGCTCCTTCACCATGCATTCGACTTCGCCGAGCACGATCGCGACGGCGATCGCGTAGGGCGTTGCGGCAATGCGGGCGGGATCGTCGCTTTCGGCCGCGCGCGAGGCGATGCGGATAAGTTGCCAGGGGACATAGAGGCGGCCCATGACCAGGATCAAGCCGTAGAGAAAGACATCCGCGTGAGGCGCCGCGCCGGCCTTCGGCGATTTCGGCGCCGCCGCGCCGTCGATGAGCGCTTTGACTTCATCGATCTGGTCGCGCTCGAACGCGCGCAAATTGTCCGGCAGCCGCCGCGCCAGATCGGCGAGCACATCGCGGATCGCGAGGACGCGCAAGAGCGTGTCGAGATCCTCAAGCGCGCGCGGCGTGCCGACCGCGACGGCGAAGCGGCGAAGCGCTTTTTCATCGCCGCCAAGCGCGGCGATTGTTTCCCTGGTGCGCTGAATCGCGCGTTCCTGGAGAGCGCGGGCCAATTGCTCGGCCTTGGCCCGATCATCGGCGAGCAGCGCGCGGTTGATGTCCGCGCTCAGCGCCGCGGCCTCGGCCGGCATCAGATCGCGACCGATCCATTGCCAAATCGGCTGCAGCGATACGCGCGCGAGACGCCCGAGGCGCTTGTGATCGGCGGCATCGTCGATGAGAAACGGCTCGAACGGCGCGAAGAACAGGCGGGCCGCATCGCCGATGCGCCTCACCGGCTGCCTGGCGGCACGGATGGCACGGCGCAATTCGTGCAGGATAAGATCATTGCCGGGAGCCTCCTCGCCGCGCAGCAAGCCGCGCTCGAGCTCGGCGACCAGCATCGCGCGCGTTTCCGGCTTGAGGGCCCGGAGATAGTCGCGCAGCCGTTCGACGGATCGCCCGTCGCTCGTCATGGCACACCACCTCGCCTGGACTGCACCGGATGTTTTCTAATCGCTGCGCGCTTAAGAAGGCGTTACAAAACGTCGAAAATTCAAGGCGATAACGCTGCGATCAGCGCATTTTCGTCCAGGTGCCGTCGGCATTGCGGCACGCCGTGCCGCGCTCGATCTGCGGCGCTGCGTCGATAAAGATCGTGTGCGTATAATGCCGGCAGGACGCGCCGTTGACCTGATAGGCGGGGCCGGGCACGACATTGCCGTAGCGGCCGGACTCCGGGTTGCGCCACGCGACCGGAGCACCCGAAGGCCCGGTGTCCAGCGCCTGGATCTGCGCCGCGTAGGCGCGCCGCTTGTCCTCGTCATTGAGCGCCGCGCCGATGCGGTTGCCGAGGAAGGCGCCGGGTGCGGCGCTGGCCGCGCCGACCGCCGTGCCGCCGACCTCCTTCGGCCCGGTATCGGCCGCGCACGCGGCAACGCCCAGTGCAATCACCGCAAACGCAACGAACCGGATCGTCGGCATGGCGTCCCCAAACCCAAAGACGGACGACGCAAGTCCGTCCGCCTCCGGCCGCGTTAAACCACAAGCGGGGCGACGAGGGCAAAGCCTTCTCTGAGCGCGCCGCGCTTATCGCCGCCGGCCCGCCGCATCTTCACATCAAAACCTCAAGCAATTCATGTCGTGGTGCTGCGGACCACGCTCACGATTGACGGCGACGTGAAGCCCGCCTTTCCGTTCCTCGCGGGGAGGGAAAATCAGACTGAGCCGCCCGGCAGCGCCAGTTCGGCGCGCAGGCCGCCGATCGGCGCGGTGCCGAGCGTGAGCACGCCGCCATAAAGGCCGGCGAGTTCGACCACGATGGAGAGGCCGAGGCCGGAGCCGGGTTTGCTCTCGTCGAGCCGCTGCCCGCGCAGCGCCACCTGCTCGCGCTCCGACGGGGAAAGGCCGGGCCCATCGTCATCGACGATGATGCGCACGCGCCACTTGTCGGCGTCGGCCGGACGATCGGCCACGACCTCGATGGCGATTCGCGCCTGCGCCCATTTGCAGGCATTGTCGACCAGATTGCCGATCATCTCCTCGAGGTCGTGCTGTTCGCCGCGAAAATAGGCGTGCTCGGGCAGATCGACGGCGATGGCGATGTCGCGCGCGCGGTAGAGCTTTTCCATCGTGCGCGCGAGCGCGGTCACCGCAGGAGGAACGTCGATCAGCGTGCCGACGACGGTAAACCGGGCGGCGAGCCGCGCGCGCTCGAGCTGGCGCGCCACCTGGTCACGCATGATTTCGGTCTGCTCGCGCACCTTCTGCGCCAGCGGATCGTCCGCCCGCGCCGCCGCCTCGTTGACGAGAACGGACAACGGCGTCTTCAGCGCGTGGGCGAGATTGCCGACATGGGTGCGCGCGCGCTCGACGATCTCGCGATTGGCGTCGATCAGCGCGTTGGTCTCGCGCGCCAGCGGATCGATCTCGACCGGAAATTTGCCCTCCAGGCGCTCGGCTCGGCCGGAGCGGATCGCCGCCAAGCTTTCCGAAATGCGCTTGAGCGGCGCAAGCCCGAAGCGAACCTGCAAGGCGGTGGTCAAAAGCAGCGCGATGGCGAGCGCGGCGAAAGTCGCGCCGATGACGCGGTCGAAGCTCAGCGTCTCGTTGTCGATTTCGGACGCATCGCCCGCCACCGCGATCAGATAGCGGCCGTCGTCACCGAGATCGATGTTGCGCTCGACCAGGCGCAGCCGCACGTCCTCGGGGCCCACCGCGTAGCCCTGCCGGTAGCCGCCCGAGGCGGAGGCGCCGGCCTCCGCGTTCGGCAGGCGCGGCAGATTCGAGTCCCACAGCGACCGCGAGGAACGCACCTCCGGCTCCGGCGTATCGAGCCGCGTGACCTGCCAATACCAGCCCGACAGCGGCAGCTCGAACAGCGGCTCGCCGATCGATTGCGGGAACTTGTCGTTGCCTTCCTCAGGCGAGGCGACATCGGCGACGAGGGTGCGCAGGTAAACGTCGAGCCGGCGGTCGAAGGCGCGCTCGACGGCGTGGCGATAGAGCGAGGACAACACCACGCCGGTGACGATGAGGATCACCACTGTCCAACCGGTCGCCCAGAGAAACAGGCGAAAGGCGAGCGAGTTAGCGCGCATCGGGCGGGGTGAGCAGATAGCCGAGACCGCGCACCGTCTGGATCACGTCGACCCCGAGCTTTTTGCGGATGCGGCCGACGAACACTTCGATGGTATTGGAATCGCGGTCGAAATCCTGGTCGTAGAGGTGCTCGACCAGTTCGGTACGGGAGACGACGCGGCCGGTATGGTGCATGAGGTAGGACAGGAGCCGATATTCGTGCGAGGTGAGCTTGACGGGATTGCCGTCGACGGCGACCCGTCCGGTCCGGGTGTCAAGGCGCACCGGACCGCAGGTGAACTCGCTCTTGGCATGGCCGGCCGAACGGCGCAGCAGCGCCCGCACCCGCGCCAGAACCTCTTCAAGGTGGAACGGTTTGGCGACGTAATCGTCGGCACCAGCGTCAAAACCCTGCACCTTGTCGCTCCAGCGATCACGCGCGGTGAGGATGAGGACCGGCATGGCGCGGCCGGCGCGCCGCCACGCTTCCAGCACCGAGATGCCGTCCATTTTCGGCAGGCCGATATCGAGGATGACGGCGTCGTAGGGCTCGCTCTCGCCGAGGTAATGGCCTTCCTCGCCGTCGAAGGCGCGGTCGACGACATAGCCGGCGTCGGTCAGCGCGCTCGCGAGCTGGCGATTAAGATCGGGATCATCCTCGACAACGAGAAGGCGCAAGAAGAACTCCGCTCAAAGTCCGCCGACCAGCGTGCCTTTCACTGCATCGACGGCGAGGCGCGCCACTTTGCCATCGCGCGCCAGAACTGTCAGCAGATAGACGAGGCCTTCGGGGCGGCGGCAAAGCCGCGCCCGCACCAAGGTGCCCGCCTCACGGCCTCTGACCGCGCGCATGGCGGCGGCGAGGCGGAGCACGGCGCCGCTTTCAACCAACGCCCGGCGCTCCTTCTGATTGAGACAAATGTGCGCGGTCTGCGTGGTATGCTGCGGACGGCCGGTCTCTTGTGCGCGCGCGGGCGCAAGCGCCACGGCAAGCGCGAGCAGCGCGGCAGCCACGGCTCGTTCGGCGTTACCCATGCGGCTTCCTAGACGCTTGCCACTGAACCAAACCTGAACGGCTGATTTGGGGCAGGCTTGTTCAGGCAGGCTCGGCCCTGTCGGATCATATGATCGAGCAAAACCAGACGTAAACCGAGCGCTTTCATCCGGCTCTGCCGCGGCATAGGCTTGCGGCAAAGAGGGCGGATCGGGGAGCACGATGCTGCGCCGCACGCCGGTCTCATCGCGTGCAGTGCCGTTCCTGGTGGCGGCTCTTGTCGCCATTGCGCTCGGCAGCGACGCGGCACGCGCCCAGACCGCAAGTCCATGGAAGATTTCAACCGAGAAGGACCAATTGTCCGATCAGACCTCGCGCTTTGCCGTGACGACGCCAAAATCGAGTCCGGCTCGGCAGGGCAAATCCGTTACCGCCGCCTTGGTCATAAGGTGCGTTGCCGTATTTCTGAACAAGCCGACGGAACCGGAAATCATGGTCGTGTTCACGTCATTGGGGTGGATGTGGCACATCAGAAGCCTTCACATCCGGTATCGCTTTGATGAAGGACCTGTCCGCGACTATAAATTGAAGGCTGCCGGCAGAGGCGCCCCCCGCGCGATCGTGCTGCCGAAATTCTCCGATCAGGATCCGGTCGCCGATCTCGTCGCCGCCAAGCGGCTGCGGGTGGAAGCCGAACTGCCCGGTGCCGGCACGACTTTGCTCGACTTCGACGTCGCCGGCGCCGGCGCCGCCGATGCGGTGCGCGCCATCGCCTGCCGCTGACACAGCTACTCCGCCGCGCGATCGGCAAGCCGCATGGGACCGTGCAGCGGGCGCTCCTCGACCGCGAGCACGCAAGCGAGGGCGCCGGCGAGGAAGATCGCCGCGGCGATGAACACCAGGCGAAAGGCCGGGACGAAATCGGCGTGCCCGGCCGCGAGCTTTTCCAGCGTGGCGACTTCGGCATGACCGCGGGCGCCGCCGAACACGATGGCGCCGAAGACGGCAACGATGATCGCCCCGCCGAGCAGACGGAAGAAATTCAACGTGCCGGTCGCCGTACCGAGCTGGTGCAGCTTTACCGCGTTCTGCATGACGATCGTGCTGGTCGGATACATCGGTCCGATTCCGACGCCCAACAGGGCGAGCAGCAGCGCGAACATGCCGAGCGTCAATCCCGCCGGATCGACGGCGAGGAAGCCGAGCGTGGCGATGGCGAGCACGAGGCCGGCGACGGGCACGCGCATATAGTGCGTCAGGCGCGCGAGCAGCCGGCCGGCCACCATCGAGCCGATCGTGGCGCCGCCCATGAACGCGATCAAAGCGAGGCCGGAGACGCTCGCCGAAACGCCGAGCACGACCTGAAAATAGAGCGGCAGATAGATGGTCACGCCGATGATGGTGCCGATGCTGAAGAAGGCGGCGCAGGTGATCGTGCCGGTCACCCGACCGCGCAGGATCGCAAGCGGAATGAACGGCTCCCGCGCGGTCAGGAGCCGCGCCGCGAACAGCGTCCACAGCGCCGCCGAGCCGGCGACGAGGGCGACGATCCGCCACGAGGCCCAACCGTAATGGGTGCCGCCCCAATCGAGCGCCAGCATCAAGCTGAGCGCGGCGGCGACCATGAGGGCGGCGCCGACGAGGTCGATCTGGTGCGGGCGGTCATGCCGCGGCAAGCGGCGCAGTGCGCTCGAGGTCATGACCAGGGCGACCGCGCCCAGCGGCAAATTGATCCAGAAGATGAATGACCAATGGAGGTGATCGGTCAACAGGCCGCCGAGCACCGGCCCGAGGATGCTGGCGCTCATGAACATGACCGAGGTGTAGCTCTGCGCCAGCGGCCGCTCGCGCGGCGAGAGCATGTCGGCGATGATGGTCTGCGCGAGCGGTATGAGCCCGCCGCCGCCGATTCCCTGCAAGCCGCGACCGAGGACCAGCACCGGCATCGTCGGCGCCAGCGCGCAGGCGAGCGAGCCGACGATGAAAATGCCGATCGCGAGCAGCAGAATCGCGCGTCGGCCGTGGATATCCGAGAGTTTTCCGAACAGCGGCGTCGCCGCCGTGGCGGCAAGGAGATAGGCGGTCACCACCCAGGACAGGTCATCGATGTCGGCGAGGCTTCGGCCGATCGCCGGCAAGGCCGGCGCGACGATCGTCTGCTCGAGCGCCGAGAGGAACATCGCCAGCATGATGCCGGCCATGATCGCGCGGATCGTGGCGTGATCGAGCGGCGCGGCCGCAGCCGCGGGATCGAGTGCCGCTTGATCGGCGGCGTCGGCGGGCGCCGCGGTCCGGCGCGTCACGCCGCTCTTCGTGCCGGCCGGCGCCTGACCGTTGGTGCTACGGTCCGCGGCGATGCGCTGAGCCTCGCTTGAGCCGACATCGCGGAAAGCAGCCATTCGCAGTCAAGCCCGCAAGAGTTGAACGGCCCGGCGTGACCAGGCTGCAACACTTGGCCAGCGATGTGGGCAAATGCAACCGCTCGGCGCGCAAAGCAGGACTGCCGTTTGGTGGAGGATCGCACGGCGTCGATCGCGTTCCTTGAGCGATAAGCGCGTGCGTGTGTTATCGCTTGCGCCGCGCCGCCTTCGGCAGCCGCTGCGGCCAACCGACGATGTAATCTTCGAGATCCTCGTCGGGCACTGTCGTCTCGCTTGCGCGCACGCGGTCGCGCACTGACACGCCGGCGATGTGCACTGTTTCGGGATCGCCGGAGACGAGCGGATGCCACCAGTAAAGGTCCTTGCCCTGCCCGACCAGCACGTAGGCGCAGGAGGGCGGCAGCCAGGTAATGGACTTCAGACTTTCCGGCGTGAGCCGGACGCAATCGTCCACCTTGTCCAGTCGGCGCTCGTAGTCGCGACAGCGGCAGCTCTCGCCGTCGAGCAATCGGCAGCCGACATCGGTGTAAAAGGTGCGGCCGGTCCCCTCCTCTTCGAGCTTGTTGAGGCAGCAGCGGCCGCAGCCGTCGCAGAGGCTTTCCCATTCGGAATCCGTCATTTCCGCCAGTGACTTGCGCCGCCAGAACGGAATCTCGCCCGGGCCGTCTTCGATCGCCATGCCGTTCTCCGGGCCGCCATTCATGACCGGCCGGCTGCGCGGAAACCCTGATCCTCACCAGACAGTTATGCGCTCATGGGTCTTATGCCAAATTTACCCCCAATTTCCATTCACCCTGCGACCGCCCTGTCATTGGCCGGCGGCGCCGGCTCGGCTAAAGGTTGGCCGGCTGGAAAAGGCAAGGGCGGGGGCCGAACCCGCTCGCGGAGTGCCGAACTTTGACGCATCTGTTTCCCGATCCGGGCGACGACTGGCGGCTCAAGCTCAAGAAGCTTTTGCTCGACCTCGACGCGCGGATCGATTTCGCCGTTTTCCAGAGCGGCAAATGGGCGCGGGAACTGTACGAGCGGTTCACCGCAATCATGGACCGTTGCCATATCGCCGGCTGGCGGCGCTGGTTGTTCATCGAGCCGCTTTCGGAGGCGGTCACTCTCGGCACCGGCGGTCTTTTTCTCATGCTGGCGCTCGCCATTCCCGCCTTCCGCCAGACTTCCGACCAGGACTGGCTGAAGAAATCCGAGCTCGCGGTCACCTTCCTCGACCGCTACGGCAACGAGATCGGCAGCCGCGGCATCAAGCACAATGACTCGGTGCCGCTCGACGAGATGCCCGACCACCTCATCAAGGCGGTGCTGGCGACCGAGGACCGGCGCTTCTACGACCATTTCGGCATCGACCTTTACGGCACCTTCCGCGCGCTGATGACCAACGCCAAGGCCGGCAGCGTGGTGCAGGGCGGCTCAACCATCACCCAGCAGCTCGCCAAGAACCTTTTCCTGAACAACGAGCGCACCCTCGAGCGCAAGATCAACGAGGCGTTCCTCGCCATCTGGCTGGAGAGCAGGCTCTCGAAGAACGAGATTCTCAAACTCTACCTTGACCGCGCCTATCTCGGCGGCGGCGCGTTCGGGGTTGACGCCGCGGCGCAGTACTATTTCGGCAAATCGGTGCGCGACGTGACGCTCCCCGAGGCGGCGATGCTGGCCGGCCTGTTCAAGGCTCCAACCAAGTTCTCGCCGCTCGTCAACCTGCCGGCCGCCCGCGCGCGCGCCAACATCGTGCTCGACAATCTGGTCGACAACGGCTTCATGACCGAGGGTCAGGTCTACGGCGCCCGCCGCAATCCCGCCACTCCCATCGACCGCCGCGAGGAGGACGTGCCGAACTATTACCTCGACTGGGCGTTCGACGAGGTGCGCAAACTGGTCGACACGTTTCCGAAATCGGTCAACGAACGCTTCTTCGTGGTACGCACCGCGCTCGACATGAACATTCAACGTGATGCCGAGCATACGATCGAATCGGCGTTGCGCGAGTACGGCCACGACTACGGCGCGAGCCAAGCGGCGGTGGTGATCGCCGATCTCGACGGCGCGGTGCGCGCGATGGTCGGCGGGCGCGATTACGGTGAGAGCCAGTTCAACCGCGCGGTCGACGCGCTGCGCCAACCCGGGTCCTCGTTCAAGCCCTATGTCTATGCAACCGCGTTGGCGAACGGATTCAAGCCGAACTCGGTGGTCATCGATTCGCCGGTGTGCATCGGCAATTGGTGCCCGCACAATTATTCCGCGCGCTATTCCGGAGCGGTGACGCTGACGCAGGCGCTCACCCATTCGATCAACGTCATTCCGGTAAAACTCTCGATCGCGCTCGGCAACGGCAATGCCAAGATCGGGCGGGCCAAGATCATTCAGACCGCGCGCAATATGGGCATTGTGACGCCGCTGCCCGATACGCCCTCCTTGCCGATCGGCGCCGACGCGGTGACCGTGCTCGAACACGCCGTCGCCTATGCCACCTTCCCCAATCTCGGCAAAGCCGTCACCCCGCACGCCGTGCTCGAAGTGCGCACCGGCACCGGCGAGTTGGTGTGGCGCTTCGACCGCGACGGCCCCCGACCGCGGCAGGTGATCTCACCGCAAGTCGCCCTCGACATGGTGGCGATGATGAACTCGGTGGTCGAAAACGGCACCGGACGGCGCGCCCGGCTCGACGGCATTCCGACGGCGGGCAAAACCGGAACCACCAACGCTTGGCGCGACGCCTGGTTCGTCGGCTACACCGGAAATTTCGTCGGTGCGGTGTGGATGGGCAATGATGATTACACGCCGACCAAACGCATGACCGGCGGCACGCTGCCGGCGACCGTCTGGCACGACATCATGGCCTATGCGCATCAGGGCGTCGAGTTGCGGCCGCTGCCCGGCCTGCCTCCTCCGCAGCATGCGCCGACCGTGGCCGACGCCGCGATCAAGGGCAGCGAACCGCCGCCACAGCAAATCCTGCTCACGCGCAAGGGAACCGAGGCGCTCGTGCATGTCGAGCATCTGCTCGACGACGCCAGCCATGCGCTTGCGGCGCAGACCGTGCCTGCCGCAACGCTGGGCGCGCTCGACGGCCGCCAAGACCGCACCAACACTTTCGCTGCGGCGACGGACCAACAGCCTTCGGGAATTCCACGCGGCGACTGAACGCAGTGAGCCTGCGCAATCGTTGAAGCATGCTGCCCGCAATTGAATACGACGCCCGCCATATTCCTTCCCCGTT